>JAFRSR010000144.1 GCA_017427485.1 Kiritimatiellia bacterium
GCTCATTCCTTTGTCCAGTTGGGCTTCTGCGCGTCGGTCGCCCTTCGCACAGCCAACCTTCCTATCGGCATGTCGTTTTCTTTGCCGTACAGATTCCTTTCATTCTGTTAGTTCTGCCGAGCTTCGCTTGGCGCACCATGTCATACCGCCTTTCAGGCCAACTTGCCGTGGCCGAGGGTGAGAACGCGGTCGCAGAGCGCGGCCGCCTCCTGGGAGTGGGTCACCATCACGAGCGCGAACGGCGTCTCGCTCACCTCGAAGAGGAGCTTCATGATCTCGGCGCCCGTCAGCTTGTCGAGGTTGCCGGTGGGCTCGTCGGCAAAGACAATCCGCGGGCTGCACATCAGCGCGCGCGCCAGGGCCACGCGCTGCTGCTCGCCGCCGGAGAGTTCGCTGGGAAGGTGGTTCATGCGGTCTGACAGCCCCACCTTCGCGAGCAAGTCCTTCGCGCGGGTCCGCGGGGATGCGATCTTCACGGCCCCCGTCATCGCGGGCAGCACCACATTCTCCACGATGTCAAGTTCCGGCATCAAGTGGAAACTCTGGAAGACGAACCCGATCTTCGACGCACGGACGCGGTTTCGCCGACGCGCAGCACCGAACCCGTGAAACAGCGAAACGCCGTCGATCCGCACGTCACCGGATGTCGGGCAGTCAAGTCCGCCCAAGATGTTCAGCAGCGTCGTCTTCCCCGCACCGCTCCGTCCGACGATGGCCACGTGTTCGCCAAGCTCGACGGACAACGACACGTCCTCCAGCACGGGGATCGTCTTCTGCCCCGGCAGGCGATACGATTTCGCGACGTTCTGGACTTCCAAGACGGGCATATCAGCCTTTCAGCGCCTCCACGGGGTTCTTTGATGCGGCGAGAAACGCCGGTATGAGCGAAGCCAACAAGCCGAAGAAATAGACGATGACGACCACCCAGATGACATCCGCCGCCACAAGGCGATAGGGTATCGCATCCAGACCGTAGACCGCCTTCGGGAACACCTGTACGCCGAAACGGGCCAACAGGTCCACGATGTTCTGGAGGTTACGCAGGACGGCATACGCGGCGACAAGGCCCAGCACGGTGCCGGCCGTGACCTGGACAAGGCCATGCACCACGAACGCGCCCATGATCTTGAGCTTCGAGAATCCAAGCGCCTTCAAGAGGCCGACTTCGGACGTCTTCTGGACGGTCAGCACGAGCAGCGTGTTCATCACGCAGAACAGCGCCACGACGGTGACGAGGAGCAGGAGAATCGCCGTCATGTTCTTCTCCACCGCGAGCGCGTTGAAGATCTCGCGGTCCGCCTGCCGCCACGTCTCCACGCGGCATGTCGGGGCAATGCCGTTGATCTGTTCGCAAATGGCATCGAGAACGGGCGCGTTGGCCGGCTCCGCGGTCTTGACGTTCAGGACGAACACGCCCTCCTCCATTCCCATGAGGTCGCGTGCGTTCGGCAAGGAGCAGAAGGCGAAATGAGCGTCGTAGTCGCGTTGGCCGGAGGAGTAGATTCCCGTCACGCGCCATTTGAGGGGGAGGTAGATCTCGTCGCGCGCGGCCAAGGTCTTGGGCGAGTAGATCGTAACTTCGTCGCCCACGAACACACGAAGGGTCCGCGCAAGATCAACACCCAGAACGACGGAATCGCCTTCAAGGTCGAACTCTCCCGCAACGGGATTGCCGATTTTGTAGACGTTGCGGATGCAATCGGGATCCACGCCAATGAGAATGGGGGTTGAAACAATCCCGCGGCGCTGCAACATCACGGGCGTATTGATTTCCGGCGAAGCCGCCACGACGCCTGGCACGGCCGCGATCTGCTTCGCAAGTCCCTCGCCGCCGCGGATGACAGGTCCGGGGCCTTTTGACCTTACGGTCACATGCGGTTTGAAATCAAGGATCTTCTCCTCCCAAAGGTCGCCGAATCCAGTCATCACCGCACGGACGATGATGACCACGGCCACGCCGAGAAAGACCCCGATAACCGAAACGCAGGTGATCACACTGGTCACGCTGCGTTTGGGCTTTAGGTATTTGAGGGCGAGGAAAAGGCTGAACGGCATGGATTAGATGTCGATCGAGACGTTGATCTCGCCAGTCTTGTCCTTGGAGAGGGATTCGACGTCCGCCTCGACCTCGGTGGCCTTCAGCTGGGTCGTGGGCAGATAGCGATAGTAGACCATCAGCTGGAGCGCGGCAAGGCAGGTGCCCATCACGTCGTAGTTGTAATGGTCGCCGTTCACCCAATGCCCGATCTCGCGCGGCGTGCCGGTCGCATCGTCAATCGTGTACGGCTTGTTCGTCTTCGTGTCGATCACCTTGATGATGGTCTTCGGATAGAGGGCCTTCATCTCCTGGTTCCATTTCTTCCAGAGCGTGAAGTTCGCCGGGGTCGCGTTCTTGGCCATGCCGGCCTGGTACTTGCACTGCGCGGCATAGTAGCAGTAATACTGAGGATTGTGCCGCGTGCCGCTCTTGACATAGGAATATTCCTTGTCAAGCGAAGGCTGCCAGTCTTTCATAACGGTCAGGGCGTTGGCGACTTCCGGCTCCTTCGCGTAGCCGAGAAGCTGCATCGCCAGGCAGCCGACGCCGCCCAGACCGCCGCCGCCGCCCTTGTGGTTGGTGGTGGCGCGGTAGACGAAACCGGCCTTCTCCGAATAGTTGCGCGTCTTGAGGCACTTGACGGCCTTCTTGATGCACTCTTCCATGCCAGGCAGGTGGATGCCGGCCATCTTGCCCGCCTTCAGGGCCTGCATCGCCCAACCGCCAAAGGAGATGTCGTCGGGACCGTCTTTCGTCGTGCGCGCCATGTTGTAGTTCCAGCCACCCGTCGGCGTCTGACCCGAAATGATGCGTGCGAGCGTCTTCTCGGCCGCTGCGCGGGCATTCGGGTTCTTCGTCATGGCGTACGCCTCGCAGAGGGCATACGTGCCGATGAGGAACCCGTATTCGGTCCCGCCGGCGCCGCGCATCTTGACATACGGCGTCTTGCCATTGGGATCTTTCACCTCGTTGCCGGATTTGTCCTTGACCACATACACGCTGTTGATCAGGTAGTTCAGGGCCTTTTCGACCGTCGGACCGAATTCCTTCGACGTCGGCGTCTCGCCGTGAGCGAGGAACGTGAGAACCGCGAAACCCGCGCCCGCTGCCTTGTCCATGCCCTTCGTGAGGCCAAGTTCGGGCTTCGTTCCCCAAGAGCCATCCGGGGCCTGCGTGGCCTTCAGCCAGCGGAGCGCCATGCGTACGGCGCGCTCGGTGGAGGCGTCGCCGTACTGCGCGCCGCCGCCCGTGAGCTTGCCTCGACTGCCCGCGTCACGGGCGACTCCCGCGATTCCCTTCAGCGTGACGGGACTCTTGATCAAGAGCACGGAGTCAACGTCGGCCGGCTTGAAGGACTGCGGCTCGGTCGATGGCGGGGCCTGGACCTCGGCGGCCGCAACCGGTGACACGTTCGGCGTATCGACCTGCACGTCCACGTCCTCCGGCGGAGGCTCGACGTCGGGCGGAGGCTCGTTCTTGTCGAGTTCCTCGGGCTTCTCGGCCTCGGCGATCTCAAGGTCGATCTTCTGCTCGGACGTCGAATCCATGGCCGTCACGACGAACAGGATGACGGCGCCGACAACAGGCAGAAGGATGGCCAGCAACGGGGCGATCTGGCGCTGAAGCTCAATGATCGCCTCCTTGTATTCACGTGACGAGTGCGACCGGCCCAGACCGGCGAACATCTTCAAGAGGCGCTTGAAGTACCCTTCGTCCTCGTATTTCGCCATTTCCTCGGCGAGCTGCTCTTTCAGTTCCTCTTCGTTGATCGTATCCATGGCGACGACCTCCTTCCTCCATTACATGCTGAGAATGGACAAGTTGTTCATCTTATATTTGTGGCAGATGTCAAGCACGCGCACGAGATTGCCGTGCGGCGAGTCGAGCGTGCACTTGAGGTGCACGGCCGTCTCCGTCGACAGGGTCGCCTGCTCCTTGACATACTGGTCAAGTGCGGCGAAGGTCACGTAGCTGCGGTTGAACAGCACGCCTCGCTTGTCCTGCCCGATTTGAATCTCGATCGGCGTCTCTTTTTCCTCGACGGTCTGCGACTGATTCGGGTTCGGACTCGGCGCGCTCGCGTTCAGCTTGGAGAAGATGTCTTCCTGCTTGATCGTGACGATGAAGAAAATCATCAGCTGGAACACGACGTCGATCATCGGCGTCATCTCAGCCTTGGGGTCCTCCTGTTGCCTACGTGCCATGTCAAAGCCTCCAGCTTATTTCTTCTTGAGCTTTTCCTGCCATTCTTTCCAGCGCCCGGCAAGACTGAACTTCTCTTCTTTTCCCGCCTTGTTGATCGCGACAAACGACAGAATCGGGTTGTCCCTCTTCCCGCCGTCCACCATTCCGGCCAGGCAGGCGGCCATGACTTGCCGGACATGCTGGTGCTGCGTGTTCCAGTCGGCGCGTATCAGGCAGGGGAAGTCCCCGTAGCGCCTGTAGCGCTCCGCGACCTTCTGCTTGATCTGCTCCGGATTGACGGGATAGTTGGCGATCTTGTAGAGACCTCTTCCGTTCTTGGACAGAACGTCGATCGTCAGTTGCGACGGCGGCAGCTCCTCATGCGTCAGGACAATGCCATGCACGCCGTCCTCCAACTTGATTTCCGCCTGCCGGTTGTCCGTCATCTTCAGCGTGACGACAAAGAATATAATCAGCTGGAACACGACGTCGATCATCGGCGTCATGTCCAGCGATGCCTCTTCGTTCTTCGGTTTCTTCATGGGAAGACTCCTTCCCCGCGTTAGGCCCCGGGCTCGACTTCAACGTTGCGGAGCGGCTTGATGAGCTCCATCGTGAGCGCCGTCATGCGGAGGATGAGGCGGTTCGCGTTGTTGCGGATCGAGTAGAAGAACGTGAGGGCCGGGATGGACACCACGAGGCCGCCGGCCGTGGTCCACAGGGCCTGCGAGATGTTGCCGGCCAGTTCGCCGACGTCCGGCGAACCGGAAGACAGCGTGGCGAAGCACATGATCATGCCTTGCACCGTACCGAGCAGGCCGAGCGAAGGAGCCAGGTTGGAGCACACGGAAATCCAGGTCAGGCGCTGCGTGATGCGTTCGATCTCGAGGTCGGCCGCCGCGTTGACGGCATCCTGGATCACGTCATAGCCGTCCTCCACGTGCTGGAACGCGGCCGCCAGCACGTTCGACATCGGCGACGGCTCCGTCTCGCAGGCCTTGATGGCCTTCATGACGTCACCCTCGGCCACCGCGCCCTGGACGTTGTTGATGAGCCCCTGCGGCATCAGCTTCTGGGGCTTGATGAGCACCCAGCAGTCCACGATGAAGTAGATGGCCATCGCGCCGTCGAGGAAAAGGGCCGCCCACAGGATCACGCCCAGAACGCCCGAGCCGAACACCACGCCCATGAAGCCGCTGTTGGTCTTCTTCTTCGTGTCCTGGCCTTCGCCGCCTTCTTTCTTCGCGGGCGCCTCGGCGTTTCCGGCTTCAGCAGCCGGTGCCGGGTCATCCGCCAGTGCGACGGATGCCGCGACCGGAGCCACGACAAGGCCCAGCAGCATCATCGCCGCGACCACACTCTTGCGCATTTTCATCATTTTCATTTTTTCTTCCTCTTGGGGTTTTGAGATTGTTCTCGTTTAAAACTATTCGCTATTCACTATTCGTTATTCACTTCACTTGTTCGCCCACGGGCTGGATGCATACGAACGCTTCAGTTCCGTGCGCATGAAATCGGCCCGGCCGCTCTGGCTGAGCTTGTCGAAGCAGTGCGCTGCCTTGTAGAGGGCCTCCGGCTGGAGCTTCGCGGCCACGTCGGCGTCCTTGTACAGGAACACGACGCGGAGATAGCCGTCCGTCAAGGCCTTCTTGCAGGCGTCGACGGATTCATTGCCTTCCTTCATCGCAATGTCGCCGAGCATGATCAAGGCAGCGCCACGCGCGAAGCGGTCGTCGCTTTTCATGGCCTTCTCAAGGCTCTTCTCAAGGGGTGCGCGGCGATTGAGCCTGAGGAGCGCGCTCCAATAGGCCGGTGCAAGATCGCCCCGGTACGCGGCGGAAGGCTCGTCGTCGATGATTCCCCTGCAGGCCTTCAATGCGTCATCCGGCTTGTCGGCGGCCAGGTACGCCTCCGCGAGATAGCGCCCCGCGATCTTGTCCCACTGCAGATGCGCATAATCCTTGACGATTTTCTGGAGGACGGGAATCGCGGCGGCCCCCTGCCCCTTCGCCACCTGGGCGACGGCACCGTCGAACGCCGCAGGTTTTTCAATGTCGATCTCCGCGACATCCGTCGCCTTGTACCGCTGCTCGAACTTCCCCTTCGTCACCACGTAGGCCTTTTCACGGGCGCTCCAGCCGATGGTTCCCTTCATCTCGTCGCCGTTCTCCAGCTTCAGCGAACCCGTCACGGCCGCCGAGGCCGCCAACGCCGCGAACGCGCACAAGGCACTGGTGATTAGTCTTTGCATGTCTTTCGTTCCTTCCGTTCTCGCTTACTTGCCCTTCACCTTCTTGCGGATGCTTTCAATGTCATCGTAGTGTTCGCCCTTCTTGCCGTCGAATCCGCCTTCCCCGAAAAGCTCCATGTACCGGTCGAAATACGGCTCGATCTCCTGCTTGCCCAGCCCCTGCTCAACCATAAGCGGCAGAAGCCTGCCATAGCAGAACTCGAGGTTCTTGCGCTGCACCGGGTTCAGGTCGTTGAACTGCTTCTTCCCGTTGACGAACGCTTTCGTCCCGTTGTCGGTGATGGTAAAGGGGTCGTGCGCCATGAGGTACGAGGTGAAGAGGACGACCGCGCGGCGCAGCGTCTTCTTCGCCTCCTCCGGACGGTCGACCTTCGGATCCTTTTCCGCATGCAGCTTGGACAGGAGCACCTCGCAGCTGCGGAGGTCAAGCTGGTCCAATTCGAGCTGCGTCTTGAGGTCTGGCTTGCCCGTGGCCGTCGGCGGATAACGGTAGGCGCGCAATTTCTTCAAGGCACCAAACGCTGCGTTGAACGCATTCATGCGCAACGCGTCGTCCTTTTCGTTGCGCCCGATCTCGATGGCGACGTCCACGAGCATGTCATAGGCGTTCGTCACGAAAGAGGACTTGCTGTACTTCTCAATAAACTCGTCGAGCCGCTGACGCGCCTCCGCATAGTTTTTTGCACCTTTTGCGGCGGAGGCCTGGCCAATCAACGCCGGTGCGAGGTAGGCGGCGGAATTCGTGAGCGAGGCGGCAAGCTCAGCAACCTTCGCGTAGGCGTCGCCCGCGTCCTGCCAGCTCTTCGCATCCAGAAGGGCGTTACCCGCGAGGAGGAACTGGCCTGCCGTGTACTTGCCGTCGGCGGATTCCAGCATCTTCCGGTATTCGGCCACGCCTTCGGTCTTCAGGCCCATCTCGATGAGCGTTTTCGCCAGGCGCGGCAACGAGTTCTTCGCCTCGTCCGACTCGGGGAAGTCCTTCTGGAGGCGGCCAAACGCGTCCTGCGCCTTCTCCATGTTCTTCTCCGCCGTGTAGATGGTGCCGATCTTCACGAGGGTCTGCGGCGCATACTGCCCCTTGGGATAGGTGGCGAGATACTTCTCGTAGGCCTTCACCGCCTGGGCGCGGAACGCGGACACCTTTGCCGCGGGCCATGTCAGTCGCTGCCAGCTAGCCGCCTCAAGGAAGATGGCCTGCTCGCGGCGGAGAAGATAGAGATCACGTTCCTTCGCGTCCAGAGACTTGCCCTCCGTCTCCAATGCCTTTGTCAAGTCCTCCGCGACGCCGCGGAAATCGCGGATCGCGCCCGCGACACCACGATAGGCGTCTTTGCGCATGGTCTCGGCAACCGCCACGTCGTTCGTCTCGTCCGCGGCGTCGAACGCGGCGAAACCGCGCTTCTGCTGCATGAGCGCGAGGCTCAGCTGCGCCGTCGTGCGCGCGCCGACCTTTTTCTCGGCCTTCACGTACTCGCGGAGCCATTTTTCCTGCCCGGCCAAGTCGCCGGTCTTCTCGCTGCAGATGGAGAGGAACTGGAGAGCGCTCGCGACATGGGGCGACTTCGGATACTGCGTGACGAGGATCGTGAAGAACCGGATGGCCGTCTCCCAGTTCTCGGCCTTGAACGCCTGGGTCGCCAGCACATATGCCATCTGCGCCGCATTGTAGTGTTCGGGATAATTCGCGAAATAGGCGTCGTAGAGCTCCTGCGAACGCACGCGCTCGCCCATGTCATGCTCCTTTGCGGCGAGGCGCAGCGTCTGGTTGCCCGCCTCGCGCACGATCGCCTCGGACTTGCCCTTGAACTGCGTGGCCACGAAATCCTCCGCCTCCTTGGCGGACTTCGCGTAGTCGGCCTGCTGCGGCGAACCCTTCTTCGCGTTCATGCGCAGGTTGACGTAGCAGTCGGCCACCACGCCGCGCGCGGTCACCGTCTCCTCGGACTCCGGCGCGCGGGAGAGTATGTCGTTGTACGCCGCGATCGCCTTCTCGTATTCCGAACCGCGGTAGAGGTCGTATGCGTTCTGGAACCGCATCTTGCGCGCCTTGTCGAGCTGCGCGGCGGAGATGTTGGTCTTGATTTCCTTGTTGTAGCGCTCTTTCACGAACGCGGTGATCGCCTCGGTCATCTCGCCCGCGTCTGCGGCCCAGGCGGACTCCGGGTACTTCACGAACACGTTGATCGCGTGGTTGAACGCGCCGAGGCCGTTGCGCTTGCCGCCCGCGCGCGCGCCGAAGAGCGAATCCTTGATCAGGTCCTCGTTCGCCTTCGGCTTCTTCGCCTCGGCCTGCGCGGCGTCCCACAGCATCTTCGCGAGCAGGTAGCGGCATTCGGGCATCGGGCTGGCGCGCACGTAGCCGCGCGAGCCGTCGGGATCGTCCGCCATCAGCGCACGGTGGATCTCGCTGAGCTGCGGCATGTAGTCGTTCACGAGGCCCTGCGCCTTCTCGTAGTTGCCGCGGAGCATCTCGATGTGCGCCTTCATCGCGATCGCCTTGCCGAACACGAGGATCAGATCGGTCTTCCAGAGAAGCTTGTCCACGAGCTTCGTCGCCTGGGCGAGATAGTCGGCGCGCTTCTTCGCCTGCTTGTTCTTCGGGTCGGCGGGAATCTCTTCCGCAAGACGGAGGAGAAGCTCCACGTCTTCCATCGCCACGCTGCTCCAGCGATCCTCGGGAAGCGGCTGCGCGAGCAGGCTGCCGTACATCCGCACGGCCTCGTCGTACTGCTTCTCTCGCGCGCAGATCTGCGCCCACCGGAAGCCGCTCTCCACGTAGAAGTCCAGCAGGTCCGCCCCCGGCTTCGTGACCGTCTTGAAAAAATCGTCGTAGATCTTCCGGCACTCGGGCATCTTGCCGCGCGCGTAGTACGCGTCCGCCATCGAGAGGCGCAGCGCCCAGTACTCGGCCTCCTGGCCCTTCTTGCCCTTCAGCGCATCCACGGCCTTCTGCACGACGTCGAACTTGCCGAGGCGCAGGTCGCCCTGCAGCTCAAGGACCTTCAGCTTCGGGCCGGCGTTGGGCCACTTCTTCTTGGCCGCGGTGATGACAGGTGCCGCGAAGTCCGGCATGTTCGCCTCGACGAGCGCCTCGATGTAGGCGATCTCCTCCGTCAGCGCGGGGTCGACCGCAGGCTGTGCGGCCTGTTCAGGCGCCTCCTCGTCCGCAGCGCCAGACGGCAAACAGACGCAGGCGAACGCAGTTGCGAACGCACAAGTTATGGTGTGGCTCAATTTCATGGTGTCAAGTATAGTGGAAAAAACTCGCCGCGTCAAGTGCGCGGCACAAAAAAGCGGGAGCCGGACGGCTCCCGCCTTTCAGTCGCGGCGCAGGCGGTTACTTGTCGTTGAGCGCCGCCACGCCGGGAAGGACCTTGCCCTCCAGGTACTCGAGCGAGGCGCCGCCGCCCGTGGAGATGTGCGTCATCTCCGCGGCCTTGCCGCTCTTCTTCACCGCGCTCACGCTGTCGCCGCCGCCGATGATCGACGTGCCGCCGTTCGCCTTGACCGTGGCCACCGCGTCGCACACGCCGAACGTGCCCTTCGCGAGCGGCGCGAACTCGAAGCAGCCCATCGGGCCGTTCCACACGACCGTCTTGGCGCCCTTGATCGCCTCGGAGAAGAGCTCGACCGACTTGGGACCGATGTCGAGGCCCATCCAGCCGTCCTCGATGTCGCCCTCGACGACCTTCGTCTGGATGTCGCTCGCGTCCTTCGTCTCCGGGAACTTGTCCGCCACCACCGAGTCGACGGGCAGCAGGAACTTGACGCCCTTCGCCTGCGCGGCGTCGAGCATCTCCTTCGCGTAGCCGAGCTGCTCGTCCTCGCAGAGGGACTTGCCGACCTTCAGGCCCTGCGCCTTGAGGAAGGTGTAGGCCATGCCGCCGCCGACGACGAGCGTGTCCACCTTCTCGAGGAGGTTCTTGATGACCTTCAGCTTGTCGCTCACCTTCGCGCCGCCGAGAATCGCCACGAACGGACGCACCGGGTTCTCCACCGCGTCGCCGAGGAACTTGATCTCCTTCTCGAGCAGGAAGCCCGAGACGGCCGGCTGCAGGTAGTCCGCGACCACCGCCGTGGAGGCGTGCGCGCGGTGCGCCGTGCCGAACGCGTCGTTCGCGTAGACGTCGCCGTACGAGGCGAGCTTCTTGGACATCTCGGCGCGCGCGGCCTTGAGCTCGGCCTTCTTCGCCTGGTACTCCTCCTCCGTGAGGTGGATGCCCTTCTTCTCGTCGTCCTTCTTGACCTTGCCGTCCTCGGCCTTGTAGAAGCGGGTGTTCTCGAGGAGCAGCACGTCGCCCGGCTTGAGCGCGGCGACTTCCGCGTCGGCGTTCATGCAGTCCGGCGCGAACGCGACCGGCTTGCCGAGCAGCTCCGCGAGGTGGTCGGCCACGGGCTTGAGCGAGAACTCGGCCTCGTAGCCCTTGCCCTTCGGTCGCCCGAGGTGGCTCATCAGCACGAGGCTGCCGCCCTGCTCGAGCACGTACTTGATCGACGGCAGGGCCGCCACCACGCGCGTATCGTCCGTGATCTTGCCGCTGCCGTCCTTGGCCATCGGCACGTTGAAGTCCACGCGCATCAGGACGCGCTTGCCCTTCAGGTCGACGTCGCGCAGGGTCTTCTTGCTCATTTCGCCGCCTCCGCCGCCTTCATCTTGTTCAGCCTCAGCTGGGCGCGGGACTTCTTGCGATCGGCCGTGTTCTTCGCGATGATGCCCTTCTTGACGGCCTTGTCGAGGCCGCTCACGAACGCCTTGAACTCCTTCTCGGCGTCTTCCTTCTTGCCGGCGTCCGCCGCCTTGAAGAGCCTCTTGTGCTCGGTGTGCAGACGAGCCTTCACCGCCGAATTGCGGGCGCGGGCCTTCGCGTTCTGACGGTCGCGTTTACGGGCGGCACGGCCGCCTTTGATGTTCGCCATTGTAACTTTTCTCCTATTGCTGGAAACAAATGAACCTATATTTTAGCGAAAAAACGGCGCGTTGTGAACTGGGAAAATGAAAAAAGTTCAAAAACGCCCTTGCAAGCCTCAAAGGGATTTAGTAAACTATCACCCGTTTTCAACCAAGCCAGGTTAGCACAGCTGGTAGTGCGGCTCATTCGTAATGAGCAGGTCGGCGGTTCGAATCCGTTACCTGGCTCCACCTCTCAGACTCGCTTCATGATGCGACTGATCCCCTCCGGCGGAACGATGCCGGTTTCAGTGATGAACCCCGTCACGAGCGTGCCTGGCGTCACGTCGAACGCCGGATTGAGCGCACGCGAGCCAATTGGCGCCAGACGCTGTCCGCCCAGGCAGGTCACCTCTTCCTCCGCACGGCATTCAATGGGAATGGCCTCGCCGTCGGCCGCGTGGGGGTCGAATGTCGAAATGGGAGCCGCCACGTAGAACGGCACGCCGAAGTGGCGGGCCAGGATGGCCTTGTCCAGCGTGCCGATCTTGTTCGCGAAGTCGCCGTTGGCGGCGATGCGGTCCGCCCCCGTGATGACCAGCCCCACGCCGTCTCC
The DNA here is from genome assembly GCA_017427485.1 of Kiritimatiellia bacterium. Lineage (GTDB taxonomy): Bacteria > Verrucomicrobiota > Kiritimatiellia > RFP12 > UBA1067 > RUG572. The sequence goes on from JAFRSR010000144.1 coordinate 11,978, forward strand.
CAGATAGCGCGCCGAGGCGGAATCGGGGATGACGGCATGGTCGATGCCTTCCTGCAAAAGCTCCCAGGCCGTCAGCTGCATGCCCTGCAGGCGCGGACGCGTCTCGGAAACGTAGACGAAGAACCGCCGTCCCTCCGCATGGGCGATGCGCATCGGCGCAAGGGCCGTGCCCCAGTCGCCCGTCGCGAGCGCGCCCGCGTTGCAGTGCGTCATGAGCTTCATGCCGTCGGCGATGAGCGGCGCCCCGTGACGACCGATGGCCCTGCACTTCGCGATGATCTCCTCCGCGTAGTTGTCGGCCGCGCGAAGAACATCCTCGCCGGACGCGCATGCGTCGGCGATCCGGTCGACGGCGTAGAAAAGGTCGTAGGCCGTGGGACGTGCGGCCTTGATATGCAGGGCGGCCTTTGGGGGATCCTCGCCCGCGCGCAGGGCCAGGGCCATCGCATAGGCGGCCGTGATGCCGATGGCCGGCGCACCGCGCACGGTCATGTCGCGGATCATCTCCGTGGCGCGCCGCCAGTCCGCCGTTTCGACGATCTCCAGCTCCAACGGCAGTTTCCGCTGGTCGATCAGCTTCAGCCGCTCGTTTTCGAACCACACGGCGCGCATGTCCTGCACGCCATCTGCCACTTTTACTTTCATGAAACCTCCTTCGTTTTCCGATTGGACGCGGCCCTCCCGTGTGGGGAGCCGCCATCTTGGCGGCTTACGGCCCCCTTTAGTTCAAGGTTGACGAAAAAGCCCAAGGCGCAACACGGGGAGAATCGATTCCACCAACGTGTCGTCGAGGTCGAAGAGCGCCACGCCCGCGAAACCCGCCTGGCGCGCGAGGTTGATCTGTTCGACCACCTGCGCCGCCGAGAGCTTCGATTCGTTCGCCGTCACGCCGATGCCGCCGATGATGCGGCTCGCGCGGGTTTTCACGCTTCCCTGCTTGGCAACGAGCGCCGCGTAGCGCGCACGTTTCTCCACGTAGTTCATCGGCACCGCGTAGTCCACCAGGTCCGCGTCGATCCACGCGGGCCAGTCCTGCCCCACCGAGGTCACGCACGACGGATGGTCCGCCAGCACGGCCGCCGTGAGCAACGCCCCCGGACGCGCCAAGCGGAGGCGCTTGCGCACCGATTCCACGAACGTGGTCACGTGGCGCGCGGCCCCCGGCGGCTTTGGCGCGCCCTCGTACCAGCGCACGAAGTCGAGGTGGACGCCCGCCACGGGATAGGCGCGCGCAAGTTCGTCGATGGACTTGATCATCCGCCAACGGAGATCGGCATTCGAAGGATTCAGGTATTCCGTGAGCGCGCCCTGGTTGTTCTTGAGGCGCCAGCCCTTTTTCTGGAATGCGAGCAGATAGGCGGAGTCCGCGCGCGTCGCGTTGAAGCAGATGACCCACGCGTGCACGCGCACGCCCGTGCCGCGCGCGGCCTTCAGGCAGGCGTCCAGCTGGTCGCCGTAGCGCGCATACTCCTTCGAGCGCGGCAACACGCCGGAGGCGTAGTGCGCGAAGCCCGCGCCCGAGACGTTGACGAAGAGATCCGTGACGCCGTTCGCGCGCAAGACGCGGAACGTGCGAGGCCAGTCGCCTGGATAAAGCCCCAGCCCCGAATGCTCCCACACGGCGTGGATTTCGCCCGCGCGCGGACGCTGCGCCCGCCCGAGCGTGGATGCCGCGGCGAGCATGACTCTTTGCTTTCGCTCCCACACCGTACGGTTCCACGCGCCCGGCACGGCCGCCCCCACCTGGTTCAGCAGGTAGCGCTCCTTCACGCGTTCGCCGTCACGCACCTTCAGGGCAGGCTTTGCGCCGGCAATAGAAACAACCTGCGGCGCGGCGGAATACAGCGGGCGGATGACCCCGCCGCGTCCGCGGAATAGCGCGAGCGCGGCAACCTGCGCGGACGTAGGTTTCGTGCAGGTGACGAGAAAGGCGAGGTCGCGTCCCGCCAACGCCGCTTCAAGCGCGCCGTCCGCCACGAGGTCGGCCTTCACGCCGTTCTGCGCGAGAATCCGCAGCGTACCGTCCGCGAGCGACGCCGCGTAGGCGCGCTCGACCACCGGCACAGCCGTAACAGCCTTCACCACCACGATGCGGGAACGCGGCTGCGGCCGCGGCACCGCACCGCAAACTACGGAAAACATTGCGCCCAGAAACACCAATGTAAATGCAATTTGCTTTCGCTGCTGGGAGTTTTGGAGTCTTGGAGAATGAGAGATTTTGTGAAATATTCTCCTTAACTCCGAAACTCCTAATCTCCCAGTAGCGAAAGCAAACATCTATTTTCCTCTTATTAAGATCCCGCAACCAACGTGCCGCCCCGAGCGATCAAATCGGGGCGTTGCCGTGATGTCAGATCAATGGCCTGACGTTTCCGCCAGGCCTCGGCTTTGCCGTGGTCGCCGTCCACCAGCACGTCCGGCACGGCGAGGCCGCGGTAGGCGGGCGGACGCGTATACTGCGGCGACTCCAGCAAGCCGTCCTCGCCGAACGACTCGCGCGCCGTGGCGGCCGCCCCGCCGCCGAGCACGCCGGGAATGAGGCGCACAACGGAGTCAACTATCGCGGCCACGGGGATTTCGCCGCCCGTGAGGACGAAATCGCCCATTGACACTTCGTCCGTGACGAGCCGCCGCACGCGCGCGTCGATTCCCTCGTAGTGGCCGCAGAGGAACACGAGATGCTCGGCGCGGGAGAAATCCTCGGCCGTGCGTTGCGTGTAGGGCGTGCCGGCGGGCGTGGTAAGGACGATACGCGCCTCGGGCGTGCGGACGGCCTCGACGGCCTCGGTCCAGACGTCGGGCCGCATGAGCATGCCGGGACCGCCCGAATAGGGTTTGTCGTCCACCGTGCGCCGCTGGTCGCGGGCGAAGTCGCGCAGGTCGACGGTACGAATAAAAACCTTTCCCATGCGCACGGCACGGGAAAGGATGCTCTCACCGAGAAATCCCCGGAACATCTCCGGGAAGACGGTGATGATGTCAATCCGCATTATTTCTTCACGAGCTTGCGGACCGCCTTGTGGCTGCAGAACGTACGCTCCGTGTAGAGCTTGCTGCGCCAGGAGGGGTTCCGCTTCACCACGACGATCTTCTCGATCGCCGGGCTGTTGAACGGGAAGAGCTTCTCCACGCGCACGCCGTAGCTGTCGCGCGAGACGGTGAAGTTGCCCGAGGCGTTCTTCGTGCCGTTGTCGATCGCGAGCACCTTGCCCTCGAAGTCCTGCACACGGGTCTTCTCGCCTTCCTTGATGCGCACGGACACGCGCACGATGTCGCCGGCGTGGAACTCGGGGAACTTCTTAGCGGCCAGCGTGGCCGTCTGTTCGGCGTTGATCTTTTCCAGTATCTTGATAGCCATGATGTCACCTGCCCTTTCCGATTTTAGGCCTTCGGCGCCGCCTTGCGGGCCCGGCGGATCAGGGACGCGACGGTGGTGGAGGGCTTGGCGCCCCTTTTCAGCCAATCGTCGACCCGCGCGAGGTCGATTTTGAAGTTTTCGTCCTTGATCGCGGTGTCGTACCAACCGAGGATCTCAAGGAACTTGCCATCGCGGGGCGAACGTTCGTCCGCCGCAACGATACGATAGGTCGCATGGTTCTTGCACCCGGTGCGACGCATTCTGAGTTTGACCATTTTCGTTTACCTTTTTTCTTCGTGTGTGGCGGATAGTTTATCAAAAACGCCCCGTTACCGCAAGAGGAAAAAAGATAAACGAAAATTTCGACATCAGCCGAGCGGCTCGCCGCGGTCGTAGAGGAAGGTGACACACTGGCCGCGGGTCTCCTCCACCTTCACCTTCCAGGCAGCCGGACGCGCCGCCGTCTCGGGTTCGCGCGGGAAGTAGAAGTCGCGGAGCTCAAGCGCACAGACCGCCCGGTCCGCGCTCGTGCGGAAGGTGGCGTAGCCGATGTCGCCCCACAGGCCATTCGAGGGCAGACAGAGCGTACGCAGGGTCTGAGAACTTTTCCATCCCAAGTGAATCCATTCCGGACGCCACCGGTGGAGATGTCCGTAGATGTAGCCCTTGCACTGCGGCGCGTTTCTCCCGAGCCACTGGGCAAGATCGGAGGTCTTCGCCTTGCCCTTCACGGGGTAAGTGAACTCCTGCACCGGCCAGTGGGCGCACACGAAGAACGGACGCTCCCGCTTCGGCAGCTCCTTCTTGCACCAGGCGAAGACGTCCGGGAAGAGCTTCGCCTGTCCGGGCCCCATGTCCGTGCGCGCACGTTCGTCCGAGCCCTGCAGACCGTCAAGTACCACGAGGTCAGCCGTGCCGAGCGAAATGATGTTCACAATCCGACCCGGCACGGGGGATTTCGCGACATACTCCGGCCAAGCTTCCTTGAACGCGCTGCGACGGTCGTGGTTGCCCATGGCGAAGGCGAGTTCGATGCCCGCGTCCTCAAGCTTCTTGAGGATCGGCTTCGACTTCGCGTAGTCCTCCGGCAGGCCGTGCAGGTAGGCGAGGTCGCCGAGACTCACCACGCGCGCGGGGCGCGGGTTCATCGCCAGCACCTCGTCGACGAAGCGCGCGAGACGCTCGCACGGCTTCGGGAAGGCGTCGGGCAGTCCGCTCACATGGATGTCCGTCACGAAAACCGTCAGGTTCTCGTCCTTGCCGCCCACCGCGCCGGCGGGCGTGGGCTTGCTGAGGCACCCCGCCGCGCCCGTGGCGGCGGCGAGGCCCAGGAAGGATCGTCTTCCGATGTTCATCGACGGCATCCTCTTACTTCACGAGGTGCATCTCGATGTTCATGTTGCGGCAGAGCGCCGCGAGCTCGTCGGCATGGTCGCCGTACATGAGCGCATAGTGGTGCTCCCAGCCGTTCTCGATGACCTCCTTGCGGATGGCCTCGCAGCCGGCGTCGAACTTGATCTTGAGCGGGTTGCCGCGCACGAAGAGGTCGGTGTCGAGGCCCGTGCCCGTGCAGACGAGCATGCGGTAGCCGTCGCCGTCGCGCTTCTCGCCGAGGCGGGCGAGCGTCACGCGGCCGCCCTTGAGCGGGAACTCGTCCGTGACGCCCTTCACGCCGCCGCCCTCCACCGTCGCGGAGCAGCGCAGCTCGGGCTGGAAGCCGGGCTTGCAGATTCCGCACGGCGCGGCGCCGCAGTGCCAGGTGACGCCGTAGTCGCCCTCGCAGATGATGAGGTCGCAGAAGAACGGCTTGTCGCCCGAGAGCTCCTGGCCGATGCGCATCATCACCGCGCCGTACACGTCGCCCTCGCACGCGCAGAGGTGGCCGTGGTTCGTGAGGTGGCCCATCGTGGAGCAGACCGCGATGCCGTAGAACTCGTTGAGGATCACCTCGGGCCAGCAGCGCATGGCGAGCGTGTCCACCATGAACTTCTTCTTCGTCTTGACGATCGCGCCGTAGAGGCGGACCGCCTTCTCGAACTGGTCGCCCCGCGGGCCGTCGCTCGCATGGCACGGCGCGTCCTCCAGCACCTCCTTCTTCGCCTGCTCGAACTCCTCGGGCGTGAGGTTCTGCGCGACGGTGAACACCTCGTGCTCCGTAATGATCTTCACCTCGGGACCGAGCAGGCGGCGGAGTAGCATCTCCGAGCAGCAGCTCGTGTAGAAGCCGGGCACGCGTCCGCCGATAAGGCCGATGCGCATCTCGTGGAGTGTCTTCATCGTGCGCGCCACGTTGATGGCCGACGTCAGCTGCGCGGCCGCGTCCGGCGTGCCGGGCTCGGCGTGGACGTGGAAGTACGGGATGTGCAGGCGGTACATGTGGTGCGCGTTCATGTTCGCCGCGCAGAACGAGTTGTTCTGGAGGCGGCCGCCGTTCGGGTCGGGCTCCTTCATCGACCACAGGACCACCGGGATGTTCCCGAGGCGCTGCGCGAACATCGGCGGCACCACGCCGAGCGAGAACGTCATGAAGTGCGTGATGAGCATGTCGGGACGGTCCTTCTCCCACTGACCCAGCAGCTCCACCGCCTCGTCCTCGAGGGTGAGCATGTGGTCGGGCGCCATCACCTCCACGCCGGGAAGCGTCTTGAGGAACGCGATCGCGTTCGCGCGCGCGGCCTCGAGCGTGTCGTTCGTCCAGTTGACTTTGCTGAGCGGCAGGTAGCCGATCTTGAACGTGTTAGCCATTGTTTTTCCTTCTTCTGTTGGTTGTGGTTTTAAGATATCTTCTTCTCTTAGGCGAGGCCGGGGATCGTCCAGCCGTCGCGGTACGAGGACTTGAGGAACGCGTTGGCGGCAATGCAGTCGAACACGCGGTGCTTCGGATCCCAGGCGATCTTCGTGCCGGCAACCCGCTCGGCGATCTCGCCGGCGAGGATCGTCTCCATCATCCAGGTCGTCCAGTCGAAGTCGGTGGAGGCCTTACGTCCCTCCAGGCAGGCATTGACGAACTCGTGGTAGTGGGTTGGCGCCGCCGGAAGTTGCGGCGCCTTCATCGGCTTGCCGTCGTTGCGGATGACGAACGCGGCGTCCTTGGCGTGGGGCTGGAGGATCCAGCCGTCGCGGCACTTGATGGCCTTGCCCTCGTGCGGACGCTTCTTGGCGGGCGTCTGCTCGAAGAGCCGCTCGATCTCGGCGGGCGGACGGAATTGCGCGGGCGCCAGGTTGTCCGGCTCGCTGCAGCCGTCGAACCACTCCCACTTGAACGGCTTGCCGCCCGAAGCCGGCACGCCGGCGAACTTCCAGGTGATGTGCGTGGCCGTGGGCCAGACGATTTTCTTCACGTCGTCCTCGGCGTTCGTCTGCGTCTCGGCGACCACGGTGAGCGGCGCGGTCTTTCCGAGCGACATGCCCTTCCAGACGGCGGACATCAGGTGGCAGCCGATGTCGCCGATCCAGCCGGAGCCAAGGTCGCGCCACACGCGCCAGATGAGCGGGTGGTAGACTTCGGGCGCATACGGGCGGACCGCAGCCGTGCCGAGCCAGAGATCCCAGTCCAGGTGCGCGGGCGCGGGCACTGACGCCGGCAGGTAGCGGCGGCGGCGGGAGAGACCCTTGCGCGTGGAGAAGAAATAGGCGTGCTCCACCGGACCGAGCGCGCCCGTGCGCAGCAGCTCGACCGTCTGCCGGTCCGCCATGAATGCCGTGTACTGCGCGCCCATCTGGGTGACGACGCCGTTTCGCACGGCGAGGTCGCGCAGGAGCGCCGCCTCGGCGTGGCTCTTGCAGAGCGGCTTCTGCAGGTAGATGTGCTTGCCCTTCCGCATCGCGGCGGCGGCGACGATCGTGTGGTTGTGGTCGGGGATGGAGATGTTCATCGAGTCGATGGCGTCGCCCTCTTTCGCGAGCAGTTCGCGCCAGTCGCGGTAGAAGTGCGCCTTGGGGAACTCCTTCCTCATGCGGTCGAGGAACTTCGCGTCCACGTCGCAGAACGCCGCCATCTCGATCTTCGGATGCGTGCGGAGGCTCTTGATGTCGCCGCCGGCCATGTTGGCCGTGCCGATGCTGGCGTGGCGCAGCAGGCCGTTGGGGCTACGCACGGCCGTGATGGCCGGGAAGCCGCCTTTCCAGGATTGGCACCCCGCGCAGACCGCAGCCAGCGCGCCCGTGCCGATGAAATTTCTTCTTGTTGTCATAGTTAGAATCCTTCGTGGGGATAGTGTACCACAATCCCGCGTCATGCGGGCATGGAAAGTTCAGTAATTCATCGCGTGCAAACAGCCCATGCGTCCTTCTCGAGGCGGCGGAGCGCTGCGCGGACCTGGACGAGTTCCTTGCCGCCGAACGGCTCAAACGGCACCGCAAGCACGTTCTGGATGAGCCCCATCTCCGCGAGCGCGGCCTTCACGCCCTTCAGGAAACCGATCTGCCCCTGGCCGAGGCCATAGAGCAGATAGGAGCTCATCGTGGTGAACCGCTGGAGACGACGCACCTTCTCCACGTCGCCGGCCTTCGCCGCCAGGTACATCGCCTTGAACTGAGCCGGCCACAGGTTCGCGCCCGTGCAGACGCCGCCATCCGCGCCGAGCAGCACCGCCTCGCCCATTGCTTCATCAGGTCCCATGAAAAGCGAGAAATTGTCCGCAAACGGTTCGAGCGCGATGCGGAATTTGTTGAAGAGCGCGATGATGCTCGACGAATCCTTCATGGCGATGATGTTGGGATGCGCCGCCAGCTTCGCAATCGTCGCCGGCTCGATCACGGTGTCCGTATGCGCGGGCATGTCGTAGACGACGAGCGGCAGCGGCAGACGGTCGGCCATCTCCGTGAACCACGCCACGCACTCCGTCTGCGTGAGCTTGAAGTAGTACGGCGGCGCGGCCACGACCGCCGCCGCACCGTACGCCTTGCACTTGGCCGCAAACGCCACGGCGTCATCCATGTCCGTCTCGGTGATGCCGACAAGGACGGGCACACGCCCCTTCACGAGTCCGCACACCGTTTTCACCAGTTCCTCGCGGATGGCATACGAGAGGTGCGGGCCTTCGCCCGTCGTGCCGAGGAGGAAGATGCCGTCCACGCCGCCCTTCAGCAGGTAGTTCACCATGTTCTTCGTCCCCTTCTTATCCAGCCGCCGCTTCGCGTCGAGCGGCGTCACCATCGGGGGAATCAAACCAGAGAGTTTCAATGTCTTCATTTTTGTATGTCCTGTCTATTAGAGGTCGCGAAGGCCCGTGTACGCTGGACCGCCGGCGGCGAGATAGCCGCCTGACTTCCCAGAGGGATCCCTCGAAACCCAGAAGCTGTAGAACGTGCCGCAATGCAGCTTGAAGCGGAAGCGGACGGCCTTACCCGCCAACGCCGCAAGGTCGCCGCCCTTCCAACGAATCTCCGACTTCGTCGAGTCCGTGCGCACGAGCGGCAGACAGTCCGTCGCCGCGAACCCCGGCAGCACGTCCCCCTTCTCGTCCAACACTTCGGCCGCGAGCGAGCCGAACCGGCATTCCGCATTCACGAACAAGTGCTTGCCCGAAAACGTCACGGGCTTCGTCGTCACCTCGCCACGTCCGTCGGCCACAAGTCCTACGAACCCGTCGCGACGCAGTGTCGCCACGCCGATGGAGGCGTTGAAGTGCATGCCGTTTCGCCGCCAGCCGATTTCGGGATCGCGCGAATGCGGCGTCGTCTCCGTGGCGTCGCCGCGCATGGCCGTGTAGTAGAACCACAGCCGCTCGTCCTTGATCACGCAGATGCCTCCCATCGGCGAAAGGTAGCCCGTGTCCCACTTGCCCGACCCCCACCGCGAGGCCGCGATCGCCGCCGTGCGGTCGGGTCGGTCGAAGTTCCAGCCGTCACGCGAGTAGGCGAAGTGGAGGTCGGTGATCTTCGGCAGGCCAGCGGAGGCGCACGTGCCGTTGTCGCCCTTGAACGGATGCAGGATCTCGAAGAGGCTTACCATGATCGACTCGTACGCCACCGCGTCCATGTTGTACAGCTGGGGCTGGAGACCGCCGACGGACGGATCCGGCACGTCCTTCTCGTCCGTCGCGAGCCACGGCTTGGGACGCGGCAGGTCCGGGTGGAGTCCCCTCGAGAATCTGCCCGCCGGGAAGTTCCACAGGCACGTCTCGCCGCCGAACGTCTCGGACGCCCAGTACGACCGGTTGCGGCCACCCTTGCCCGGACCGCCTCCGCGCAGGGAAAACACCCACTTGCCGCGGAACGGGTCGTAGAACATCGTCGAGCGGTCGCCGCTCTGCCCCGCATTGCCGATGTGCGTCCACGCGATGCCGTCCGACGACGTGTAGAGGCGGTTGTCCGTCACGCCGCCGGCCACGGACACCATCATCCGCCAGTTCGCGTACGGGTTTTCCGCCTTGTAGTCGGGAAACACGCTCCAGCTGTCGAGCAGCGTATCGGTCAGCACGCGGTTCGTGCCCTTCACGATTCCCAAATCTTTCCGTTCCCACGCGATGCCGTCCTTCGACTCGGCGTAGCACAGGTACTTCATCCAACCGGCCTCGTACCAGAGGCGGAACGCCTTCTTCACGGGATCCCACCACAGACCGCCGCTCGTCGCCCCCGCCACGGGCGCGAAGCGATACGGGCGCTTCGGATCGACCTCTCGCTCAAGGTCTGTCTCCGCCCACATCACCGGCGCGTCGAACGCCTTCGTCGGATGGTTGTAGACGCGCACGACACCCTGCGTCGATTCCACGAGGAAATCATCCACGAACAGCTGCCGACCGATGTCGATGTCGATCGCTGCCGAGGCAACATAGCACGAGCCACCCAACGCCACAACGGCAACTATCATCTCAAATCGTTTCATGTACTGCTCCACTATCCAATCACTATGACGACATCCCTTTATACTATCCTACAGTCGCTATCATTTCACACATCGCTCTTGCGACGATTGCAGTCCGCGCAAAGCATCTGGCAGTTCTCGGCAACAGTCTTTCCGCCCTTCGCCCACGGCGTGATGTGATCGGCCTGCATTTCCTCAATGGCAAACTCCTTGCCGCACCTCACGCATTTGCCGCCCTGCCGCTCGTAGGCCGTCCGCGCCATCTTGTCGGAGAAGCGTCGTATGCTCAGATGCCGTTCGTCGCCAGAAAGAACATACTCGTAGATGCCGCGCTGGTTGGTGATGTCGTTCACGTCCTCGTCATCGCGCAGGAGCTGGGCGATGCGCCTCTCCAGCGCGGCACCGTCGCGTTCCGCATTCCCGTATTTGTTGAAGAAGATTCCCCATGGCAGCCCCTTCATCAACTTGCCGCGCAGGACGGGGAACGTCGCCTTGACCCAATCCATGACATGCTCGAAATAGTCCCACAGGTCGTCGCAGTTCTCGTCGTGCTGGTGCGCGGACATGTAGTCGAGAATGTCCCCACCGTCGCGGTCGGCAATCCACTCTAGCGCCGTCTCGAGGAAATCCTGGCGGATGGCCGAACCGTTCAGCAGCTTGTCGCCGATCGCCGCCGCCGCACACCCCGTCTTGCTGAAATGCTTCTTGGCCTCATAGAGCCATTTGCCCGTGTACTGCGCGTTGCGGCGTTCCTGCGCATTAAGCTGCTCGCCCGCCGTGTTCACCACCTCGAACCACTTCAGCTTCTCGCGCTCCTCGCCCTCGCAGACGTAGATCGTGAGCTCGTAGTCCAGAATCTCCCTCTGCTCCTCCTTTGTCAGGTTCTCGAACTTGTGGTGGTCAATGCTGAACTCGTTGTTCACGTACTGGCAGATGGAGAGCGTGCGCTGCTGCCCGTCAAGCATCTCGAATCCGCCCTCCTCGTTGCAAACCCAATACATGACGTTCAGCGGGAACCCCTGCCGCACGGTCTCTATCACCGCGTCCCGCTGCGCGGGCTTGTAAACGAACTCACGCTGGAATGCGGGGCGTATGTTCAACTTGCCACCATACCCGCGAACGCCCAGCTCCGCCGAATCCACATACCCGTCGAACACCTCGCGCACGGGGATCTTGTGCTCCTCGATCTTCATCTTGCTGTTCATTTCTTCCTCCTAATAATTATCCGAGCATAGGTCTCTTTACCATTTATGGTGAAACGATGCCCATAATGAGGATTATCCTCTACGTAGCGATCCAATCCAACAATCTCAAACTGCTCGGGATTGTATTTATCCATAAACGTAATTGGCACTCCCATCTTTTCGTCCCAATCTTTCGGGATGTCCGCTGTCTTTGCAACCTCAATCGCGTCGTAATTATCGTATTTTGGATAATCCTCCGGCGTGTAATGGCGGAAGAGCGTCATTTTTTCGTGGCGCTTTTCGATGTCAAGGTTGGTGAACCAGCAGATGTTGCCCATGCGCCGCCACTTCTGCCCGCTCTCGTCGATCTTGAAGTCCGTCGCCTTTTCCTCGTAGCTGTCCGGCACCTTGAACCAGAAGTGCCCCGCCTTGTTGCCGAGCCATACCTTGTTGTCGCGAATGAGCGGGAAAACCTCGCTATATATCGCGGCGTTCATGTTGCCGATGATGAGGAACCGCTTGCCGTGTTCCATCAAGAGAGCCATGTATTCGCGAAAGAGGGAGAACGGTGGATTCGTCACGACGATGTCCGCCTCGTCAAGAAGCGCGACGCACTCGGGCGAGCGGAAATCGCCGTCGCCCTTCAGCTTCGTCAGGACGTTCTTGCGGTTCTTGATGAGCCATTCCACGTCGGCAAGGTCGACGCGCCCGTCTCCATTCACGTCCGTGACCTCGTTGATGACGATCTTGTAGGGGGTTTTGCGTGATTGCGGCGCGCTCGGCGAGCGCGCCCTACCATGCCGCCCCTTTGGTAGGGCGGCCTCGCCGAGGCCGCCGTCATCTCCAAACAAATCCAACTGGGTGTACACGACGGGGCTTGTCGCGTAGCATGTGGCCGTAAGGCTCTTCAAGCCAAGGGAGTTGAAGCTCATCGCGAAGTACTTGAAAAAGTTGCTCTCGTAGGGATCGTCGCAGTTGCACAGGACGCGCTTTCCCTTGAAGTGCGCACGGTAGTGCTTCAGCTCGTCCTCGATGAGCTGGAGGTTGGTGTAGAACTCATCCTGCTTGTTCCGCGACGAATCATGAAGGTTGCTGTTTCCGGGCATGTTTCACTCCTTCGGACAGCATCCGCCGTCCTTCTCGTTCTCCGAGCGGTTAATCATCGTGTTCAGCGTTCGTTTCATGGCTAGCGATTTCACGGGGGATAGTATAGCAGAATTTTCCTCCTAAAGCGCTAACCTATTCTGGAACTGGACAATCTTGCAGAATCATCAAATCATCTCCCGAAGTCACAGGACAGAATGTTGCTGATGCGATCATAACAGTAAGTTAAATGCCAATGGCTATTCTTGTCATGTACATAACATTCAAGAAACCTATCGCGGGTCCTGATACGTCTTAC
>JAFRSR010000021.1 GCA_017427485.1 Kiritimatiellia bacterium
TACCTCTCAATGTGCATCGCCGCTCCTTTAGGCAATTAGGTGACTTGGCAATGATTATAACATAGATGACCGAGAGATGCAATAGGGTATTGGGTGATTTCTACTTTCCGGGGTTACTCAAGTGGCAAACTTGGGAGGCTGCCGCCGAGGAATGAACGTCGGTTCAGTGTCATCAGTTGCTTTCTCACTACTTGTCCTTGAAGCGCAGAGAGCAATATTTTACCACATCTCACCGCCGTCGGAAGACGCACTGTCCCACCAGGGACGGTAGATTTGGTATAATTGGCGGTGTTCGGCAATGAACAAGGAGAAGATGACATGAAGAAGAACCTGACAATCGTCTGCCTAGTGGCGGTGGCGGCAGTCTGCGCGCGCGGCGCGGAGAGCGCCGAAGAGGTGTTCGCGGCCTTGAGGGCGAAGGCCGACGCGCGGATCGCCGAGATCCGCGCCGCGCCGAACCGCGCCGTGCCGGCGGACGCGCCGAAGCGCTTCCTCTCGGAGAAGGGCGACGACGCCGCGGACGGCACGACGCCGCAGACGGCCTGGAAGACGATCGCGCGCCTGAACCGGGAGAAGCTCGTGCCCGGCACGTACGTGCTCTTCGCGCGGGGCGGACTCTACCGTGGCTGCGTGAACGCCCAGCCCGGCGTCATCTACACCGCGTACGGCCAGGGACCGAAGCCGGCCATCTACGGGTCGCCGGAGAACGGCGCCGACCCCGCCAAGTGGGAACGCACCGACAACCCGCGCGTGTGGGCGTACGCGATCGGCCACAACGACGTGGGCACGCTCGTGTTCGACGGCGGCGCCGCGCACGCCATCAAGATCGTGATCCGCACCGACAAGAAGACGGGAGCGAAGTTCAACAAGTTCACCGGCAGGCCGTTCAACTCCTACCGCGACCTCGACGGCGACCTGCACTTCTGGCACGACTACTACAAGGGCGGCACCGGCAAGTTGTATCTCTGCAGCGAGCGGAATCCCGGCGAGCGCTTCAAGTCAATCGAGTTCAACGTGAAGACGTGCGGGTTCCGCGTGGGCGGCGCCGCGGGCGTGACGATCGAGAACTTCACCGTGAAGTACGTGGGCGTCCACGGCGTCTCCGCCGGGACCTGCCGCAACCTGACCGTGCGGGACTGCGAGTTCGGCTGGATCGGCGGCTCCATCCAGGCCGAGGGCATCTACGGACGCGACTACCCCACGCGTCTCGGGAACGCGGTCGAGGTCTACGGCGGCTGCGACGGCTACGTCGTGGAGAACTGCTACATCTGGCAAGTCTACGACGCCGGCGTGACGCACCAGTTCAACATCCCGAAGCAGTACGGCATGAAGCGGTTCGACCAGAAAAACGTGCGCTACTCCCGCAACGTGATGGAGAAGTGCAACTACTCGATCGAATACTTCCTCACCGCGTACGACGATAATCCCAGCCGGATGGAGAACATCCTTTTCGAGGACAACCTGATGTTCGACGCCGGCTACGGCTTCTGCGAGCAGCGTCCGGACCGCGGCTGCGCCGCGCACATCAAGGCCTGGCTCAGTCCGTTCCGAAACCGCGCGACGAACTACGTGATCCGCAACAACGCGATGTGCTTCGGGCAGGATGTCCTCATCCAGGTCTGCAGCGGGCTGAAGAACCCTGACGGGTCGTCCTCGCTGCCGACGCTCGAGGGCAATGTCTTCGTGGGCCGCGCCGGCGACCTCTTCGGCACGATTTCCGAAACGTCGGGCAAGTCGTTGACGTACGGTCCCGAGACGCAGGCGTTCGTGGACACATTCGGAAAGGGAAACCGGTGCTATTGAATGTTTTTATGAAAGGAAATCAAGATGGGCGTGCAGCAACGGTGCCTTAACGGATGGTCTGGCAGGAAAAAGACTCTCTTCATGTTCTTATCGGTTTTAAGTGTTGGTATAATTGCTCTGGTAAGTTCGGCACAGACTCTTGAGGAAGGCTTCCTCAACCCGCCGAAGGCGAACCGGCCGCAGGTGTGGTGGTGGTTCGACGCGACGGCGCCCGACGCGGCGATCACGCGCGACCTGGAAGGTCTGAAGCGCGTGGGCGTGAGCGGATTCCACATCTACGGTGGCAGCGTGACGGGGAAGGGGTGGATGCCGCGCGTGAAGTGGGCGTTGCACGAGGCGAATCGGCTGGGCCTCGACGGCATCGTTATGATCGGCGCGGCGGGATGCGGGCACGCCCAGACCGACCCGCGTCACGCACAGAAGGATCTGGTGTTCACGGTCGGGAAATTAGAGGTGCCGCGGCGCGTCGAAGACGCCGCGCCCTACCGTAATGATGGTAGGGCGGGGCGTCCTCGACCCGCCGTCAAACTCCCCAAGAAGGGCGTGAAGGAGACGCCGAAGAACGCGGACGGCTCGCCGAAATACTACTGGGACATCGCCGTGCTGGCCATGCCGGACACGACGAACGACGTGCCGCTCGCGGAGGTGCGCGACGTCTCGTGCCACCTGAACCGCGAGACGGACGAGTTCGCGTGGCCGGACGCGCCCGGGGGGAAGTGGCGCATCCTGCGCGTGGGCTACGTGCCGAAGGTGTTCGGCTGGATGGGGTGCTACATCGACCACATGAGCAAGGCGGCGTTCGACGCGCACTGGGCGCGCGTGATGACACCGCTCCTGGAGGCGCTCGCGCCGGACGAGCGGGCCGCGCTCAAGGGCGTGATGTGCGACAGCTGGGAGGCCGGCACCGTGAGCTGGACGGATACCTTCGCCGAGGAGTTCCGTCGGCGGCGCGGCTACGACATCCTGCCGTGGCTGCCCGTGAAGGCGGGCGTGCGGCTCGTGTCCGGCCCCAAGCGGGCGCGTTTCCTGCGCGACTTCAACGAGACGGTAAGCGAGCTGATCGCCGAGAACCACTACGCCTACCAGAAGGAAGTCGCCAACCGCCACGGGCTTCTTTCGATCGCAGAGGCGGCGGGTCCGCACCAGCGTCAGGGCGACGTGCGGCGGATGCAGGGACGGTGCGACGTGGCGATGGGCGAGTTCTGGATGCCGAGCGGACACCGTCCGCTTCCGCCCCAGCGCTTCATGGTGCGCGACGCCGCGAACGCCGCCCACGTGTACGGCATGGGGGAGGTGCTGGCCGAGGCGTTCACCACGATCAACACGTACTGGATCGAGTCGCCCGCCACCATGAAGCCGTGCGCCGACCGCGCGTTCTGCGACGGCCTCACGCGCGTCTGCTACCACGGCATGAAGCTTTCGTCGTCGCTTACGGACAAGCCCGGCTTTATCCGCAACGTCGGCACGCACTACAACCCGCAGACCACCTGGTTCGACCAGTCTGACGCCTTCAACCTCTACCTGAGCCGCTGCTCGTGGATGCTCTCGCAGGGACGCTTCGCCGCCGACTGCTTGATCTACGCGGGCGACGCGGTGAACCTGTTCGCGGGTCTGAAGACGTCCGCCACGGGTCTCGGCGAAGGGTACGACTACGACTTCTGTCCCACGGAACTGCTCCTGCAGGCGCGCGTAGAGGACGGACAGATCGTGCTGCCGAGCGGTATGCGGTATCGCGTGCTGTTGCTCTCCGACCGCAACCCCAAGACGAACGGGCACATGCGTCCGGGTCCGATGAAGGAGGTGAAGGAGTATCCGCCGGTGGGCCTGTCGGTGGGCGAGGCGGCGATGCTGAAGATGCGTGAGCTCGTCGAGGCCGGCGCGACGCTCGTGGGTCCGCGTCCGAGCGGTCCCACGAGCATGAACGATTCAAGCGAACGCTACCATGCCGCCGCCGACGCCCTGTGGGGTCCACGGGGACAGTCCCCGAATGTACGGGGACAGACCCCTGTTGGAAAAGGTTGGGTGTTAGTGGACCGGGCCGCTGCACGGGCGTTTCTCGCGGCAAAGGGGGTAGGCCCCGATTTCAGTACGAGGGGCCTGTCCCCATCGCTAGATGCTCTTTCGCCGACGATTGACTGGATTCATCGGATTCTCCCAGACGGGACGGACATCTATTTCATTTCTAATCAAAAAAACGAGAAGATATCATTTAACGCGACATTTCGCCAGCCAAAGGGGAGGTCGGTTGAGCTCTGGGATGCTGTGACTGGGCAACGAACTCCTATGGGGACAGACCCCAAAATCGTGGGGACAGTCCCCGGTTTTGTGGGGACAGGCCCCTGCATGGCGCTGGAGTTACCGGCTTACGGGTCAATCTTCGTGGTGTTTCGGTCGCAGCAAGCTGCGACCCTCCCCTGGGGGAAGCGGCGTCTCGCCGCTTCGGCCGTTCCCGGCCCATGGAATGTTACCTTCGCCCCTACCTGGGGTGGGCCGGCGGTGCCGGTGATCTTCGACAGTCTTGTGGACTGGACAACGCGACCCGAGCCGGGCATTCGCCATTACTCGGGCACGGCGACCTACCGCACAACCTTCGACGCGCCGCCCGAATGGAAGAAGGGCATGTCCGTGCAGATCGATCTGGGGCGTGTCGAGAACGTGGCCACGGTCTTCGTGAACGGCAAGTTGTCCGGCACGGGCTGGACGGCGCCGTTCGCCGTGACGGCGACGAACGTGCAGGAGAAGGGGAACGAGCTAGAGGTGCGCGTGACGAACCTCTGGCCGAACCGGCTGATCTACGACGCGGGCTTACCCGAGGCTGAGCGCCTGACGCGCACGAACATCAACCCGTACAAACCGACAGACCCGCTCCTGCCCTCGGGATTACTCGGCCCGGTACGTATTTCTGTAATACCGCAACCCTGATTTGAGACAGGATAACAGAATTGAAAGGATTAACAGAGTTTTCTAAATCCTGTAAATCCTGTTAATCCTGTAATCCTGTCTATATTTTACCTTATGGAAGGCGGCCGACGAAGACGGAGTTGCCGCCCGTGCCGACCCAGAGCGACTTGCGGTCGAACGGGTCGATGGCAAGTGCGGAGGCATTCCAGTTCTGGAGACCGGGGCCGTCAAGGTGGGTCCACGTGGTACCATCGTCGCGCGAATGGATCACGCCACCGCCCACGCAGTGGTCGTGATACGGGTGGTCCGTGAGCGACACGAACAGTTCGCCGCCCGAAATCAGCGCCGCATCGCAGAACTTGTCCGAAAACACCTTGCGCCACGTCGCGCCCGCGTCCGTGCTCAACCACGCGCCGCCGGCGCGGAACGTATGGTCCCGGTATTCATTGCGCGCGGTGACGAGTATGCGGTCGCCCTCCACCGCCACATCCTTGATTTGTCCAATCGACAGCGATGTCGGCGTGAGCCGTCGCCACGCCGTGCCATCACGCGGGAGGGCCGCGCTTGTCGCGGCCAATTGGGAGGGTCGCGCTCCTGCGCGACCGTAAACTGCCCCTCCTTCACCTTTCGCGCCCGCCACGCCCGCGTAGAGGCGCCCGCCGCCGTGCGCGAGCGCCCGCACGCGCGGCGCTTCCGGGAACGCCGTTGGATCGCTCAGCGCCCACGTGGCGCCGCCATCCACGCTCTCGATCAGACCCTTCGGGCTCGCATAGAGAAGGTGGTAGTTCGGCTTGCTTCCAAGCACGGTTAGGTCGCGCACCTGCGTGTCGATCCAGCCGCTCGCCGCGTTGGTGCAGGGCATCCACATCTGGCCGCCGTCCGCGCTCTTCGCCACGCAGCCCGAACCGCCACCTCCCCACGAGCCGAATCCGGCCCAGACCGTCATCGGGTCGTCAGGCGCCTCGGCTACGCAGAAGCACGAGTTGGAGAACTTGCCGGGCACGCCGGACATCGGACGCGTGAGCGTTCGGCCGTTGTCGTCCGTCACCAGAAGACCGATGTCGTAGTAGCCGAGATAGAACTTCCCGCGCTGGTGCCGAGAAGGCGTGACGGAATGGAGACAGGTCACCTCAAGGCCCGTGCCGACGATCTTGTCGTCGGTTCGTTCCTCCGAATAGCGCTGCGCCCAGGTGACGGCGCCGTCCTCGGTGGTGTAGACCATGCCTGACGTCCCGAACGCGAGGCGCGACGGATCAATCGGCGAGAGTGACAGGCACATGACGGTCGGCCCCCAGAACTTGAGCCAGCCGGGCCGTTCGTCGGGGAAGGCGCGTTTCCAGTTCTGTCCGCCGTCGGTCGTCCCGTAGACGCCCGTATACCACCAGGTGGCGCCGCCGGTCCAGACGACGTCTGGATTGCGCGGATCGACGGCGATGCAGTCCGTCCAGGTGCAGAGGTTGTTGCCGCTCCCCGGCTTGCCCGCGACTTGCTTGAATCTGTTGTTGCGCGCCTGCCATGTGCGGCCGCCGTCGTTGCTGCGATAGACGCCGGCCGACCAGTTTTTCTCTCCACCGACTTGCATGAGCGTCACGTAGACAACCTTCGGATCCGACGGGCTCCAGGCGAGGTGACGCGTGCGCAAATGGGAGGGCAGGCCTTCGTTGGACGGCGTCCAGGTCGCGCCGGCGTCATCGCTGCGGAAGAGCCCCTTGTTCGTCGCCGCCAACATGCGGTTCGGATTGTCGGCAGCAACGGCGAGGTCATAGATGTCGATGTTCTTGTCGAGACCGCTTTTCACCACCATGCGCCACGTCTCGCCGCAGTCGTCCGAGCGCCAGATTTGTCCGCGCGCGCCTTTCCGCGTGCGGGGTTGTCCGACGGCGGCGTAGAGCGTGTTGGGATTGCCGGGGGCGAATACGAACTTTGAGATCTGGACGGTATGTTGACTGTCCGAGATGGGCGGGAGGCCGCTGCGCTTCTCCTGCCACGTGCGGCCGCGGTCTGTCGTTTTGTAGATACCGCCGAGCGTGCCGAGGAAGAGGACGTCAGGGTTGGAAGGGTGTTCGGCGATCGTCTCGACGTACATGTGCTTGAGGCCGCGGTTGCGCATCTCGTAGTGGCGTCCCGCGTCCTCGGAGACGTAGAACCCGCCCACGTCGCATCCCACGAAGAGACGGTCCTTCGCGTGTCGGCTCCAGAGGATCGACTGGATCCAGCCGCCGCCACCCGGCCCCACGCTTCGCCAGGGGATGTCCTCCGTCGCCAGTCCCTTGACCCGCTCGGGCAGGGGATTCGCCATCGCTGCGGCCATCGCCGCCGCACACGCCATCATCAACATCTTTTTTGCCATGCCCAAATTCTACCATACTTTCACCCTTTCGGGCATCTCCTCCTATTCTCCGTGTTTAGCGCCCCACGCCGATCTCGACAAACGGATTTGTTCGCCGCTACGCGGCTCACCGCTCTATCCTGCGAACGCCGTAGGCGTGAGCAAATCCGCTTGTTAACTAATTGATTGCCCGCCGGGTAGGGGGCTTTTGCGCTTGCGCGCAAGCGGCGGATATGACATAATACACTTGTTTTCCTGTAGAGCAGGTTGGCATGGATTGGCAAGCCGCGTGGCGTGCCGTGTCGACCGCGGATGAAGTTGAGGGAAAGGTGTCTATGAAAACGTGGATCGGATGGCTGGCCGTCGTGACGGCGGCGCTGGGTGCGTTGGCGGCGGATCGCGCGAACGACGGCCGCGGGCTGATTGAGGCGTTCACGTCAAACAACAACTATTCCGGCGACATCTGGCCTTTCCGCTGGTACGCCTCCGCCGTCAGCGGCGGCAACTCGGGCAACGCGAGCAACCACGCCATCGACAGGACGGGCGCCAACACGTGGGCGCCGCAGCCCGTCTACCAGCTGGAGCGCTACGGCGGCAACCAGACCGTCACGTTCACGGGGCTTGTCCCCAACGCCTCGTACGTCGCCGAGCTCCACCTCACGGAAAACTATTTCGGAGGTTCCTCGGGCGGCGGCGCGGGCAGCCGCGTCTGCAACGTTCTCGTGAACAACGTTCAGGTGGACGCGAACCTCGACATCTATTCCGCTGCGGGCGGTCCCTGGCGCGCGCTCTGCCGCCAGTACGCGGTCACGGCGGACGGCGACGGCAAGATCGTCATCAAGTTCACGAACGTCAGGGACAACGCGCACTGGTCCGGTGCCGCTGTCTTCGGCTCCGCCTTGCCGACCAAGCCCGGCTCGTTCTCGACGTCCGTCGCGAGCGGGTCGGCGGACGTCCAGATGACGTGGAACGCCAGCGTGGACGTCCACCGCTACTACATCCAGCGCGGCGAGAGCGCGGAAGGGCCGTGGACGGACATCGTGACGGTGCTCCCCGAGAATGCCGGATCCTACACGTACGCCGGCATGTATGACGAGACGCAGCCCTACCACTACCGCGTCGTGGCCTCCAACGGGCTCGGCATCGCCGCCTCGGACGTCTCCTCCTACACGCCCTCCACGACCGGCGGCGTCTCGCTCATGACGCGCGGCAGCACGATCGCGAACGCCCCCGCGGAAACCTACCGCATCAACGCCCTCGGCGCCGCGGGCGATCCCGCCAACGCGCTGGCCGCGGACGCGGTGGCCGCCCACGCGCTCTACCTCGACTACGCCGGGGATTCCGAGCTGGCCCTCGCCTCCGGGCAGACGTTCACGCTCGACGTCCTGGGCGTCGGCGACACGGGCGGCAACCTCTTCATCTCCGGCGCGGGCACGCTGGCCGCGGGCACCACGCCGTTCAACGTGTCGGTCGCCAACTCGGCCTCGACCGCGAAGGTGGACGTGGCGGTGTCCGGCATCTCGGGCGTCTTGGCCAAGAACGGCGGCGGACGGCTTGAGCTCAACGGAGGGTTCTCGGGCTTCTCGTCGTTCATCCTGAACGCCGGGACGCTGTCGGTCTCGAATGCCGCGGCCGCCACGGCGCCGGTCCTCAGCGGCGCGTCCACGTTCGAGAAGGCGGGCGAGGGCGCGCTCGTCGTCGCGCAGCCGAACCCCAACCACTCCGGCGA
>JAFRSR010000145.1 GCA_017427485.1 Kiritimatiellia bacterium
AAGCGGGTAGCGCGCGCGCCGGGCGTCGAGCTGCTCGGGCGTGCAGCGAGCCATCCAGGAGTTCCGCGCCATTGGCGTGTCGACGACGCCGAGTACGACGGCGTTCACGCGCACGCCGCGCGGTGCGAGTTCGGCGGCGGCCGGGCGGAGCAGTCCCTCCACAGCGCCCTTGGCGGCGGCGTAAGCGGCGTTCCCGCAGTCGCCCTCGTGTGCGGCGAGCGACGAGACGAGTACGGCGGCCGCGCCGTCCGCATGGTTCGGGCGCTTCGCGAGCCAGCCGAGGAACTGGAGGGGGAAGAGGGCGTGGACGGCGAAGAGACGGTGTGCCGTCTCGTCCTGCACGAGACCGAGCGGGGCCGGGGCGACGAACCCAGCGGCGTGCACGAAGCCGCGCACAGCGTCGAAACGCTCTTTAACGGCGGCGGCCACGCGCGCGGTGGCGTCGGACGATTCGAGGTCCACCGCCGCGCAGACGGCGTGGGGATTCGCGCCGTAGAGACGCGCGAGTTCGTCCGCGCGGCGCGCCACGGCCACCACGTTCTCGCCGCGGGCGAGGAGGCGGGCGGCCACGGCGGCGCCGATGCCGGAGGTGGCGCCCGTTACGACGGTGCAGACGCCGCTCATGCTTCCACCCCCGCGGCGCGTGCGAGGTCCGCGACCGTCACGAGCTTCATGAAATCTTCTACCGAGAGCGTGACATGGTACTGCTGGTCCAGCAGGATGATGAGGGCGAAGCCCATGAGCGAGCTCCAGCCCGGGGCCGAACGGAACGCGAAATCCGGCGTGACGGACGGCACTTCCAGCGCTTCGGCTATTTTTTCAAGAAACTGCGGCATTGAATTCTTTTCCTTGTGCGCACAGTATACCACAATTTTAAGTTCGTCCGATGTGCTGCTTGCAAGATTTTGGAGATCCATGTCACTTGCCACGGGTACGGCAAGATATGGTATACTGTGCGCCATGCAGAACAAGCGCAAGATTCCGTATGGCGTCATCAACTGGGCTAAACTGGTCCGGGAATGCCTGTTCGTGGACAAGACGGCCTACATCCGCAAGTTGGAGGATGTGGACACCCCCGTGTTCCTGCGTCCGAAGCGGTTCGGCAAGTCGATCGTCTGTTCCATGCTCGCGCACTACTACGACGTCAACCTCAAGGACCGCTTCGATGAGCTTTTCGGCAAGACCGACATCGGACGCAACCCGACGCCGCTCCGCAACTCGTTCCTCGTCCTCCAGTTCGACTTCTCGACCGTGCAGGTGGGGACGATCGCCGAGATCGAACGGAACTTCTGGGAGAACGTAAAGGGTTCTGTCCGGGTTTTCGCCGCCAAATATGAGAAGCTGGCCGACTGGTCAACGATCCGGGAGGCGACCGGACCCGCCGACTGCATCACGAAAGTGCGGGAGGTAATCCGCGAGAACCACCTTCCGCCGCTCTACGTCATCATCGACGAGTACGACAACTTTACGAACGAGCTGGTCGTCTCGAACCGCGACATCGAGTACAACGCCGTGTGCGGGCACGACTCCAAGGGAGACGCGACGCGGGAATCGTTCTTCAAGGCGTTCTTCAAGTCATTCAAGGCGGGGCTTGCGGATGGCACGGTGGGTCGCACGTACTTCACGGGCGTCTTGCCCATTACGCTCGACGACCTCTCGAGCGGTTTCAACGTCGGTACGGTCGTAAGCCTCCGAAGCGACCTGTTGAACCTCGCGGGCTTCACGAAGGGGCAGACAAAGCGGTACGTGGACGAGATTTTCGCAGAGCACGAACTGCCTGTCGAATTGAAGACGACGGTGATGTCAGACCTTGAGAGCTTCTACGACGGCTACCATTTCACGCCGGACGCCGAGCCGCTCTACAACGCGACGATCTGCAACTGGTATCTTCAGAATCTTGTCGCCGAGCGAAGGATTCCGTGGGTGGTCATCGACGCGAACGTGCGCACGGACATCGGCTGGTTCCGGCGGATCGCCCAGACGAATTCCCGCGCCATGGAGAAGGTGCGCGCCTACGTCGAGCGGGGCGAGGGGGAGATGGTCAATACGGCCGCCCTTTCGGCCAAGTTCGGGCGCGCGAAGTTCTTCAGCGAGGAATTCTTCCCGTACGCGCTCTACTACCTCGGGCTTCTGACGTTCGAGAACATGTTCATGTTCAAGATCCCCAACCTGACGATCAAGAACATGTTCGTCGATTACTACGACGAACTTTCGGAGTTCACGAACGCCGACGAGGCGCGTCGCGCGTTCGGCCTGGCCGCCCAGGCGCTTGCGCTTGCCGACGGTTCGTGGAAGGGGCTTTTCGACGCCTTCTGGCGGCACTACGTGAAGGCCCGCATCCCCGCACAGGCGTTCGACAAGATGAACGAGAACTTCTTCCGCACGACTTTCACCTCGCGCTGCATGGACTACTTGACAACCTTCTATTCGTTCGAGACGGAATACAACTCTTCCGAAGGCCGCTGCGACTTCCTCGCGATTCCCAAGCCCGGCGTCGCCAAGCCCGCGCAGCTCGTTGAGTTCAAGTACTTCACGAACGCGGCGGCGGAGAAGGGAAAGATTCTTGGACGGACCGAGCCCGACGCGGAGACGGTCGAGCAGGCCCTTGCCTACCGTAAGGCCCTTGCGCGGCGCCCAGACTGGAACCATCCGATTGCTGTCACGGTGGTTGAGGTCTGCGGCAACATGGGCTATAACTGGTTCGCCCTGTAGGATGTGAGAGGCGCCATGCAGAACGAAGGAGCAGAGTTTGTCCATCTACACGTCCATACGACCTATTCCCTGTTGGACGGGCAGTGCGGCATCAAGCCGCTCGTGCGGCGCGCGCGCGAGTGGGGCATGCCCGCGCTGGCGGTCACCGACCACGGCAACCTCTTCGCCCTGAAGGCGTTCTACGACGAGTGCCGCTCGAAGAAGGGCTACGGCGACCTGCCGCCCATCAAGCCCATCCTCGGCTGCGAGGCGTACGTCACCTCCTCGGGCGACTACACGACGCGCGACAAGAACGAGCGGCGCCACCACCTGATCCTCCTCGCGAAGAACCTCACCGGCTACCACAACCTCGTGCGCCTCCTCTCCGAGGCGCACATCCACGGCTTCTACTACAACGCGCGCATCGACCACAACCTGCTCGAAAAGTACCATGAGGGGATCATCTGCTCCTCCGCCTGCATCGCGGGCGAAGTGTCGCGCGCCATCGACGCAGACCGCATGGACGAGGCGGAGCGGATCGCGAAGTGGTACAAGGACCTCTTTGGCGACGACTACTACCTGGAGGTGATGCTCCACAACTCCACGAAGACGAACATCCCCGGCTCGGCGATCGACGACCACCGCCGCCTCTACGCGCGCCAGACCGCCATCGTGAAGGGCATGCTCGAGCTGGGGAAGAAGCTCGACATCAAGGTCGTGGCCACGAACGACGTCCACTTCCTCGACGCGGCCGACGACGACTCGCACGACGTGCTGCTCTGCCTCTCCACGCAGAAGAAGCTCTCCGAGGAGGACCGCCTCATCTACACGGGACAGGAGTGGTTCAAGACGGCGGACGACATGTCCGCGCTCTTCCCCGAGAACCTCGAGTTCCTCGCGCACACGCTGGAGATCGCGGAGAAGGTGGAGTCGTACGAGCTCGACTCAAAGCCCATCATGCCGAAGTTCCCCATCCCCGCCGAGTTCGGCAGCGAGGAGGACGCGAAGTACGACGCGTTCGAGGACCCCGCGCAGAAGCGCATCCAGTTCGAGGCCGACTACCTCGACCACCTCGTGTGGGAGGGCGCGAAACGTCGCTGGCCGGGCGACGAACTGACAGACGAGAAGAAGGAGCGCGTGCAATTTGAGCTGGACACCATCCGCAAGATGGGCTTCCCGGGCTACTTCCTCATCGTGCACGACTACATCAAGGCCGCGCGCGACATGGGGGTGTGGGTGGGGCCGGGACGCGGCTCCGCCGCCGGCGCGGCGGTCGCCTACGCGCTCGGCATCACGAACGTGGACCCGCTCAAGTTCGACCTCCTGTTCGAACGCTTTCTCAACCCCGACCGCATCTCCATGCCGGATATCGACGTCGACTTCGACGACGCGGGACGCGGCAAGGTGCTCGAGTACGTCACGCAGAAGTACGGGCAGGACCACGTGGCGCACATCGTCACGTTCGGCCAGATGGCCGCGAAGAGCGCGATCAAGGACGTCGGGCGCGTGATGGAGTATCCGCTTGCGGACACGAACAAGCTCGCCGGCCTCGTGCCGGACACGCCGAAAATCACCTTCAAGGGCGCGATGAGCGCCACCGACAAGAACGGCCAGCCGAACAAGGACTACTCGCCCGAGCTCGTCGCCGCCTTCAACTCCCCCGATCCGACGGTCCACGCCCTGATGGAGCGCGCCGCGCGTCTGGAGGGTTCCATCCGCCAGCCGGGCGTACACGCCTGCGGCGTGATCATCTCGCGCGACCCGCTCATCGACACGCTCCCCGTGATGCCCACGGAGAACGAGAGCCTGCTCACCACGCAGTATGACGGACACTTCGTGGAGCCGGTGGGCCTTCTCAAGATGGACTTCCTCGGCCTCAAGACGCTGACCGTGGAGAAGGAGTGCGTGTCGCTCATCAAGCAGTTCCGGGGAATCGACATCGACACGGACAAGATCCCCGACGACGACGCGGAGACGTACGCGCTCTTCGGGCGCGGCGAGACGACGGGCCTGTTCCAGTTCGAATCGGACGGCATGAAGAAGTACCTCATGGAACTTCAGCCGAACCGGCTCGAGGACCTCGTGGCCATGAACGCGCTGTACCGTCCGGGCCCGCTCGCCTACATCCCCACGTTCATCGCCCGCAAGCAGGGGCGCGAGCCGATCGCCTACGACCACCCGCTCATGGAGACGTACCTGAAGGACACCTACGGCGTGACGGTGTACCAGGAACAGGTGATGTTGCTCTCGCGTCTCCTCGGCGGCTTCACGCGCGGCGAGTCGGACAAGCTCCGCAAGGCGATGGGCAAGAAGCAGCTCGCCGTGATGGAGGAGCTGAAGGTCAAGTTCGTGGAGGGGTGCCTCGCGAACGAGAAGTTCCGCATCGACAAGTGGAAGGACGAGAAGGAGGCGCGCAAGCTCATCGACAAGATATGGGACGACTGGAAGGCGTTCGCGAGCTACGCGTTCAACAAGTCCCACGCCGTGTGCTACGCCTGGGTGGCGTACCAGACCGGCTACCTGAAGGCGCACTACCCGGCCGAGTTCATGTGCGCGCAAATCTCGTCCGAAATCGGCAACTTCGACAAGCTCCCCGGCTTCGTCGCCGAAGCCGCCGCGATGGGGCTCGAGGTGAAGCCGCCCGACGTCAACCTCGCCTACGCGCGCTTCTCGCCCGTCAAAGGCGAGAAGGCGATCATCTACGGCATGGCCGGCGTGAAGGGCGTGGGCGCGGCGGCGGCGGACGCGATCGTGGAGGAGCGCGAGAAGAACGGTCCGTACAAGGGCCTTATGGACTTTTGCTCGCGCCTCGCCGCCGCGAACGTGGTGAACAAGCGCGTCCTCGAATGCCTCGTGCGGTGCTGGGCGTTCGACTCGCTCATCGAGGCGAATCCGGGCATGCACCGCGAGCGCTACTTCAACAACATCGACTTCTG
>JAFRSR010000146.1 GCA_017427485.1 Kiritimatiellia bacterium
CTCATCTCCGGCCGCGGCTACAACATCCAGACGCTGAGCGTCGGCCCCACGGAGGACGGCACCGTCTCGCGCATGAAGATCGACGTCGTCGGCGACGACAAGGTGATCCGCCAGATCATCCTCCAGCTGAACAACCAGGTGAATGTGATCGAGGTCACCTCGCGCCGCCGTCTCGGCGCCCGCTGATGCGGGCGAGGGGCGCGTGGCGCGTTCCAGCCAGAGCAGGTCTTCCGGCGAGAGGTCGTAGATCGCGGAGGTGCGGTACACGCCGCCCCACGCCGTGCAGAGGTCGTTCAGGTGACCGCGCTTGCGCTCGCCCGTGCGGTACTTGCTCCAGCGCGTCTGGAAATACGCCTCATTCTTCGCCCCCGGGGGACGCTCCAGCGCATGCCAGATCTTGCGCTTTTCGGTGGGGAATCCCTGCGTGGCGTTGCGCCAGATGAGCGCGGCCACGTTCTTCCAGAGCGGGTTGCCGTCCAGCCTGCCGAGCGTGAAGAGGTCGGCCACCAGCACGCAGCCGTAGTCGTCGAGCGCGGGGTGCTCCGTGCCGATGACCGTGGAGCCGGCCGGCTTCCAGTCGTATTTCACGAAGTCGGTCTCCGGTCCGTAGACGGGGTTGTGGCAGTAGAGCCAGGAGAGGAAATACCAGCCGGCCTTCTGCGCGAGCTTGCGGTACCACTTCTCGCCTGTGCCCTCCGCCATGATCACGGCGGCCGTGAAGAAGGGGTGGATGCCCTCGCGGTCGATGCTGGAGCAGTCCATCGCGCCGCCTTTGCACTCGAAGTGGTTGATGTCGTTCGTGTAGTAGTAGATGAACGCCTTGCGGATTGCCGCGCGCACGCGCTCGCTGCGCGTGAGCTGCCAGTAGCGGGCGAGGCCCATCAGCACGTAGCCGCCGCAGTCGCCGCCCCATTCGGTCACCTTGCCGTCCGCGATCATCCACTTCGACCCGAGGTTGCCGTCGCGCCGCTGGACGCGCAGGAACGCGTCCGCCTGCCGTTTCGCCGCCGCCTCGAACTCGGCGGCGTCCATCCCGTGTGCCTTGAGGAGGATGCAGAGACGCGACAGCTCGGCGAGCGCCCAGCCCGCCTCTGACGCGTCCTTCCACTTGAGCGTCTTCCACTTGGACCCGAAGTGCCCGCTCGGCTGCTGGCGCACCTTGATCCAGCTGCGGAACACGGCGAGGCCGAAGTCGACGTCGGTTGGACTGTTGTTGCGCAACCCGTATTCCACGGAGAGTCGCGCCATCTGGAAGCTCTGCGCGGAGAACCCGATGCCGCTGCCCGCGCCGTAGAGGTACTCGCCGGGCTTGAGCTTCTTGGACTTCTCCAGCTCGTCGTTCTCCCAGTAGTTCTTCGACGGGTCGCGCTCGATGTCCTCGATCGTGAGGTCCTTCGGGGCGCGCTTGCGGAAGTTGCCGAGGAGGAGCGTCATGTCCACGAGGTAGGGCATGTACCAGGAGCCGTTCTCGTCGCGGCGGCGACTCCAGTCCTGGAACGCCTTGTCGAGGCGCAATACCTCGGCGAGCGGGAGCTGGGAGGGCACGTCGGGCTTGAGCAGGCGCCAGGCGACGGGGAAGACGGCTGCGAAGCCGTAGTCGGGCCACGGCGGCTTGCCGGTGCAGGCGAAGGCCGTGGCGGTGAACGTCTCGCCGGGCTTGAGGGTGAGGTAGGTGTCGTAGCGCGGGGTGAACGTGCGCTTGTTCGTGTAGGAATACGGCGCCTCGGTGACGGGCCAGAGGATGCGGTGGCGGAAGGAGCCGTCCGCGTTCCGCACCATCGAGCAGGAGCTCACGTGCGAGGCCGGGTCGTCCGTCGAGGCGAAGAGAGCGAACACCTCGTTCGTGTTCTCGGAGATCGTGCAGGAGGGGATGCTGCAGCGGTCGTAGGCGAACGTCCACGGCTCGCCGTCCTTTTCCCACCCCGTGGGGATGTCGAGCGAGGCGAGACGTTTGTCGTTGCCCTGCATCGCGTTGACGAACGCGTTGCCGTTGTAGAGCACGCCGGGAATCAGGTAGCGCGTGGCGGTGAATCCGGGCGCCGCCTCGAGGACGAGCTTGAACGTGACATTCGTGGCTTCGCCGTTCCGCGCCTGCACCGACACGCGCCATTCATTGCCCTCCCGCGCGGCGCGCGCCTCGGCGGCGAGGCAGGACGCCTGCGGGACCGTCCATGCCGTGAAGGCCACCTCCGCTTCCGCGAATCCAACGCATGTCACGGCGCAAACGGCCAGAATCGTCATCCTTGTGCTGCTTTTCATGTCTTTTCCTTTTTCTGGACCAAGAGTGCAATCGCCCTCGTTTGTTGTTGGGCAGTGTACCCTTTCAGTACGCCGTCTGTCAAGGGGAAACTCGAGTTCGCGGTGATGGCGGGCACAAAAAGGTTCGTGGTTAGCCGGTTCAGGCTTGCGGGGCAGGGGCGGGTTTGATAGCATATTGGCCGTATCCCTCAAATGGACAATTTCAACCCATCAGAGAAGGCTCAAGATGAACGGAAGACACATCGGCGGATTCTGCTTGGCGGCGTTGTGCGCCCTCACGCTCCCGGGCGGCTTTGTGCAGGAGTCGGCGCGGCGGATTCCGCTCGTGAAGGAGACGGATGTGCTCGTGGTGGGAGGTTCGTCAGGCGCGGTCTCGGCGGCGCTCGCGGCGAAGGCCGCGGGGGCGGACGTCTATCTCGTGGCGCCGCGTCCGTACCTGGGCGAGGACATCGCGGGCACGTTGCGGCTCGGACTCGCGGAAGGCGAGGAGCCGGACACCGAGCTCGCGCAGGAGCTGTGGCTCGACCGCTCGG
Source organism: Kiritimatiellia bacterium (assembly GCA_017427485.1). Lineage (GTDB taxonomy): Bacteria > Verrucomicrobiota > Kiritimatiellia > RFP12 > UBA1067 > RUG572. The sequence goes on from JAFRSR010000146.1 coordinate 2,793, forward strand.
CCACCGTGCCGTTCACCTACAAGGCCGACGCGCCCGGCATCGCGCCGCATGCGGACAAGAACGGCACGATCCTCTCCGACGGGCGATTCGACGACGTGGTCCACGGCTCGGTGCAGTACGACGTGCCGAAGGTGAAGATCAACGCCGACCTCGGCGAAGAACGGTTCGTGGAGTCCGTGGAACTTGTGAACTTCAAGCGGCGTGACGATTTCGCCGTGGCGAACGCGCGCCTCGTCACGAGCACGGACGGCAAGGCCTGGTCGCGTCCGATTCCGCTCCAACAGGCCCCGGGCGGGATGGAACACCAGCGCTGGACGGCGCCGCTCAACGCGAAGGTCCGCTACGTGGGCCTCGCGGCGTTTCGTCGGGAAGGGTACAAGCGGATGCTCCTCGGCGAGATCACGTTCCGCACGAAAAGCGACGAGGTGCGCCGTCGCATTCCCACGCCCCTTATGGTGAAGCAGACGTTCGACCGCGCGCTCCTCACGAACGGCGTGGGGTTCATCACCGGCTCGTACGTGACCGACGTCCTGCGCGATAAGTCCGGCGCGGTGGCGGGCGTGGTGATCGCAAACCGGAGCGGACGCCAGGCCATCAAGGCGAAGACGATCGTCGACGCGACGGAGCGCGCCACGGTGGCGCGCCTCGCGGGCGTGCCGTTCACGCCGTACCCGGCGGGCGAGCAGACGTTCATGCGCATCGTCATCTCGATGGACCGTCCCGAAGCGCCCGGCATGACCACGCGTCTCCTGCCGGGCACGTACCGCACGAGCGGGCGCATGCTGAAGGGAAAAACCGGCCAGGCGTGGGAGTGCACGCTGAAGATTCCGATGAAGGACGGTTCGTATGCCTCCTTCGCCGCCGCCGAGCAGATCGCCCGCGACCGCACGTTCACAAGGGGCTTGCTGGACGCGGCCGACACGCTTTTCCAGGTGCCGCCCGATCGTGCGAGAGGTTCCGTGCCGCACGTGTTCGTGCTGGGTGGCTGCGCGCCGTTCACGGCGGCCGAACTGCGTCCGCTTGCCTTCATGCGGAAGGGCGCCGAGGTGGGCGCGCGTGCCGCGCGCGATGCGCAGACTGGGAGAACGGGCGTCTCGCCCGTTCAGGTGGCTGCGCGCACTGGGAGAACGGGCGTCTCGCCCGTTCATGCAGCGTGTGACGTGCGCGAAGCACTCACGGGCCTGCGGCCGTTCGACAAAGGTCTTCCCACGGTCGAATCGCCGGCGGGGCCGCTGCCCGTGCTGGGCGAGTATGACGTGGTGGTGGTGGGCGGCGGCACGGCCGGCGCGCCGGCGGGCATCGGTGCGGGGCGTCGCGGCGCGAAGACTCTCCTCGTCGAATACCTCTACGGCCTCGGCGGGGTGGGGACGCTCGGCATGATCGGCAAGTACTGGTACGGCAACCGTGTGGGCTTTACCTCGGAGCACGACAAAGGCGTGGCGGAACTGGGCGCGTCCGTGCACGTGGTGGGCAAGCGCGAATGGTGGCGGCGCGAGAACCGCGTAGCGGGCGTGGAGTTGTGGTTCGGCGCGATGGCGTGTGGTGCGGTGGTGCGGGGTGGTCGCGTGTCGGGCGTGGTGGTGGCGACGCCGCAGGGGCGCGGCGTGGTGCTCGCGAAGGACGTGGTGGACGCTACGGGCAACGCGGACGTGGCGGCGGCCGCGGGCGCGCGGTGCTCGTTCCTCGGTGCGGGCGAGATCGCCCTCCAGGGCGCGGGACTTGCCGAGCGCCGTCTCGGTGAGAGCTACATCAACTCGGACTGGGGATACGTGAACGACAGCGACGCTGTGGACCTCTGGCTCTTCGGCGTGCGCGGGCGCGCGGGCGCGGCGGTTGGCACGTGGGACATCTCGCAGGTGACGGACAGCCGCGAGCGCCGGCGCATCGTCGGCGCGGTCACGGTGTCGCCGCTTGACGTAGTGAACGAGCGCACATTCCCCGACACGATCGTGCAGGGACGCAGCGACTTCGACAGCCACGGCCCCTCCGTGGACGACATCTGCTACGTGAGCGAGGCGAACGGACGGAAGATCTACGGCGTGAACATCCCCTATCGCGCCATCCTGCCGGAGACGATGGACGGCCTCGCGGTGGTGGGGCTCGGCATCAGCGCGCACCGCGACGCTCTGCCGCTCATGCGCATGCAGCCCGACGTGCAGAACGCGGGCTACGCGGCGGGCGTGGCGGCGGCGATGGCGTCCGAGAAGGGGACGGAGTTGCGCGCGATCGACGTGAAGGCGCTCCAGCGGCATCTCGTCGAGAAGGGCGTCATCCCCGAGGAGGTGCTTTCGTGGAAGGACAACGCGGGCGTGGACGACGAGCGGTGGCTCACGGCCGTGCGCGACATGGGCGATGGCTACAAGGGCGTGTCCATCGTCCTCTCCGACCCTGCGCGCGCGGTGCCCGCGCTGCGCGACGCATACGCGAAGGCGAAAACGCCGAGCGCACGTCTCGTGTACGCGCACGTGCTCGGCATCCTCGGCGACGCAACGGGCGCCGAGACGCTCGCGGGGCAGGTCAGCGGACGCGATCCGCAGATCACGATCAACGCGCAGGGGCTTGCGGCGTTCGGCCGGCGGATGCCCGAGCGCGACAGCTTCATCGTGGCGCTCGGACGCACGCGCAGCCCGCTCGCGCTGGAGCCGCTCCTCGGCGAGCTCGCGAAGGTGAACGGCGGAACGCCGGTGTCGCATGTGCGCGCGCTTTCGCTTGCGCTTGAAGCGCTGCGCGACCCGCACGCCGCGCCTGCCCTCGCGGCGGCGCTCGCCC
>JAFRSR010000022.1 GCA_017427485.1 Kiritimatiellia bacterium
CGGTTCAACGCGGCGGCGGCCGCGCGCGCGCTGGACGACCTCGCGAAGAACCCTGCCTACGACGCGGCGCGGCACCGCGCCGCCGTGAAGGCGTTTGCGGCGCGGCGGGACTGGGTGGCGGCGCACCTGGACGACGCGGACGAGGCCGTGCAGAAAGAGGCGGTTGCGCTCGTGGAAGGATACCGGGCCGCGTTTCTCGCGAACCCCGCGCTTGACTTCGACCGCATCCTCTGCGTCCGGCGCCGGATGCCGCTGCCGAAGAACGACGGCACGCGCCAGCTGGGGCTCCAGGACATCAACGCCCATAACCACATGCGCGTCCAGCGCACGGGCTTCATGAACGACATCGCCGTCATCTCCAACCTGCGCGGACGGCCGGAGTTCACGACGGTCTACAAGCCGGACGACACGTCGCTCGTGCGCGACCTTGACCTCGACTTCGACGCCTCGCGCGTCTCGTTCACGAAGCACCGCGGCAACGACATGTGGGGCGTGTTCGAGATAGAGCTTGGCCCAGACGGGAAGGCGAAGGGGAGCGGATGCGTCGAGGTGTCGCCGCGTGACTATCCCGACGTCCACTGGGCGAACGGCTGTTACCTGCCGAACCGGGACCAGGTGATCGTGCTGGGGTCGGGCGTGTACCAGTACCTGCCGTGCGAGGACGGCAACATGCCGATGATGGTGCTCTACCGGATCGACCGGAAGACGGGCGAGGTGCGCCAGCTCACGTACGAGCAGGACAGCGACTACACGCCGTCCGTGCTGAACGACGGACGCGTCGTCTTCACGCGGTGGGAGTACTCCGACATGCAGCACTACTTCGCGCGCGAGCTGATGACGATGAATCCCGACGGCGTGGGGCAGCTCTCGCTGTGGGGCTCCGGTTCGTACTTCCCCACGTTCTTCTACAAGGCGCGGGCGATTCCCGACGACCCGCACCGGCTCGTGATGATCGGCGGCGGACACCACGGCGTGGCCGAGAAGGGGCGGATGCTCCTCGTGGACCCGTCGCTCGCGCGCGCCTACCCGTACCGCTACGACCCGCCCTCGCGCGCGTGGGGCCCCACGCTCCACAAGCTCCGCGTGCCGGCCCAGGTGCTGCCCGCGTCGCAGACGGGTCTCGTGCAGGAGTTCCCCGGCTGGGGACAGGACGTGGAGGGCGACGTGTGCGACCTGCAGGTGAACAACCAGTTCGACCGCGGCAAGCCGTACATGTCCTACCCGTATCCGCTGGACGGGAAGTATTACCTCGCCACGTGCCAGATGGAGCCGCTGGGGCGGTTCGGCATCTATCTCGTGGACGTCTTCGACAACATGATCCTGCTCGCCGAGGCGCCGGACGGCATGCTGTTCGAGCCGATTCCGCTGCGCGCGCGGAAGCGTCCGCCCGTGATCCCCGACCGCTCCGACCCGACGAAGAAGGACTGCACCGTGCACATCGCCGACATCCACGCAGGCCCCGGCCTCGCGGGCGTGCCGCGCGGAACCGTGAAAAAGCTGCGCCTCTTCGCCTACCACTTCAACTACCACAGGACGGGCGGACACGTCAGCATCGGCCTCGACCGGGCGGAGGCGGGCTGGGACGTCAAGCGCGTGCTGGGCACGGTGGACGTGGAGGACGACGGCTCGTGCTGTTTCCGGATGCCGGCGCGCCTGCCGGTTTCCATCCAGCCGCTCGACGGCGAGGGACGGGCCGTCCAGCTCATGCGCTCGTGGGTGGTGGGCATGCCGGGCGAACGCGTGTCCTGCACGGGCTGTCACGAGGACAACCGCACGTCCGTCGCCACCGGGCGCAAGCAGGCCGATCTCAAGCCCATCCAGGAGATCGTGCCGATGGACGGCGACGGGGTGCGTCCGTTCGCCTTCGCCACGGAGATGTGGCCGCTCGTGCAGAAGCGGTGCGCGGCGTGCCACGGGAATGCGGACACAGCGCCGGTGCGCGCCTGGGACCAGGGCGGCGACGGCAAGTCGGCGCGGCTCGTGATGCGGAACGCGGAGGAGGCGTACAGGTTCGTGCACCCGTACGTGCGGCGTCCGGGCTCGGAGAGCGAGCTGCCGATCCTCAACCCGATGGAGTACCACGCCTCCACGAGTCCGCTCGTGCAGATGCTGAAGAAGGGACATCACGGCGTGGCGCTCGACGACGCGGAATGGCGCGTCCTCTACACGTGGATCGACCTCAACGCGCCGTGGAAGGGCAAGTGGAACCCGCCCGAGCCCGAGCAGCGGACGCGCCGTCTGGAGCTTTCGCGGCTCTTCGGCGGCAATGTGGACGATCCCGAGCGCGAGTACGACCGCCAGGCGGCGCTCGTGGCGGCGCGCGGCGCGCCTACGCCCATGAGGCCGACCCCGCAGCCGAAGTGTGGCGCCAAAGCGGCTTCCGTCCCCGGATGGCCGATGTCCGAGCTGGACGCCTACGCGCTCCAGGCGGGGCGGATCGACCAGCGCGCGCCAGTCACCGTGCGGACGATCGAGCTCGGCGCGGGGCAGAGCATGACATTCCGCCGCATTCCGGCGGGGACGTTCGTGATGGGCAGCGCGGACGGCGCGCCCGACGAGACGCCGTGCGTCGTCACGATTGAACGCCCGTTCTGGATGTCCGAGACCGAGGTACGCAACGATCAGTACCGCGTGTTCGACCCGACGCACGACTCGCGCCATCAGGACCAGTACGGCTTCGACCAGGTGGTGCCGGGGTTCGTGGGGACGCACCGTCTCCAACCGGCGGTGCGCCTCTCGTGGAACGAGGCGATGGCGTTCTGCCGCTGGTTCTCGAAGAAGGCCGGCGTGAAGGCCTCCTTGCCCACGGAGGCGCAGTGGGAGTGGGCCGCGCGCGCCGGCACAGCCACGCAGTTTCCGTGGGGCGGACTGGACGACGACTTCTCGAAATACGCCAACCTCGCGGACCGCGACGTGCGCTTCATCTACAGTTCCTGGGACGGTCCCGCGACCATCCAGCGGCGCCGGGAGTACAAGCACGCGCTCAACTACCCCCTACACGAGGAACGGTTCGTCGACGACTGGTTCTCCATCAACTACGTGGCGCGGGGCCTCCCGAACACGTGGGGTCTCTACGACATGCACGGCAATGCGGCCGAATGGACGCGCAGCGCGTACCGTCCCTATCCGTACAGGTCCGGCGACGGGCGCGAGGACGAGTCCGCCGAAGGTCCGAAAGCCGTGCGCGGCGGCAGTTTCGCGAGCCGTCCGCGCAACGCCACTTCCTCGTTCCGCCAGGCGTACTTGCCTTGGCAGAAGGTATTCGACACGGGCTTCCGCGTGGTACTCGAGGATGACTGAGCCGAGGAGTGTCAGAGAATCCTCTCGCAGGCGTAAGCCTCTGCCCACGTTTCGTGCAGGCAAACTAAGGACATCTCGGGCACGTTTGACCTGCCTTGTATGAAATCCTATGTTTAGGACATATAAAAGTGGGTTCCAAGCTATAAGACGCTGCCTTGCATTGCGCACAGCCACTTCCATAACGAATGTCATACTCTAATTGATGTTGCGTGCAGATCCGCTTGTAGTTCGCCTTAAATCGTGGAGAAGAAGTCATTGGCATATAGGGAGATGGCGCCTGCATGTTATTGTTCATCATCATCATCTGCATTTGCTGCTGCATCATCTGCTGTTGCATTGCCTGATTCGTTAACATTTGCTGTTGAAGCAGCAAAGCCGCATCTGGCCGTAGAGGAGCCGGCTGGGAACTTGGGGGTGCCGAAACCGTGGCTGAAGGCTGCGTGTCTGATGCGACTGAAGGTGAGGGTGGTTGCGCACTTGTGCCGCTCACTCTTTGTGCTGGCTGCGGTTCTGAAACTCTCGGTACCTCGTACCTCTCCAATGCGGAAACAACAGCAGCTGCATAAGTGTCAACATAAACGGCACGCGCATTGGAGGAGAAGCTGCCACCGGAAATCGGAAGATGGAAAAAAATGCCATTTCCACAGCGGCTCGCCTGAGCACCTACGTGAGGATCGTACCCGATTAGCCCAATCGGGCTAACGGAAAGCATGCAACTTCCACTAAATGGCGTTCCCTCTGTTCCAATGATTTCCCCGTTGTCGTGTTTCCGCACGAACACACGACAATTTGTGTAGAAATCTTGCCATTTCGGCAAGACGCCAAAAGAACAAATATAGATGAAGAATGTTAAATCCCCCTCGCGGTGAACAAACTCCTCCACAAGTTCCACATCAATTGGGATTCCTGTTTCTTCGCGTGTAAACACGGATGGGAAACGTTCCTCTATACGATGTCGGATTTCGTCGCCCTCTTCCTTTGCGACCGTTTCCGGCACATGGAGAATGTATCCCCCGGTACAGTCCTGTCGCAGGGAGACGGATTCAAGCCTATATTTGTGGGTCAATACGGGCTGTGTCATTCTCGGCCCCGACTCAAGGAAACCGCTAAGACGATAGGCGGTACAGCCTATTAACGCGACAAAGGACAAAATGAAAAGGACCCGCCACAACTTGCAGAGCAAGTTCTCCGTTGCGGACATCTTTACGCCATCGTTCATTTCTCCCCTTTCTGGAATGTGCTGTTACGATAGTGGGTATGATATCATATTCATTCCGTGTGCACAATGACATTTGTTGGGCGTGGGCGACGCCGACGCGCAAAGTTAGACTTCTTCTTGTCAGACGCCACAAGCGCGACCACTCCCGACGTTCGCCTAGGTGATTTGGAAGGGCAGGAAGGGGGCGCGGTCGTAGGGGCGCGGGATGGTCCGTTCAGTGGTCGTTGCGTCGGCAACGATTTTCACCGTGATGTCACCAGAGAAACAATCGAAGCGGCTCCACGCGCAGACGAGGCGCATGGCGGCGTCGAGGTCGGATTCAGAGACCACGCGGGGAAGAAGGGCGGTGGGGCCGGGGACGGAGACGGGCGCGACGAGCGTGTCGGACGGCGTGCGGCGCGCGGCGAGAAGGCGGTTCTCGTTCGCGTCGCGGCCGAGGATCACGCTTGTGCCGTCCGGCAGGCGGAAGCGGCGTGCGACGAGGAGCAGTTCCACGAGTCGGCGTTCGTCGAGGCCTTCGTGTTCCAGCAGATCCCTGAGTTTGTGTCCGAATCCCTTTTCGGTGAGCTTGCAGCCGCCGGCGGGGGAGGGGTAGTCGGTGAGACCGTATTTTTTCGCCAGGTCGAACTGCGGCTCGCGGCGCCGTCCCGAGAGGCCGAGCAGCTTCGCGCGGTCGAGTTTGCCCTCCTGTTCGGGGATCGTTGGTTCAAGCAACTGGGCACAGAGCGGGCGGACGAGGCGCCCCTCGAGCCCGCTCGTGCGCGCGACGACGCCGAGAGACTGGCGGTTCTGGGACATGGGACGCTGGTTGAGCACCTCGCCGGTGGCAACGAAGTCGTAGCCGAGGCTCGTCATGAGCTCGCCCGCGCGGCGGATCATCGTGGCGTGGCAGTCGATGCACGGGTTCATTGCGCCGCCGAAGCCGTGGGGCGGGTTCTTGATGAGGGCGATTTCGTCGTCCGTGAAGTCGACGACATGAAGCTTCACGCCGAGGGCGGCCGCGGCCTTGCGGGCGGCATCCGCCTTGAAGAAGGGCGTCTCGAAGGTCACGCCCTCAACCTCCGCGCCGGCGTCGCGCAGCACGCAGACGGCGAGCTGCGAATCGAGACCGCCGGAAATTAGCGACAGACTGCGGCATTTTTTGGTATAATCTTCGGTGTCCATGACGAAAGAGTTTACAACATGAAGAGCGGTTTGGCAATCCTGTTTGCGGCTTCGTTGGGCATTCAGCCCCTGCCGCAGCCGGACGGGCCGCTCGAGCCGTCCGTCCAGAACGAGGTGGACCACGCCGTCGCGCTCGGCGAGCGGTGGCTGGCGGCGCATGGAAATGCGGCGCGCTCGGCGAGCGCGCCCTACCAGGCGGCGGTCGCGGGGCGACCGCCCTACCAGGGCGACCTCTTCGCGACGAACGGGCTCACGCGCGACCGGATCGCGATCAAGCTGATTTCCTCCCAGCGGGCCGGAGGCTGGTGGCTCGTGGAGACGAACGCCGCGCCGACGCGCCTCGCCCTTGACATCTTGAAAGGACTCTGATGCATCCCGATCTCATCGCCGGTCTGCCGATCAAGACATACGGCTTCTGCATGGCGCTTGGCTTCCTGGCCGCGTGGCAGGTGCTGTCGTGGCTTTGCCGCCGGACGGGCCGCGCGGTCGAGCCGCTGTCGAATCTCCTGATGCTGATGATGTTCAGTGGCATCGTCGGCGCGAGGCTGGAGTACGTGCGCGAGTTCTGGGACAGGGAGTTCGCGGCCAATCCGTTTGCCATCGTCAAGGTCTGGCAAGGCGGTCTCGTGTTCTACGGCGGGCTGATCCTCGCGATTGCCGTCTTCTTCGTCTGGTGCGGCGTGCGCCGCGAGCGCGTGGCGCCGGTGGCGGACCTCTTTGTGGCGGTCATACCTCTTGCTCATGCGTTCGGGCGGGTGGGATGCTTTTTCTACGGATGCTGCTACGGACGCATCTCGACGTGCGCGTGCGCCGTGGCGTTCCCGCGCCATTCGCCGGCGTGGGGGGCGCAGGTGTCGGCCAAGTTGATTCCCGAGACGGCGCCGGCGGCGTTGCCCGTCCTGCCCACGCAGCTGTTCGAGGCTGCGGCCGATCTTTGCCTCTTTGCGGTGTTGCTGGGCATCTTCCTTCGGAACTGGAAGACTCGTCCCGGTTTTACGACGGGCTGCTATCTCGTCGGCTACGCCTGTATCCGCTTCTCCGTCGAGTTCCTGCGCGACGACATGCGCCAGCGCGTCGGGTCGCTGTCAATCGGCCAGACGATCTCCATCGGACTCTTTCTGCTGGGATTTGCTTTTATTCTCGTTTCGCTATTGCGTTCACGCGCCGAAAATTGTAAAATAATCGGACCAACCAACTAGGAGAGATCCTCATGATGCGGAAAGTTTCATTTCAGGCGGTTCTGGCCGTGACGGCCAGTGCCATGTTTGCACCTCTGTGCGCGCAAGACGCGGAGGCACCAGCTGCGGAAGCCCCTGCGGCAGAAGCCCCTGCGGACGGACTGCCGCCCATTCCCCCTGCTGAGAAGCCGTTTACGGCGCTCTTCAAGTGCGCGCGAGCAGAAGGCGTCGTGCAGGTCCTGAAGCCGGGTGCGTCCGAGTGGACGGCGGCCGAGGAGGGGCGTTTCTATCCGCTGGGTTCCGCGCTCCGCACGGTGGCCGAGGCGGGGGCGCAGTCATCTGCCGAGTTCGCGTTCGGTCCGGCGTCGTCGCTCAAGCTGGCGGGCTCGGCCGAGGTCGTGACGCGGCCCACTGAGATCGGCGGGGCCACGCGCACGGTGGAGCTCAAGTCCGGCCGCGTCCAGCTGAACCTGCCGCGCACGCTCAAGGACGGTCTTTTCTTCGTGGCGGCGCCGTTCTTCACCTGCTCGAACCTCGCCGGCGAAAGCCAGTTCGACTACCAGCTTCTGGCCGACGGCGACGAAGCCGTCGTGCGGTGCGTGACGGGCACGATGACGCTTGAGGGACGCCACTACCGGATCGCGCGCATGGCCGCCGCGAACCAGGTGCGCATTCGCTCCACCGGCGACAACCTTTATTCCTGGCTGCGCGGAGAAAGCGGCGACAGCAAGGTCGAACTCGATCAGGGCATGGTGGTCGAGAAGAACTTCGAGACGGACGAGGACAAGGAAGTGAAAAAGACGCTTGAGTTCACCCTCTCGCCCCGTTGCGCAGTTAAGATATTCCGCCGCCTGTCCCCCGTTGGCGGGAACATGCTCGTCTCGACGATGACGATTGACGCGGCCGGCGAGATCAAGAACCGCTGCGCCTTCGCCGAAGGGCGCGCGAACGTGAATTCGGGTGAATTGGTCATCGCGCCCGCAGTGGTGGCGGACGCGGAGAAGGAGAAGGCGAAGGTCGCGTCCGAGGAGACCGAGGAGGTTGAGGCCGTCGAGGCCAAGCCCGCGAAGGCGAAGGCCAAAGACGACGCGGCCGAAGAGGAGAAGAAGGACGAAGAGAAGGATGAGAAAGAAGAGAAGAAGGACGAGAAGAAGGACGACGACATCTGAGCGGTCGGCGCAGCTTCGGCACAGGATTTGACAACAACAAGCAAAAGACAGGAAGAAGAAAGTGGTTATTCATCATTTTAACCGGATCATTCGCAACAAGTGGGTCTGGGGCGTGTTCGCGGTTCTGATTTCAGCGTTTTTCGCGTTCGACTTCATCTTCGACGGACGCAGCGATGCGCGCGGGTCGGACGGCGCGGGGAAACTGGGAGACGAGAAGGTGCAGGCCGCGAAGTTCGAGGAGGTGCGTGCGGACGTGCTTGCCGAGATGCGTTTCCAGTACGGACGCGAGATTCCGATCAAATCCGCCCAGCTCAACGAGGAGGCCTGGTCGCGTCTGGCCATGCTGAAGGTCGCCGAAGACTTGAAGCTCACGGCGACCGACGACCAGGTGCGCGAGGCGATCCGCCGCAATTTCCAGGACGAGTCGGGCGTGTTCAACAGCATGCGCTACAAGGAGGTGTGCGCCCTGATGAACTGGCCGTCGGAGCGTTTTGAGGCGTTTTTCCGCCGTCAGCTTACGCTCATGCCCGTCCAGCGCGTGGCGGCGACCGCCAACTGGATCTCGCCCCTTGAACTTTCAAGCGCCGTGCGCGATGCAACGGACAAGTTCACGGTGCGCATCGCGCGGTTCCAGCACAAGAACGCGGATGCCATCAAGCTGGACGACGCGGCGCTCAAGGCGTACTACGAGTCCCACACGAACTCGCTCGCCTTGCCGGAGCTGAAGGTCATCCGTTACATTAAGGTGCCGGCGGACGACGCGGAGAGCCTCAAGAAGGTCGAGGTCACCGACGACGATCTGCACGCGCGCTTTGACGAGACGAGCGACCGCTACGGCACCAATGCGTTCGAGACTGTGAAGGCGCAGGTCGAGCGTGAACTTCGGTTGGAGAAGGCCGTCGAGGCCGCCGTCGACGCGCTCTATGCGCGCGTCTGCCCGCCCGATGGCGCGGCCGCCGACGGCGTCGACCGGCTTGGCCAGCTCGCACGCGCGGAGAAGCTGGAAGTCAAGACGTCGCGTCCATTCTCCCTTTCCGGCGAGAAGGTCGTGCCGGGCTTCATGGTGGAGGCCTCCACGGTGCTGCCCGACGCCCAGGATTTCCTCCTCACGGTGTCCGAACTCGATCCGGACGAGCCGTCCGCGCATTACCGAGCGATCGCCGGCTCGAACGCCGTCTACGTCGTCGGTCTGGCGACGAATCTCTGCACGGAGCCGCGCGTGCCCTCGTTTGAGGAAATCAAGGGCAACGCATCCGTGCGCAGCGACGCGTTGGCGGACCTGAAGGCGCAGGACTTCAAGAAGGCCGTCGACAAGGTTCGCGATGCCGTCAAGGCCGATCTCGCCAAGCGCAAGGACGGCAAGCTCGACCCAAAGGTCTTCGGCGACGCGAACGTCTCTACTTCCATCACGTTCGTGGCGCAGGCGGCGATGCGTTCCGGCGCGTTCCCCGACGCATACGCGGTCGTTCCGGCGGCCGTGCGCCTCGCTAAAGGCGAGCTTTCCGAACTGGTGCCCACCGGCATGGCCGGCCGCGGGATTGTCGTGTACGTGGAGGACCGTCAGCCGGGCGATGCCGTGTCCGCATCCAGCCAGACGCGCGAGATGCTGTCGCGCAGCCAGTCCGGACTGGCCGTCCGCGCGTGGAACGAGTCGAACATGGCCCGCCTCGGCGTGCAGCCAACCGACTGGGCCTCGATGAAGGAATCGACGGACGATGACGAGGACAACGCCGATGACGGTGAAGGTTCTCAGAACTGATCCAGCGGCACAACTGCCTACCTACGCCCATCCCGGCGATGCCGGGATGGACGTTCGTTCTGTCGAGGACGTGACGCTCGCGCCCGGCGCGCGCGCGCTTGTCCGCACCGGCCTCGTTTTGATGTTGCCTCCAGACGCGGAGGCGCAGGTGCGTCCGCGTTCCGGCCTCGCCCTCAAGCATGGCGTCACGGTGCTCAATTCTCCCGGCACGATCGACGCCGGCTACAGGGGCGAAGTGGGGGTGATCCTCGTCAACCTCGGCGCCGAGCCATTCGTGGTCGAGAAGGGCATGAAGATCGCCCAGCTCGTCGTCGCCCCCGTTGCGCAGGCTGCCACCGTCGAGGTCTCCGACGTTGACGCGACCGACCGCGGCGCCGGCGGGTTCGGTTCCACCGGCATCTGATTTCCCTAAGAGCCAGTTGCAAAACCCCTCGGAGAGCTTTTTTATGAACCACGGAATACACGGAATACACAGAAGTACGCATGTAATTGAGGATCATGATTCCGCGTGTTCCGTGTATTCAGTGGTTTTGAAATTACCTCCTAAGACCTATGTTGCTTGAAATTGTCAAATATGGTTCGGCGGTTCTCCGTGAGACGGCTGTGCCCGTGCCGGCCGTGACGCCGGAACTGGTCCGTCTGGCCGAGGACATGCTCCAGACGATGTACCGCGCGAAGGGCGTGGGCCTCGCCGCGCAGCAGATCGGCCGGAACGAAAGCGTGTGCGTGATCGACGTGCCGGCCGACTGCGAGGAGACCGACGACGTGAAGGCGTTTAACGCGCGCGTGAAGATGCCTCTCGTGATGTTCAATCCGGTCGTCATCGCCAAGGAGGGATTGCAGGACGGCAAGGAGGGCTGCCTCAGCTTCCCGAATCTGGGCGGGCACGTCGTGCGCGCGGACCAGGTGACGTGCCAGTACACGGATGCCGCCGGGCGGATGCAGATCATCACGGCGAAGGGATTCCTCGCCCGTGCCGTGCAGCACGAGACGGACCACCTGAACGGCGTCCTCTACGTGGACCTCATGAGCGCGGAGGACAAGCTCGCGCTCGCCGACAAACTGAAGAAACTTGCGAAGAAGAACGGCGGTAACCTCTGATGGCATGCGATTCGATTGAGGGCTGGCTGAAGGCGGGATTCGAATCCGCCTTCCCGGGAAACGATTTCTCCAACGTGCGGGCGCTTCCCGCGACGGACGCCAAGTTCGGCGACTTCCAGTGCAACGACGCGCTGGCGGCCGCGAAGACGCTCCACATGCCGCCGCGCAAGATCGCCGAGGCCGTCTTCGCGCGCCTGGAGGCCGAACGGCCCGCCTTCATCGCGAAACTCGAACTTGCCGGTCCGGGATTTCTCAACATCACGGTGTCGCCAGACTGGATCGCCGCACGTCTCGCCGCGCTGGCCGCAGACGCGCACGCGGGCATCCCGCAGACTGGCGCGGGGCAGCGCGTCGTCATCGACTATTCCTCCCCGAACGCCGCCAAGCAGATGCACATCGGCCACATCCGCTCCACCGTGATCGGCAACGCGATCGACCGCATCTACCGCGCGCTCGGCTACGAGGTTATCGCCGACAACCACCTCGGCGACTGGGGCACTCAGTTCGGCATCCTCATCAAGGGCTACCGCGAGTGCCTCACGCAGGAGGAGCGCGACAACCTCACCGTCGCCAACCTCGAGAAGTGCTACGTGCTCTCCGCCGCGAAGGCGAAGGAGGAGGACGGCGCCTGGAAGGAGGCTTGCAAGGCCGAGCTCGTGAAGCTCCAGCAGGGCGACGCCGGCAACCTCGCGCTCTGGAAGCGCTTCATCGACATCTCCATCGGCGAGTTCGACCGCATGTACGCGAAGCTCGGCGTCAAGTTCGACACGTACCGCGGCGAATCGTACTACAACGACACGATGCCAGGCGTCGTCGCCAAGCTCCAGGAGATGGGCCTCGCCGTCGAGTCGGAGGGCGCGCTCGTCGTGAACCTCGAAGCTGAGAAGCTCGGCGTTGCGATCGTCCGCAAGTCGGACGGCGGCTACAACTACACGACGAGCGACCTCGCGTGCGTCAAGACGCGCGTCGAGGAATACAGCCCCGCGCGTATCATCTACGTGACCGACGCCCGCCAGCAGCTCCATTTCAGGCAGTGGTTCTCGATCGCGGCGAAGATGGGATACTCCGGCGTCAAGCTCGTGCATGTCCCGTTCGGCCTCATGAGCTATCAGGGCAAGGCGATCTCGACCCGGGAGGGCAACCTCATCAAGCTCGACGAACTCCTCGCCGAGGCCGTGAGAAGGGCGCTGGAGATCGTGCAGAAGCGGACAACGACCGGGGACGCCCCGAACCCCGCAGCGGATCAGGCTACGCCTGCCCAGCTTTCCCTCGCGGAGCAGATCGGCTACGGCGCGGTCAAGTACTCCGACCTCTCGCACGACCCGATCACCGACATCGACTTCAGCTGGGACAAGGCGCTCGCGCTCGAGGGCAACTCCGGCCCGTATCTCCAGTACGCCTACGCGCGCGTGTGCTCGCTCCTCGACAAGGCCGGCAACCCCGACCTCTCCGGCGCGTCGTTCGCCTGTTCCGAGCCTGTCGAGAAACAGCTCGCGCTCCAGCTCCTGCAGTTCGGCCCCACCGTGCTGCGCGCGGCGGAGTGCTACAAGCCGTCCGTCCTCGCCGACTACCTTTTCCAGACGGCGCAGCTCTACAGCTCGTTCTACCAGCGCTCGCCGATCCTCAAAAGCGAGCCGGCGGTGCGCGACGCGCGCCTGCGCCTCTGCGCGCTCTTCGGCACGGTCCTCTCCACGGGGCTCCGCCTGCTCGGCATCGACACGCCATCCCGCATCTAAGCCGAACATTCCGGCGCGCGGCGGACGCCTTTTGTGGTATAATCTTTCCATCACCATTCAAGCAAGGAGTCTGACATGACCGAAACCGTCTCCGCGAATCCGATGGTCGGATCGCTCATCTTCGCCCTCGGCGGCCTCGCCGGGGCCGTGTTCGCCGTCCCCTTCAGGAAGATCAAGGGCGTCGCGTATGAAAGCTATTGGCTCTTCTATGCGCTGGCGGGCCTTCTGGTATTCCCGCTCGTGCTCGCGCTGATAACCTGTCCCGCCACGTTCCAGACATTCGGCAAGGTGCCGGCCTCGACTCTCGCGCAGTGCGCGGGCTTTGGCGCGCTGTGGGGTCTGGGCGGCCTCACGTGGGGCTTGATGATCCGCTATCTCGGCATCGGTCTCGGATTGGCGATCGGGTGCGGACTCTGTTCGGCGACGGGCACGCTCATCCCGCCGATCGTGACGGGCAACGCCGGGGCGCTGGTGGCCACGACCGGCGCGAAGATCGTGCTGGCGGGCGTCGTGGGGTCGCTGATCGGCATCGGTTTCGTGGGCCTCGCCGGCAAGTTCAAGGAGGGCGAGCTTTCGGAAGAGCAGAAGAAGGCGTCCGTGGCGGAGTTCAACTTCAAGAAGGGCATCCTGGTGGCGTGCTTCAGCGGCGTGGCGTCGGCGGGCATGAACTTCGGCCTGCAGAGCGGCGCGGCGCTGGAGACCGCCGCGAAGGAGGCCGGGACCCCGGCGGCCTGGTGCGGCATGCCCGTCTTGGTGGTCGTGCTGTGGGGCGGCCTCGTGGTGAACGCGGCGTGGTGCCTGTGGCAGAACAGGAAGAACGGCACGTTCGGCGACTACGGCAAGATGTTCGGCGGCAACTTCGCGGCGATCGCGCTTGCGTCGCTTGCAGGCGTCATCTGGGCGTGCCAGTTCGCGTGCCAGAAGGTGGGTGAGCCGCAGATGGGCGATTTGAAGTACATCGGCTTCGCCGTGGTGATGGGCGCGTCGATCTTCTTCTCGTCGCTGCTCGGCATCTTCATGGGCGAATGGAAGGGCACCGGCGCGAAGACGAAGGGCTGCCTCGCGCTCGGCATCGTCGTTCTCCTTGTTTCTTTCTGCGTGATCAGCTACGGTTCCAAATAGGAGAAAGTCCATGACCTACCATCTCGCAATTGACATCGGGGCGTCTTCGGGGCGCCACATCCTCGGCCACCTCGAAGACGGGAAGATGGTCCTCGAGGAGGTCTACCGCTTCGACAACTCCCAGATCCGCAAGGACGGTCACGACTGCTGGGACCACCAGGCGCTCGCGCGCAGCGTGCTGCAGGGCATCGCCAAGTGCAAGGAAATTGGCAAGATCCCGTCCACGATCGGCATCGATACCTGGGGCGTCGACTTCGTTCTCCTCGACGAGCAGGGCTTGCCCTGCTCCGACATGGTGGCCTACCGCGACGCGCGCACGGAGGGCGCGGACGCGCTCGTGGACGCGGCGATCTCCGCCGACGAGCTCTACGCCCGCTGCGGCATCCAGAAGATGCTCTTCAACACCATCTACCAGCTCGCGGCGCTCAAGAAGGAGCATCCCGAGCAGCTTGAGAAGGCGCAGCGCCTCCTCATGGTGCCCGAGTACCTGAACTTCGTCCTCACGGGCCAGATGGCGAACGAGTACACGAACGCCACCACGGGCAACCTCGTCAATGCGCGATCCAAGGACTGGGACTGGGACGTGATCGACAAGCTCGGCCTCCCGCGCCGCATTTTCGGCAAGCTTGAGATGCCCGGCACCGCGCTCGGCGGCCTCACATCCGCCGTGCAGGCCAAGGTGGGCTTCGACGCGCAGGTCGTCCTGCCCGCCACGCACGACACCGGGAGCGCCTTCCTTGCCGTCCCCGCGCGCGACGACCAGGCCGTCTACATCTCCAGCGGCACGTGGTCCCTCCTCGGCGTGGAGAACGCCGAGCCGATCACCACGTCCGAGGCGAAGGCCGCGAACTTCACGAACGAGGGCGGCGCGTGGTATCGCTTCCGATTCCTCAAGAACATCATGGGACTCTGGATGATCCAGTCCATCCGCCGCGAACTGAACGGCGTGGACTACGTGGAGGGCAAGGAGAAGACCGCGTCCTGGACGCTCGCCGACTACGAGAAGGGGAGGAAATACTCCTTTGCGGACCTCGAGAACGCGGCCAAGGCGGCGTCCGCTTTCGCGGGGCGCGTGAACGCCAACGACACGCGCTTCTTCTCGCCGGCCTCGATGATCGCCGAGGTGCTCGCGGCGGCGGACGTGAAACCCGCCACGGTGGGCGAGCTGATGCAGTGCGTCTACACATCACTCGCCGCCTGCTATGCGAAGATGATCAAGAACCTTTCGGGCCTCACGGGCAAGACCTACACCTCCGTCAACATCGTTGGCGGCGGCTCGAAGGACGGCTACCTTAACAAGCTGACGGCCGAGGCGACGGGGCTCGAGGTGTTCGCGGGACCGACGGAAGGCACGGCGATCGGCAACCTCATCGTCCAGTTCATTTCCGCCGGCGAGTTCGCCGACCTCGCCGAAGCCCGCGCCTGCGTGGGCCGTAGCTTCGACGTGACGCGGGTGTAGGCCGTGTACTACCTGAACAAGATCGTCTGGGCGATGGTCAATCCGCTCGTCCTCGGGATGCTGCTCGTCATCGCGGGCATCGTGTTCGCCTGCCTCAAGCGGCGGAAGACATGCGTTGGCTTTCTGGTGGCGGCGGTCGCCTGGCTGTGGGTCTGGTCCATGCCGCTTGTCGCCGAAGCGCTTGGCGCCTCGCTGGAGTCGGAGTTCGCGGACGCGTCCGTGGAGCAGTTGCCGCAGGCGGACGCGATCGTGCTTCTTGGCGGCGGCATGAACGCCGCAACGAACGTCTGCCCCTATCCGAACCTCTGCGCCGCGGCCGACCGCGTGTGGCACGCCGCGCGGATCTTCAAGGCCGGCAAGGCGCCGCTGATCGTGCCGAGCGGCACGGGCTGCGACCGCTGCGAGGTGCCGTTCCTTGTCGACCTCGGGGTGCCGCGCGAAGCGATCCACGCCGAGGCCGAGTCGCGCAACACGGAGGAGAACGCGAAGTTCGTCGCCAATCTCCTCAAGGACCGCGACCACCCGAAAGTGCTGCTCGTCACGAGCGCCTGGCACATGCGCCGCGCGCTCCTCATGTACCGGCGCTACGCGCCCGACCTTGAGATCGTGCCGGCCCCGTCCGACTACGAGAACACGGTCAAGCGCGCGCAGCCGTTGACGGGCGGGGACTTCTGCCCGGACTTCTACGCGCTTGAGGCCTCATGCACCGCGTGGAAGGAGATCCTCGGATACTGGTGGTATCGCATTGTACGCCGATGAAGATCTGCTGGTGGACAGTCTATCCGACAGTGAACCAGACCGCCATCCTGGCGGCGTTCCGCGCCCACGGCGTCGACGTGGCGGTCTGCTACTTCAGCCAGTATGATTCCTATCGCCGCCTGCTGGGCTGGAAAGACCGTCCGCTTGAGCAGTGGGAGCATTTCGCGCCGACCATCGCCGCCGCGCGCGCGGCGGTGCCCGACTGGGACGAACGCATCCAGATGGTATCCTCCTTCGCCGACGGCATCTCGTGGCGGATCATGTTCTGGTGCTGGTGGCGCCGACGGCCGTGGTTCGTCGTGACGGAGGGCTCTCGCGGACGTTGGTTCGTGCGTCCCGTGCTCCGTCTGTTCGCCCGCTTCGTCGACCGTCACGCGTTGATGGGCTTCTTTCACGGCCACGCGGCCGCAGAGCAGTTCGGGCGCCTTGGCGTGCGCGCCTCGAAACGGGCAGTCTGCACCTACCCGTTGCCCGACCTGCCCGCCGACCTTCCGCCGCGCGACACGGCATTTACGTTCGTCTACGCCGGAGTCCTGCTGGAGCTCAAGGGCGTGGACGTGATTGCGGAGGCGTTCCGTCGCGTCCGCGTGGAGTTCCCGCAGGTGCGTCTGTTGGTGGTGGGCGACGGCGAGTTGAAATCCGCCTTCGACGGTCTGGACGGCGTGGAGCTCGTCGGTACCGTGCCGCCGGAAACGGTCTGCCGGTACCTCGCGCGCGGACACGTGGTGCTGCAGCCCAGCCGAAAGGACGGCTGGGGCCTCGCCATCCTCGAAGGGGCCGCATGCGGCCTTGCGATGATCGGGAGCGACAAGACGCCATCGGCCGTCGATCGTATTGTCGATGGGAAAAACGGTTCTATCGTGCCGGCTGGCGATGTGGAAGCGCTCGCCGCCGCGATGCGCCGCTACGCGGCCAATCCCGATCTTGCCGTTCGCCATGGCGCAGCGGCCCGCGAGACGGTACGCGACATGTCCGCCACCGTCCAGGCCGCGCGGATCATCGACGGCCTCGAACGCCGTCAGCGACGGGTCGTGGCCGACTTCTGGGAAGAGCACTGCACGGAATGCGGCGAACCCGCCTGTTACCGCACGTGCGCGAAATTCAGCCGCGCGCCGAACGGACGCTGCCGCCGGTTCGTGGGCGGAATTCGCCCTGCGCCCACGGCAGGCCCCAACGCGTTCGCGGTGAAGTTTCTCCCGTGGGGCAAGCTGGAGCTGCTCTTCCACGGGCGGATGGCGTCCGTGCAGGCATACGAGGACGCGCGCCGCTGGGAGGCGCGGTGGATGCCGTTCGTGCGGCTCCTCGGACGCCTGACGCCGTCATTCGTGCCGACCGCGCGCAATCCCTACGGCCTTTTCCGATCGTTGCGGTGGCGCAAGGCTGTGAAGATGAGCGCCTACGAGGGGTGTCCGACCCGCTGGGACATCCGCTGCACGTCCGACCGCGCGGCAGCATACGTGTGCGAGGTGCGCGATGCCGACGGTTCGCTCGCCTTCGCGCGGCGACTTGCGCTCGCGGCGGGCGAGAATGCCTTTTCATTCGCTTTGCCGCCCGTGTCGGTTGGCGCGCTCTTCCGCATTTTCCCTGCGTCCGATGCGGACGCAGGCGCGGAGCTCGTGTTCAGCGAACTGGCGTTGTGGTCGCCGCCGCCCGAAGATGCGGCGCACGCGCCGTTCGTGAAGTGTCTCGCGTGGGATCTGGACGGCACGCTCTGGAAGGGCGTCCTCGCCGAAGATGGCGTCGAGGGGCTGTCCCTGCGAGATGACGCCGTCGCGCTTTTGCATGCGCTGGACGCGCGCGGCGTGGTGAACTCGATCTGCAGCAAGAACGACCCCGCGCCCGTGCAGGCGGCGCTCGCGCGTTTCGGCATCGCGGACCTCTTCGTTTTTCCACAGGTCGGCTGGGGCGCGAAAAGTGGGGCGCTAAGGCGGCTCGCGCATGAGCTCAACGTGGGACTCGACGCGCTCGCGCTCGTGGACGACGCATCATGGGAACGCGCGGAGGTCAACCAGAATGCGCCGGCCGTGCGCACGTTCGCCGCCGCCGCAATCGGAACGCTCGCGGCGGAACCCTGCTTCAATCCGCCTGCGAGCGCCGAAAGCGCGACTCGCCGTGCGCGCTACCAGGAAGAGGCCGCGCGCCGCGGCGCAGAGGCGGCGAGTGGCGTCGATCACATGGCGTTCCTGAAGGCGAGCCACATCCGCCTCGCGCTGGGGCCCGTGGAAGGCGAAACGGCCGTGCGGTGCCGCGAACTTGTCCAGCGTACGAACCAGCTCACGCTCGCGGCGCGGCGGTACGACGAGGCTGCGTTCGCGTCGCTCCTCGCGTCGGCGTCCTGTTCATCCGTGCAGTGCACGGATGACTACGGCGACTACGGCACGGTCGGCTTCGCGGCCGTCGCGCGCGCGGACGACGGCGCGGCGGAGCTACGGGAGTTCGTGATGAGCTGCCGCGTGGCGAAGAAGCTCTGCGAGCAGAGCGTGGTTCTCTTCCTCGCCGAACGCGCGGCCGCACAGGGCGCGAAGCTTTTCCGTGCGGTGCTCACGCCGACGGGACGGAACGGCGCGCTCGTGGAGGCGTTTGACGCGATGCCGTTTTCGATGCGCGAGGCGGACGGCCGGCGCGTGTACGAACTCGACCTTTCCGACGCGGCGCGGTGGCGCGACGCGGTGCGGCATCCCGTGGAGGCGTCGGCATGATGTTCCGTCGTCAGGTGGGGTGGTGCGTGGCCGTGGCGTATGCGCTCGCAGGGGCGCGTCGGCGCGCGCGCGCGCGCTGCCGTGCGGCGGGGGTGGTTCTTCCGGTCGTGTTCCATGATTCCGCTCCCGGCGAAGTGGAGGGGGTGCTCGCTGCGCTGAAGGCCTGGGGATTCCGGTTCGTCTCGTCAAACGACATACTGGCCGGACGCGCGGCAGAGGGAACCTGCGCGTGGATCAGCTTCGACGACGGCTGGTGCGAGACGGCGGAGACGGTTCCCGTCCTTGAACGTTTTGCCGCGCCGGCAAGCGTGTTCGTCGCGCCCGGCGAAACGGCGCGCGGATGGGTATGGACCGACAACCTGTGGAACATGCTGCCCGACCCCGAGTGGCATCGCTGGTATGCCCTGCCGGCGGCGGAGCGCTATGCGCTTGTGGACGCGGCGTGGGAGGGGCGGGCACATCCGCGCCGTCTTCTCGACGAGGCGGGCGTGCGGGCGCTCGCGAAGCACCCCCTTGTCACGGTGGAGAACCATTTCTGGACACATCCCAGCGCGCCGCACCGCCCGGAGGCGGAGGTGCTTGACGAACTTGACCGCGCGCAGCGTACGTTGGCGGACTGGACGGGCCGCGCGCCGCGTCTCGTGGCGTATCCGTTCGGCCGCGGCACGCCGTCACTCGACGCCGCCGCGCGCGCGCGCGGGCTCGTACCCGTCTACACGCGCCAGGGCCTCGTGACCGCGGAGACGTTCGGCGCGGCGCGCAACATGGCGCTTGCGGGCATGTCGCGCGCGGAGAA
>JAFRSR010000147.1 GCA_017427485.1 Kiritimatiellia bacterium
GAGGTACGCGGCGGCGTCCGCGAAGAACGCGTCGGACTTCGCCTGGTCCGCGCCCATGTCGCCGCCGCGGTCCGGCACGCCGCCCTCGCTCGCGACGATCGCGGCGATGACGTCGGCGACGTCGGCCTCGGACGTGGACTTCGGCGTGACGATGCCGTCGCCGTTGAGCGGCTGGGCGTTGAACACGTCCGTCGTGCCCGTCACGTCCGCGAGCGTGATCTCGGCGGCGTCCGCCTTGCCCGCGCGCACGAGGATGTTCTTGAACGACGCAAGGAGCGCCTTGCCCTCGTCCGTCGAGTCGTCAAGGTCGGAGAGCGCGATCGAATCCTTGCCGGCGAAGAGGAAGTCGAGGTTCTTGAAGCGCGCGCGCATCCACTCGACGGCCGCGCGCACCTCGGGCACGCGGATGCGGCCGTCGCCGTCGGCGTCCAGCATCTTCAACGTCTCGGCGTCGAAACGGAGGCCGTCCGTCGACGCGGCGAGCACGGTCCACAGCTTCTGGTCAAGGTCCTTCAGCGCCACAAGGTCCTCGCCGTTCTCGAGCTTGACCTGCACGCAGCGTGCGGACTTGAAGAATTTCCAATTGTGCATTTTCTGCTCCTTGTCGATGTTGCTGATGTGGAAAGAGGTTGCTATTGTACCACAGGGCGGGACGGGACACAAGCCGTCAGAACGAAACAGTCGGGTCGAGCGGGTAGCGGCCGAACGACGCGCCGTACACGGCAAGGCCGCCCTTCTCCGTCTCGAGGCGGATCGTCAGCTTGCCGTCCTTCGCCTTCGCGAGGACGTCGGCGGGCAGGGGCGCCTCCACGAGCCAGCCGTAGCTGCCCGCCTCGTGCAGCGTGCCGTCGCGCGGCTGCGCGTGCCACGAGAGGATGCCGCGGTGGTCAGCCGGGTCGTCCGGCAGCTCGACCGTCTTCACGAGCGCGCCGTTCGCGAACACCTTGAGCGTGGACGGCCACTTCTCGGCCGAGGTCATCGGGTAGGAGTTCGGGTTCTTCGAGCGGCTCGCGAACCCGCCGCCGAGCATGCAGTCGAGGTCGCGCACGCCCTTGTCGGCGTCCTTGGAGTCCTTCGAGTTGAGACGCTTCGCGCCCACCTCCGCGCGGAACGTGGCCTTCTTCGTCCCGGCCGGCACCGTGAACGCGTACTCGAAGAAGCCCTTGCCCGCGCCGCAGGCCTTGAGGCCCTTCAGCACGTTCCACTGCTTCTGCGACCACTGCTGCTTCGAGAAGCCCGCCGCCGGCACGGAGACCGTGTTCGCCTTCGCCGCGCCGCGCGTGACGAAGCACGCGAAGTTGCGCGCGAGGGTCTCGGGGCCGTCCAGCAGCGAGACGCACACCACGCCGCACGCCGTCTCGGCCGGAAGCTTCACGGGCACCTTGGCGAGGCTCCCGTTCTGCCACGGGGCGGCGGTGAACGCAATGCCCGTGGCCAGCGGACGCTCCACGAGGCGCCCCTCGGCGTTCCAGTAGCGGAGCGCGGCGGAGAGCGTGAGCGGACGGCCGGCGTAGGCGTCCGTCGTGAGCGACACGTCCACGGGCACCCACCACGTCTCGCCCGCCTTGAACGTGCGGCAGAGCTCGGTGTCGAGCGGCAGGTAGGCATCGGCGTGCCAGTCAGCGAGCGAGGTGCCGGGGAAGAGCTCCTCGACGCCGGTCTCCTTCCACGTGCGGTCGAACCGCACGTAGCCGTTCCACTCGTTGATCACGTCGTGGTGCTCGGTGTAGAGCCAGCCGCCGCACTGCAGATGACGGCGGAACGCGTTCATCATCATGTGGTAGTCCCACGACCAGTCGCAGTCGCCCGTGGAGCCCTTGTAGCCCCACACGTTGCCGCACTCGCTGTTGAGCATCGGCTCGCCGCCCTGCACGAAGCCGCCGATGTAGCGGTGCGTGGAGCCGGGGAAGGACTTCTTGCACTCGGTCGCGACGCGCTCCTCCCACTTCCAGCCGGGCAGGTAGCCGTGCCAGGTGTTGAGGTCGGTCACCACGTGGTCGCCGTTGCACTCGGAGTTGTCCTCCACGAGACGCGTGGGGTCGAGCTCCTTCGCCTTCTCGTAGGCGCGCGCGACCGCGCGGCGCGTCCACGGCGCATAGCGCGCGTGGCGGTCCTTGCCCCAGTTGCCGCCGTCGGAGAAGAGTCCCCACGTCTCGTTGAAGAGAACCCACGAGAAGATCGACGGGTGGTTGTAGTCGCGGCGCATCATGTCCTCGAAGCAGAACCAGTGCTCGCGGAACATCGCCTCGGAGGCCGGCCCCCACGCGCACGGCACGTCCGCCATGATCAGGAGGCCGAGCTTGTCCGCCCAGTAGAGCTTGCGCGGCACCTCCACCTTGATGTGCACGCGGTTGCCGGAGAGCGCGAGCTTCTTGGAGATGAGGATCTCGTTCTTCATGAACTCGTCGGAGGGGAACGTGTACCACCCATCCGGATGGTAGGACTGGTCGAGCGTGAGCTGGAGGTAGATCGGCTTGTTGTTGAGCGTCACGTACGGGTAGTCCGTGCCGGGCAGCTTGCCCACGCCCACCTTGCGCATGCCGAAGTAGGTGTTCACGGCGTCCGTCACGCCCTCGCCGAGGAGGACGCAGCGCACCTCGTAGAGGTAGGGGTCGTCGAGGTCCCAAAGGCGGATCGCCTCGAACGGGATGTCGACCAGCGCCTTCGACTGGCCGGGCGCGAACGCCGCAACGGCCGGTTCGGCGCGGTCGGCCGCCTTGAAGACGAACTGCACCGCGAGCGGCTTCTTCGCGGGCGCGCCGAGCGTCACCTCGGCGGTCACGTGGCCCGTGTCGATGTCGGGCGTGAAGTGGACCGTATCGAGGTACGTCTCGCCGCGGGCCTCGAGGTAGACGGTCTGCCAGATGCCGCGCGCGTTGCCGTAGCCCTGCTTGCCGTAGAGACGCCAGTCGTGGCGCGCGACCTCGGCGGGGACGTCCCACACGCGCAGCGTGAGCTTCTGCGCCTCGCCCCACTTGACGAGCGGCGTGAGCTCGAACTCGAACGGCGTGTAGCCGCCGGAATGCTCGCCGAGCTTCGTGTTGCCGAACCAGCAGGACGTGTCGTGGTCGCTCGCGCCCACGACGAGGAACACGCGCTTCCCCTTCCACGCGGCGGGCACCGTGACGTCGCGGCGGTACCAGCCGACGTCCGCCTCGTCCTTCACGCCGGACGCGGGCGAGCCCCAGCCGAACGGCACGAGGATGCGCTGCGGGAATTTCGCGTCAGCGGCGGCAAACCACTTGTCCTTCACGCCGACGTCCGCCTTGTCGGACGCGAACCGCCAGCTGCCGTTCAGGTTCTGCCACTCGGCGCGCTGCCAGTCGGGCCGCGGATGTTCCGGAAGCGGAATCTTCTCCGCAGCGGATGCGCACGCAGCGGCCAACACCGCCACCGCGCAAATGCTCGTTCTCATTTTCATCGTGTTCTCCATTTCTTAAGCCAAATCGAAGGCGAAGATGTGCGCGACCGCACTGTCATACGTGTTGTTGAGGCGCTCGCTCCCCCATGTCGAGAGCGGCATGAGCCGCACGGCCACCACGTCACGGTCGATCGCGCCGCGCACGAGGCGCTGGTGGTTCGAGTCGGTCTCGTACACCGTGCGCCACGCGCCGCCGGAAGTCTCCTGCACCTCCACGCGGAAGCTCTTGAGCACGGTGCGCGGGAACGTGAACGAGGTGTTCGAGTAGCCGCGCGCGCGGAAAAGCGGCATCGGGATCGTCAGGAGGTCGGGATGGCCGTCGATCTGCTCGCGGTCGAGGTCGGAGTCCACCACGAGGCGGAACGAATGCACGCGCGTCCGCTTCGGGAACGTGTAGATGACGGCCTTGTTCGTCTTGCCGAAGTAGCCGTTGTCGCGTCCCCAGATGCGGCGGTCGATGCCGTTCTGCAAATCGGAGGGGTCGCCGTAGTCCGCGGTGAGCGTGGCCTGGCGCGTGAGCGCGGGCATCTCGCGGCGGAAGCCGGGGAGGAAGCAGTCGTCCTCCATCAGCTGGCGCTGGAGTTCCTTGAGGAGCGCCTTGTCGGCGTAGACGCCGCGCGGCGGCACACCGTGCTTCACGGCGAGCGCGGCGGCGGTGCCGCACGCCTGGCCCATCACGCCGATCGTGCCCATCACGCGCGCGGAGGCGAACGCGATGTGCGAGGCGGAGATGTTGCGGCCCGCGAACATGAGGTTCGCCACGTTCTTCGAGTAGAGGCAGCGGTACGGGATCGCGTAGGGCTCGGAGAGACGGCGCTTCTGGAGGTGCGCGCCCGGCTTGCCCTGGATGTAGAAGCCGCCGGGGAGGTGGTTGTCGATCTGCCAGCCGCCGTAGGCCACCGTGTCCTCGAAACGCTTGCCGCCCGCCTCGACGTCCTGCTGGCGGAGGATGTAGTCGCCCACGTAGCGGCGGCTCTCGCGCTTGCCGGGCAGGAAGCCGAGCCACTCGAGCTCCCAGTTGTCCGCGCCGTGGTCGCCGTGGTTCTTCATGTGGTCCCACACGCCGAAGGCGATCTTCAGGAGGTCGTCGCGGAGCGTCTCGGTGTCGGCGATGGAGTCCACCTCGCCGCCGATCTCGATCCAGTAGAAGTTGGTGTTGGGCTTGACGAGGCACTCGTGCGGCTTGTTGTGCATGGACTCGTCGGTCGGGAACGAGTACGCCCACGCCGGCGGCTTGAACTCGACCTTGTGGTCGGTCTCGCGCGCCTGGATGAGGAGGCTCATGCCCATCGTGCGGCGGTCCTCGGTCTCAATGCCGAACTCCTCGCCGAACGCGGCCTTCGCCTCGCGTCCCACGCGGTACTCGGCGCCCGTGAGCGGGGCGAGGATCGAGTCGCCCGAGCAGTCCGCGAAGATCTTCGCGCGCACGACCTGTCGCTTGTAGGTGGTGAGCTGGAAGCCCTCCACGCTCGCGATGCGGTTGCCGTCCATCTTCACCGAATGGCAGGCGCAGTTGAGGATCAGCTCGAGGTTCGGCTGGAAGCGCGCCTTCTCGTAGAGCACGGAGTCCCAGATCGACCAGTTCCGCGACGGGTTGCAGTGCATGTTGTCGAGGGCGATCTCCTCCATGATGCCCGTCTCCTGGAGGTTCCTGACGCGCGTGCCCGCGCCGCAGATCCACATGCGGATCTCGCTCGACGCGTTGCCGCCGAGCAGGGGACGGTCCTGCATGAGCGCCACCTTCGCGCCGTGCCGCGCGGCGGCGAGCGCGGTGAGGAGGCCGCCCATGCCGCCGCCCACCACGCAGAGGTCCACGTCGCGCTCCTCCACCGTGAGCGCGCCCGGCTTCACGGGCGCGCCCGGCTTCGCCGGCTCCGCGTCCTCCTTCACCATCGGACCCAAACCCTCGCGCGCCGCGAGCGGCAGCGCCGCCGCGCCCAGCGCGGAGAGCGACGCCCCGCGCAGGAAATCGCGCCTGTTGAAACTGACGACCTGGTTTTTCATGCCCCGCATTATACCATAACGTCCGCCCCCGTGGAAGTCCGCGCGCGGTCAGATGTTGCCGGGGAGGACGCGGTTGAGGCGACGGCGGGCGACCGCCACGAGACGGTGGATAGCCGCGACGGGCGTGGGGGGCACGTCCAGCAGATGGAAGCGCGGGAAGAATCGCGTCACGTGCAGGGGGATGTCCGATGAGACGGACGCGAGGAACGACGCGATCGCGTCGATGTCGCCGTCCGTGTCGTTCCGCCCCGGCACGACAAGCGTCGTCGCCTCCACGTGGCATCCGGCCGCGTGGAGCGTCCGGATCGTGCGGCACACGGCGGCGAATTCGCCACCGACCCAGTCGTAGTAGGCCTGGGACGGACCCTTGAGGTCGATGTTCGCCGCGTCGACCAGCGGCGCCAGCTCCTCCACGACCGCCGCCTCGGCGCAGCCGTTCGACACGAGCACGTTGAGCATCCCGCGCGCATGGACCTCGCGCGCGCAGTCGCGCACGAACTCCCACCCGACGAGCGGCTCGTTGTACGTGTAGGCGAGGCCGAGGTTGCCCCGTTCGCGCCGCACCCGCAGCGCCAGGTCGGCGAGCTCGGACGGCGTCGCGCACTGATACGCCACGCCGTCCGCGCCCCGCTGCGAGATCCCGTCGTTCTGGCAGAACGGACACCGCAGGTTGCAGCCGTAGCTGCCGACGGACAGCACGTTCTCGCCGGAATGGAAGAACGCGATCGGCTTCTTCTCGATCGGGTCGAGCGCGAGCGACGTGACATGGCCGTAGTTCGCCGCGACGACGCGTCCCCCTTCCGCCCGGCGCGCGCGGCAGAAGCCGAGCGCGCCGTCGGCGAGGCGACAGTGGCGCGGACACGCGCCGCAAACGGATTCTGCGTTCATCGCACGGGGAAGTTGAAGTAGGTGTCGGGATACGGTTCGTTCGCGAGCGTGAAGTGCCACCATTCCTCGGCGATCGGCTTGAAGCCGTGGGCGAGCATGATCTCGCGCAGGAGCATGCGGTTGGCGAACTGCTCCTTCGTGATGTCCTTGTAGTCGGGATGCGACTCGCGTCCGAACCAGTCGAACGTGCCGCCCATGTCGACCTCCTTGCCGGTCTTCATGTCGAAGAGCGTGAGGTCGACCGTGCTGCCGCGGCTGTGTCCCGAACGCTCCGCGATGTAGCCCTGCGCGAAGAGGACGGACTTGTCCAGGTTCGGGTAGAACGCGTACTTCATCCGCGTGTCCTTCACGTCCTTCGCCCAGCGCATGAAATGCGACACGGCGCGCTGCGGACGGTAGGCGTCGTAGATCTTCAGGCGGTACCCGCGCCGGACGCAGTCGTCGCTCGCCGCCTTGAGAGCGGCCGCGGCCTCTTTCGTGATCAGCGCGCACGGCCGCTCGTAGCCGTCCACGCGCTCCCCGACGAAGTTGTACGTCGAGTAGTAGCGGATTTCCAGAATGGCGTCCGGCACCGCCTCGGCAAGCGACACGAAGCCGTGGTCCGTCTCGACCCCCACCTGCATCTCCACGCATCCCGCGAGCGCAAGCGCCAGCGCGGCCGCGATCCCGATCATTCTCTTTTTCATTGCTTGTTCCTTTCCTTGCGATTCAAAACTATGAACAGCGCTGCCGAGCAGAGCGCGCCGAGCGTGTCGCAGAGGATGTCCTTCTGCGCGTCCCACTCGTCGCCCTGCGAACCGAGGAACGCCGCGCCCGCCTCGCCGCCGTCGATGGCGGCGTAGAGCCATTCGACGATCTCCCAGACGCCCGCCATCGCCACGGTCGTCATCACGGCGAAGAACGCCGACGCCGCCACCGACCGCGCCCATCCCTTGCGCCAGTAGAGCTCCGCCAGCGGAAACGCGAACCACCCGACCATGAAATGCGCAATGCGGTCGTACGGGTTGCGCGCCAGCCCGAGCGGTTCGGCCAGCCACCGCATCGGGACGTGCTCGAACGTCCAGTGCGCTCCGATGATCTGGAGGATGCTCCAGACGAAGAAGCACGCATACGCCACGCCGGAGAACCTGAACTTCCGGAACGTGACGAGCAGGATCGCCACGAGTCCCCACACCCAGAATATCTCCGTCAGCCACACCGCCCGGCTCGCCGGCGCAATGCCCGACAGCACGGAGGCGACGCCCACCCCCGCCAGCATCGCAATCTCAAGCCTGTATTGCTTAATCCTCATCACCTGTTTCCTTTTCCGCAAATCCATTCGAGGTACTTGTCTTGCCACGATTATTTGTATTCGACATTCTGGTTCTCGTCTCGCTTCATCCTCGCTCCTTAAGCTCACGGTGAAATTATACCACATCCATACTCACGCGGTCGGTCCTTCAATCGGATTTTGCACCTACACTTACACCGGGACGATGGCCTTGACGCCGGTGGGATTGTCGACGAGCTCAAGGAGATACGCCTTCTGCGAAGGATTGTCGTCGTCCACGAGAAGGCGCGTCGCGACCTTGCGACGGCCGGGATCGAACACATGCCCGGCGTCCCCGCATCCGATCCGCCGACCCCACGCGATCATCTTCCGCCCGTTCCGGTCATCGCCAAACAGCTCAACAATGCATTTCATGCAGTTCACTTCCTACCGGCCATCGGCTTCCTCGGCGAGCGTGGTGCGTTCAGACATGATGTCGGCGGCGTCCACCACCGCATCGAAAAAGCCATCTGCCTCCACGGCTGGCGAAAGGTGCCCGGAATAGACAAGCGCCGTGCGCACCGACACGCGCCGCCCGAGGCCCAGCCGCTTCACCTTCTCGGCGACTTCGTCAATGACCTCTCTCCCGATCTCCCGGCGCCTTTTGATCTCCACCACCCAGACTGTGCGCCGCGTCTGGATCAGAAGGTCGATCTGGCAACCCTCGCCACGCGCATGTGCGGCTCGGCGGTACGGCGCTGCGGAAACGAGCAGCGTCCGATCCAACCCCAGCCGCCGCAAAAGCCCGGCGATGTTGTTCAGCAAAAGGCACTCGAACTGAAATCCGAGTATCGACTGCCATCCGGGCAGCTGTTCCAAGTCGGTGAAACGGAAAAGTCCCTTGTCTATCAAATCCCTGTTCGGCGCGATGTACTTGATGTAGAAGCGCGTGTAGTTGTCCGAGATGCGATAGCGGAACAGACGCGAACGGGCGCCGGAATGCGGGTTCACGCCGCCATCGCGTGCGATGAACCCCGCCAGCTTCAGTTCCTCGAGGTCTTCCAGAAAATGTCCGTTGTTTTCCACTCCCAGCATCTCCGCCAGTTCCTTCCCGCTGAAAGAACCGCTTCCGAGACATTCAAGAATCCGCCGCTTGACCGTCCCCTTCCCCTCGAACACGTCGGTAAAGATGTCGTCGAACTCGTCAACCAGTATCCCGCCAGGCGTAAAGCAAAGCGCCTTCAGGTTCTCCGCCGGCGAAAGCCTTGGATTCATGAGTTCCAGATATTTCGGCACGCCGCCCGTCACCGACAGGACGTCGAACATGTCGCTCGCGGCAGTGCGCGCGGCACGCTTCCCCCAGAACCGGGCGCAGTCGCGCAAGGGCAGTTCGCCGACAAGAAGATTGAGCGTGGGGCGTCCGACAAATGCCTTGTTCCGTAGGATGTTCTTCGATATCCACGTCGAAACGCTGCCGCAGACCACGAGCATGAGCCGCTTGTGCTTCTTGAAACGGTTGTCCCAGGCATACTTGAGTTCGCCGGGATAGTCGGGATCGTATTTGCCCATCCACGACACTTCATCCAGAAACACCACTGTCCGTTCGCTGTCCGCGATTACGCCGTCAAGCCTGGCAAACGCATCGAACCACGACGCCAACGGGCGCAGAGGTACGCCCGTCTGCTCGGAAAGCTGCCGGGCGAACGCGGTCAGCTGCTTCTGGTTGGAATCCGCCTCACGCGGCGACAAGCCCTCAAGCTTGATGAAGCGCACCTTGCTCCTGCGGGCAAACTCCTCGATGAGCGTGGACTTGCCGATGCGGCGGCGTCCGCGGCATGTGACAAGGGACGCAATCGGACTCGCCAACTGCGCGTCAAGCTGTTCCAATATCTCTTCACGACCGAAAAACATGTTTATTTCTCCATCTGCCGCGCGAGATTATCCCATATTCCGCGGTCGAAGTCAATCGAAAACGGGCGTGAAACGTGCATTTGCAGATTTCACGCCCATTTTTAGTATGCCGATTTTGGGCGTGAAACGTGCATTTGCAGATTTCACGCCCCTTCCTACACAGAACAGAGCCGCGACCGCCGACCTTCCGCAAAACCAACGCACCCGCCGGTCCTTTCTTCGCGGGTGCGTTCGGCCTCGGTTTCGTCACCATACATGACGGCATACTCAAGCAGGGCGTCAAGTCGCTTGATCGCTCGTGCCTGTCCTCCGTAGCCTTAGCGTAGGCGGATCGTCTCTCTGCGGCATCACCATAGTCTCTACTCCACCATTTCTACTCCACTAATGGGGCCTGTCCCTCTAGCATCCCCTCGATTTCCAGTTTCCCAAAGAATTTCTAAATTAGCCTATTAAAATTGGTCCAAGATGACAGCCTCGGCAAGATTCTAGGTATAATAGATGACGGACGACAAGATTCGTGGTGCGTGACATTTATGGAGACAAGTCCTAATGGCGCTTGAATTGGTGTTCGCCCTTTGTTCCTTCGGTGCATAGTGCACGGAAGGCAGGGTGTCAAATAGGAAGGCGTGCTGGTGAATTGCGCAGGAGATGCCGAATGTGCCGAACGCCGAGAAGCGTAGTGCAATAATCGGCAGGATATGGTACAATATCGGCGTTGCGAGTGAAAGCGATACAGGAAAGGTTTGAGCTAATGATGCTGAAAGAGCGAAGCAGGCAAGTAAGGGCACGAACCCTCGACATCGACCTTGTCCAACGTGCGGAGCGCAAGTTGAGCCGCTACAATATGGACTTGAACGGTGTATTGGCGTTCATTGTCGCCGTTCGCGGCTTGCCCGACTTGCGCAACGCCCCACAGACGATGGATTTCACGACCCACGGCCAGATATTCACGGCGGACGTGACGTCAGATGCCGATGGCGGCTATTGTGCGACCGTGCGCGGTCATGACAACTGTTTTACCGAGGCCGATACCCTGCCGGAACTCCGCAAGAATCTGATCGAGGTGACAGATCTTATGCTCTTTGACGAGGGCAGGACAGTTGCGAAATGAAGCCTTTGACCGCACAAGAAGTGGAACGTATGCTAAAGAAGCACGGATTTCGTCCAGTCAGCTCGAACGGAATCCATTTCAAATGGACTGATGCCGCAGGACATTCAGTCCCCGTGCCTCACCACGGCAACCGTCTTATTCGGCAGGGTACGCTCCATTCGATATTCAGGCTTGCTGGCATTCCCCCGCCCCGTTGAAAAGAGAACGAAAAATGAAACACTGCATTAGTGCTGCCTTCATTGCGGTTGCGACCGTAGTCATGGGGTTTGACGCTGAATCCAAATATATAGAAAATGGGCGAATTGTCCTTGATTCGCCGTTCGATCTGGAACTAGGATCGACAGAATACGCAAAGACGTTCGGAAGCCTGATCCGTACATCGGCGCAAGCGGACTATGATCCGATAACGAAGAAGACGACCACGAATTTCCATCACCACGCGACGGCGTACCTCTCTACGCCGTATTTTGGCTGTGACAAGGTAGGACTCAAGTTCGAAGACGGTGACAAGGTACTTTCCTGGTGCTATTTCTCAATCGGGAAAACGACGTCGGATAATACCAATATCATGTCCTATACAGAATGCCGTGCAGTCTTGGACAAGATTGTTGACGATATGAACAAGCGTTGTGGCATCACAATGCAGTGTGTTGGCAACAAGACAGAGCGACAAGCAAAGGAATCTGTCCGTTTAAAAATTCAGGACTACAAACGCAGAAAAGAAGAGTTTCTTGATTTTAACATGAGTTTTGTCAGCTTCCGAGCGCAAAAAGGATCGGTCGTTTACGATGTACATGGATTGATCAACGAGAAAGAGCGGTGCTACATCAGCGTGGGGTGTTGTGATTTTCAAGCAATCTCATCGTTGTCGTCGTCTTACAAACCTGGCGACAAAATCCCTGTCCACACGAACAAGACGCATTCAGCCATTGGCGGACAAGTGCCGCCGTTTCGCGTGGAGAACGGAACAGTCATCGTAAGTTCGCCGTTCGACTTGGAGATGGGATCGACCGAGTATGCGAAGATCGCGGGAAAAGTCCTTCGCGTGCACCGATACGCCAACTACGATCCTAATACTAAAAAGACGACAACGAATGAGACTGTGTATGCAAGCGCCAAGCTGGCTAAACCGTATTTTGGATGTCGAACGATCAGTTTGAACTTTGGGGGCAAAGAGAAAAGATTGTCTAGCATACATATGGATTGGGAACGGGGACAAACAAGGAAGGGCAAGGATTCTGCACTGACGAACCAAGAGTGCCGCGACTTGGTTGACCGTATACTGGAAGACATGAAAACACATGCCGACATGACGGTAAGCGCATCAGTTGATCGGACGGAAGAGGAAGCCCTAGAGAGGATTGCGGAGATGTACAAAAACGATGGAAAACCGAAAGAACGACACGAATATCATGTGCCGTTCTATTCCTGGCGCGCAACGCGTCAACGGAATGGTGCGCCAGCCGACTATTGGTTGAGTGCGATGGTAGGCAACGGCAAAAAACATCGAAGCGTTTCACTCTCGGCACATCTGCCTTTTAAGATTGACGATCATGTTACGGTCGTGACAAATAGAAGTTCGCACTTCTCAGGCAAACTTATTCCGACGCCCGCCCAGAAGAAGGCGCATGAAGAGGCTGCGAAGATGCGTGCAATGCTGAAACGGGTTTTCGATGTGGATTTCGACGCCACGAACGCGGTCATCGATCTGAAATTTACGCATTGGTCTTCTGTGACCAACGAACCGCCGGAAAAAGAATGGCTGACGCTTGAAACGCCGTTCGAGGGCATGACGGAGAAGAAGGTGTCCAAGCCGGTCTCGTTTCTGTGCATTCCGTTTCGCACGTTTGCCTTGCGCCGTCCGTATGATGGAGATGTGGAGGAATCGGAGCTGAAAAAACAGGCTGCACAGCTACTGGCCCGTCTGGAGAGGGAATTGGGAGAGAAGATTCCATCTGTGGACAATAAAGAGGCGAAAGCTGAGCTTGCCAAGAGATTTGGCGGAGAAGGTGTTCCGGCCTTTGGCGATACGCGGATGGTTCTGGGACTCGACAAGGTTTTGTGCTTTACTGGTAAGATCGGCGATATCGGAATTGAAATCGCCTATGCCGCACCTCGGTATGCCAAGAGCAAAGGTGCGTATTCGATTGCATGGAGAGGTGCGGTTGTAGCGAATTTTGTCCAGTCTCCGATCTTCAGCGAAGAGCAGGCCAAGAAAAAAGCGAAGTAGGCGCGTGATAGAAACATGGGAGAACGCAAGGGTCATGTCGCTTTGGCCAAAGAAATCTAAAATAGTGTTATTGTCGGCAGTTTCGTTGTTGGCAATTTGCATTGCGTCATTCTTATTGTACAAAGCCAAAGTAATTCACGTAGGCAACATCTACTGGGTTGATTGCGGACAGTCAAATGGAACTCGTACGAGCATGATCATCCACCGCTGGCGAGTCCTTCTTAAGGCCGAGATTGCAACGATGGGGTATTATCCTTATTTATACGTAGTATTCGTTTCCACGGATGAACCGTGCGCAGAAAAATCAGGATGGTATGCGAAGATAGATGTTAGAAATGGCTCTATGCAAATTGTCGATGGCGGCGAAGTCGCGCATTTCGGCAACAAGCATCGTCTGCATTTCCAAAACCATAGGCAAGTCAGGAAAGTCGGGAATGTGTTTTGGCAAGATTATGAGTGATAACTGTTGACGCAGACGTGCTTAATCTTCAAAAACCTTTCAAATCTCGGCTCTTTGAGTTGCTGATACGCCCGCTTGTCCGTCACCACAATCGACGGCAACATCTTGATTGCGACTTTTCGGTTATCCAGTTGCCGATCTTCCGCCAACCAAACCGAACCCATTCCGCCCTCGCCCAACTGGCGGAGAATATGGTAGCGCCCGGCAAGCATCGTCCCGATGCCACCTGCGATTGTCTTGTCGTCGTTGATGGTGTTCTCAAGCATAACTGGTTAACCTCGGCAACATTTTACCATTTCCAGTATGCTTTTGCCGCATGAATCAACTCAATCTCAACGCCATCAGTTCCTGCTAGCCGCTCGGCCATGCGTTCGGCGAAGTACACGGAGCGGTGCTGGCCTCCCGTGCAGCCGAAGGCGACTTGAAGGTGGTTACGGCCGGTGTTCAATTTTGCCAATGTGGAAATGCTGCCAGTTCCAATGTTGCCAATTGCCAATATTCGATACGACCATGTATTCTCCATTGGAAATTGAAATTGACAACTGGCAACATTTACACATTGGCAACACTTTCCTCGGCCTGTGTAGCCGCGCAACGATTCGTCCCAGTACGGATTCGGCATCGCCCGGCAGTCGAACACGAAGCCCCCTCCGTTGCCGGTCTTGTCCTCCGGCAACCCGCGCTTGTACGAGAAGGATAGGATGGTTACTTTCATGCCCTTTCACTTCCCGCGCCCGTAGCATTCCTTGTACTTCTTGCCGCTTCCGCAAGGGCGTTCCGGAATCACGACCACCCGCGAGCCGACGCCCGTCAGCTCGAACTTGAACTTGCCGAACCCATCGGCGTTTGCTGCCTGCTTTGCCATGTCTATTCCTTCCACTTTTTGCCGTCGGCCGCGACAAGCGCGGCCGCTCCCGCAACGGGCGGGTTGTCCATTTTCCCAGTCGTGCAGCGGGCGGGACGCCCGTTGGCCCAGTTGCGGGCAAGATGCCCGCCACCCCAATTATTCGCCCGTTGGTCCAGTTAGGGGGCTGCAAGGGTCCAGGGGAAGAGCGAGATGCGGATCTGGGTGGAGCCGAACGGCACGAGCTCGACGGTCTCGGTGCGTGACACATCGGCGGGCACGGGGCTCGGCGGCGGGTCGATCGCGCGCGCCGACGCCCCTTCGCGCATGTACCCCCAGCCGCCGAAATCCGTGCGCACGGCCTTCATCCGCAGCGTCACGGGCGCGTGGCCCGGACAGAACGGATTCCCCTCCAGCGACACGGGCGTGACCTCGCACGCGAACGCGCCGTCCGCGCCGCGCACGAGCGCGTAGCCCCACGGTGACTGCGGACGCAGCTCGTGGCGCGGATAGCCGTGTTTTCCGCCCTTCTCGATCCACTCGTTCTCGTACGGCACCTTGTAGCGCGCCACTACCGAGTCGGCGCACGCCATCTTGAGCGAATAGAGGAGCGGGCCGCGCATGACGGCCACCGCGTCGTGGCCCCAGAACGACGCGCGCGCCGCAAGCGGAAACGCGAGCGTCACCACGTCGCCAGTGCGCCACTCGCGCGCGATGCGGAGGAACGAACCGGGCGTGACGCCCGCCTCGGCCACGCCGTTCACCTTCACCTCGGCGCCTGTCGCCCACGCGGGGATGCGCAGGGCAAGTGCCTTGCGCCCGGACGCGGCGCGCACCGTGAGCTTCACGTTGCCACCGAAGGGATAGTCGCCGCCCTCCTCGATCTCGAAACCGTTCGCCGACACGCGGCAGGGACCATACGCCACGGCGGCGAGCCCGCCGTCCGGCGTGCCCATCCACATCGTCTGGGCGAACTTCGGCCACGCGAGGTGGAAGTTCGACCGGCAGCACCCGAAGCCCGCATGCGGTCCGGGACAGATCGCGCCCACCATCTCCTTGCGGTCGCCGTTGTTGGCGAAGAGGAGCAGCTTGTCCTCGCAGGACGGCTGGTTCAGGAGGCAGTAGTAGCGGATGCCCTTCCCGTCCGGCGCGAGCGTGCCCGGCAGCGCGTTGTAGGCGACGATCTCAAGGTCGTCCGCCACGGCGGCGGATCCGAACACGGAGATCACGGACTGGCAGCTCAGGATGCGCTCCGCGATCGCGCAGAGCTCCGTCCCTCCCGAGGCGCTGCGGTCGGTGAGCGGCTCGGAGCCGTTGACCATGCGGTCGGGACGCCCGCACGTGCGCATCACCCAGCCGTCGGACGCGAACGCGGCCTCGTACGCGCCCGCCTTGAGCGGGTCGCCGTCGAGACGCCACTGGAGGGCGGGGGCCTTGAGGCCCTGCATGAAATTGACGATGTGGCAGCGGTAGCCCTGCGGGAAGGACGGATCGCCGCCGTGACGATAGTATGTCGTCCAGTCCGCGGTCTGGGCCGACACCTCGCGCGCGAAGCCGAGCCATTTGGCGTCGCCCGTCCGCGCGTGGAGCCAATACACGACGTCCAGCTCGTCGGCGGCGCGTGCCTTCGCCCAGCATGAGTCGTTGCCGATGGAGAACTCCTTGAACGCGACGCGCTGGTAGTCGAAGTAGCGCGCGAGGAACGGCGCCACGCGCGGATCGCCCGTGGCGTCCGCCCAGTCGCGCAGCAGCCAGAGGGAGATCATGTTCGCCCACCAGTTGCGCGCCTTGGGGCCGAAGTCGCCGTCGGGCTTCTGCGAGGCGAGGATGCAGTCCACCCACCGCTTCGCCCGCGCCTTGAGCGCCTCGTCGTCGAGCGCGAACGCGAGCGAGACGAGTCCCTTCGCGTAGTAGGGGCCGCGTTCCCAGGCGTACTGCTTGCCGCGGTGCGCGCCCGTGAGCCAGTCGCTATTGCCGATGTCGTCGTACAGTTCCTCGGCGTGGCCCGTAATGCCGTCACGCTGGAGCTCCAGCTGCGTGCGGAGCCAGCCTTCGGGGCGCACCTTCCCCACGGGAAGCACGTTGAGCGCGCAGGGACGGATATCTGTGGCGGAGCAGGCTGCTACGAGCGCCGCAGCACAAAAAGCAAGAAGGATCTGTTTCATTTGGCGTCCTGAGGTTTGGCGTCCGTGTTCTTGCCGTCCGCACTCCTTGTAAACGGGAGCGGGAACGACACTGTCTCCGCCCGGTTGGTGGCAAGCGGATCCTTCGCCTGCTCCTCAAGCGAGCGCGTGTCGAGCGAGGCGATACCCTCAATTGCGTTGCCGTGGCGGTCGCCCGGCTCGAATTTCACGCCCTCGGTGTACATGCGGCCCAGCACGGCGTTCTTGGGCATGCCGATGTCCATGGGCACGCCCTTCGGATCGGCCATGCCCACGGTCACGAACACGAGAATTTCCTTCTGCACCTTCGAGCGGATCTTGCGTCCGAAGAGTTTGTCGCCGATCCACGGAATGTCGCGCAGGAGGGGAATGCCGGAATCCGTCTGCTCCTCCGTGGTCTTCGAGAGGCCGCCAATCACGGCCGTCTCGCCCGCCGCGAGCGTAAAGTCCGTCACGAGGCGCTGCACGTCCAGCACCGGGTACTTCGACGAGTACGTGCCGGCGTTGTTGGCCGACGTCGTGGTGTCGCCCGCGCCGGCGGTCACCCAGTCGGTACAGCTCGAGATGGTGGGGACGATCGACACGTTGATAAGCCCATTGGAGCTCACGCGCGGCGTCACCTCCAGCGAAATACCCCAACTGAAGAACGCCTCCTTGGCGAACATGAGCTTCTCCTCGCCCGGAATAACCGCCATGTTCATGCTGAGGTCGAGGGCGTCGGAACTGCCACTCGTCGTACGCTTGGCGGAAATCTGGACGTTGGGGTACTTCTCCGTCATGTCCACGGTGGCCCTCTTGCCGTTCGCGACGATGATCTTCGGGTTGGAGAATATGCGCGCGTCGCCGCTGGAGTCAAGCGCGCTTAGGACGAGAGACATGTCGGAGAACTGCAATGTGCCGGAGAAATAGCTGATACCGCCGTCACGACCACTCGTAATCGAAGTTTCGGACGACGTGCGCGACGACGTGGTAGAGCCATCCGCCAGCGTGTCCTGCGCGGAAGTGACGGTCTTCGTCGCGGTCTGCCCGGCGATGCCGTAGGAATAGGCGCCCGAGTTTCCAACCCCGCCAGACGTCATCGAGCGCTTGAAGTCCGTCACGGCGTTGCCCACGACCATGCGGTCCATGCCGCCGCCAAATGAAGCCGTGCCCTTCATCCCGTCGAGCATTGACCAGTCAATGCCGAGTTTGTGCGAGGCCGAGTTCTGAAGCTCCACGAAGCGTGCCTCGATGTACACCTGCGGGACTTCCACGTCGATATCGCGCATAACCTTCTCGCAGGCATCGAGAATTACGCCGGGCGCGGTCACCATCACCGTATTCGCCTCGGGGAACGCCTGCGCGATCTTGTCGATCTTGAAGGCGATGCCGAAATCCCCGCTCCATGTGTTGTTGAACCTCTCGGCCACCTCCTCGGCGTTCGCATGGTGGAGCTTGAACGTGCGCGTGGAGATGAGGAACTTCTCGTTCCGGCCCGTCCACACGGAGTTGGTGACGACGAGCTGGACGACGTTCGTGACGAGGGCGGACTTGGCTGGTGCGGCGTTCGTGGGCGACAGGACGACAGGCAACGCCACGTTTGTGACGCCGCCCGAATCCAGCGTGTCGAGCAACGCCGACACGCCGTCCCGCTGCGGCGAAGCCGCGGCCGCGCAGAGCACGCCGAGCGCAAGGACGAAGATAAGGCGAGATTTCATGCGCCCATTATAGCATTTACAGGCGCGCGCCGCGAGAGGAAAATCGGGAAAGTCACAAGGAAAGTCACGGTTTGCCGCAGACGCCCAGCGTCTCCTCGACGAGGGCGAGCATCTGCGCGGGCGACACCTTCTCGCAGCCGCGGTACCAGTCCGTCCACGGACCATGGCAGTACGCCTTCCCGGCTTCGACGGCGTCCCTGAGCGCGTCGGCGGCGCGGCGCAGGTGCGCCGCCGCCCCTTTTCGGTCGCCCATGCGGAGCGCCTCGTCGGCGTCAATGACCTGCATCCGCGCCGTCGTGAAATCCAACATCAGACGCGCGGGATAGACCACGAAGTCCTCGGCGAACGGACGCTCCGCCGGCGCCGTCCCGGCTAGCGCGCGGCGCGCGAGGCGCAGCGTCTGCTCGAACCCCGCGCGCTGCGCCGCAAGGCGCATGTAGGTGTCGCGCGGGGAGGCAAAGACGGGCTGGGTGTCCGCAAGCGCCGCGTAGAACGGGTCGGGCGGCGCCGCGCGCGTGAACGCGTTCGCGAACGGCTCGGGACGCGGACGGCAGGGCTCCTTGCCGTTGAGCAGGCGCTTGAAGTCGTGCAAATCCTTCCGGAGCTGCTGCTGCATGAGCCCGTCGAGGAAGCAGGGCACGCCCGTGGCGGGCTGGAGCTGGAGCGACTTGTAATGGAGGTTGACGGCGTCCGTCCACGCGGCGGCGTTGGAGCCGAGACGGCGAGCCACCCACGCACGGGTCCAGGACTCGGGGGCGAACGCGTCGACGTTCCACGTCATCTTCGCCGTCGCGTCGATGCCGTAGACGAACTCGCGCACGTTGCCCACATTGAAGATCGCGTAGTCGCGCGCGCCCTTCGCACGAGCCTCGCGCAGCATCGCGCACGTGCGCGCGGCGGGGACGAGCGAGACGAGGTGCGGACCCATGCCGATGAGCTGGTGGTGGTAGTACACGCCCCGCCGCTCACCGTCGGCGGGCGGCGGCGCGTCGAGGAGGTCGCACTGCCAGCGCCAGCCGCAGTTGTTGTCGGCGTAGACCACCGTGACCCCGTCGGGGATCTTCAGGAGCCCCTTCGCGTGGAAGTAGGCGCCCTCGCCCCAGAGCGTGGTGGTCACATGGCGGTTTTCGCGCGGCACGCCGACCTCGTCGAGGATCGCGAGCTGGCGCTCCAGCGCGGCCGTGATGAGCCGCGCGCGCCCCGCGTCGTCCTTCGGCATCGTGGGGTCGTCCGCCCACATCGGACGGTCCCCCGTGCCCCTGAGGCCGATTTGCCAGACGACGTTCGGGAACTTCGCCCAGCGCGTGGCGAGCGCGCGCCACACCTCCTCCACCTCGCGCGGATACTTGAAGTAGGAGTATTCCAGATCGCGCCCGCGCTGCTTCCAGTAGTCCTTGAACGTGTAGCCGGAGACGCCCATCGGTTCGATGTGGTGCATCGACACGAACACGCCGCGCGCCGCGCAGATCGCCGCGAGGCCCTCCTCGGCGGGACGCGTCGCGTTGAGGAAGCTCGCGGGGATGATGAGGTTGTAGCGGCTCCGCACGAGAGCCTCCGCCACGGCCTCCATCGCGCCGTGGTTCACCACGAAATGGTAGTACTTGTACTGGCTGTA
Source organism: Kiritimatiellia bacterium (assembly GCA_017427485.1). Taxonomy (GTDB): domain Bacteria; phylum Verrucomicrobiota; class Kiritimatiellia; order RFP12; family UBA1067; genus RUG572. Next base: position 19,593 of record JAFRSR010000147.1, read on the forward strand.
GTCGCGCACGCCCGAGGCTTCGCGCCACTTCGTGAGCAGGTCCTCGTCGTTGAGGAACCACCCGCGGAAGCGGAAGGAAGGCTCGTCCTGCACGATCTCCACGTCCTTCCACGCGAGCTCCGCGCGTTTCGGATGCGGCACGCCGCTCCAGAAGTACATCGGATCGACGCCGAGGCAGCGCTCGATGAAGTCGTACACGCCGAACATGGCGCCACGCGCGTCGCTGCCGACGACCTCCAGCACGCCGTCCCGCACGCGCACGGCGTACGCCTCCCAGCGTCCGTCGGGGCGCACGGCGACGGACACGTCGCCGGATCGCGCCGGACCGCCGCGCACGAGCGGCACGTCCGCGCCCGTGATCTTCTTCACGTCGTTCGTGAGGTCCTGCGCCGCGCGCCACACGAACCCGGGCAGGTCGGACGCCACCACCACGCGCGCACGCGCTCCCGGTCCCACAAGCGTGAACGCCTGCACGACAGCACACGCGCATGCGGCAGAGGCACAGAAGAGGATTCTTTTCACAGACGTACTCCTTTCAGGTTTGATTCGGCGAGCCGACCACCCAGTCGCGGGCGTTGCGATAGCAGACCTTTTCGACGAGCGGCAGCAGAAGCGCCGGATCGTCCGGGAAGTCGCCGGCGGCGACCTTGTCCGCCAGCCATTTGCAGAACAGCCGCCGGAAATAGTCGTGCCGCACGAACGAGAGGAGCGAGCGCGAGTCGGTCGTCATGCCGACAAACGTGGAGAGGACGCCGTACGCGGCCTGCTTCTCGAACACGTCGCGGATGCCCTCCGCGTGGTCGCACCACCACCACGCCGGCCCCAGCTGCACCTTCCCCGGCACGCCCTCCTCCACGAAAGCCCCCGCCAGGACCGCGAGCTGCGCATGCGCTTCCGGATTGAGCGAGAGCAGGATCGTGCGCGGCAGAGAACCTATCCTCTCAAGACCGTCCAAAAAAGCGGCGACCGCCGCCGGATCCACCGGCGCGCGCATCCCCGCGTACCCGCCCGCCGACCCGGCCGCCGCACGCAGCCGCGCACTCGTCTCGCGCAGCGCGCCGAGGTGCAGCAGCATCGTCCAGCCGTGCGCGGCCGCGAATGCGGCCACAGCGGCGAGCGAATCGTAACACGTTTCAAGTTGTGCCGCGTCATCCACCGAAATATCCACTACGCGGCACCCGGCGGCATGGAAGCGCTCCAGTGCTTCCCGCGCCACTTCCTCCCCCGCATTCATCCGAAGAGAAGGCACCACTCGCGGCTTCTTTTGGCTTTCTAGCCTTTCTAGATTTTCTAGCGCGTCTAGATCTACTAGATTTTCCGCTCCCACGCAGGGGCTCAGATACTCCACGTTGAATTTCGCGAGCAGCTTCGAGGGAGTCCATTCACTTAAAGAGGCATTTTCCAAATCTCCAAAAACCATCCCACCTCTGTGCCTCTGTGCCTCTGTGTGAGAAAAATCAATCCCCAGCCACTCCAGTTCCATCCGCGCCCAGGCGAAGAGCGGATTGCCCACGAGCTTCGGCAACGTGCGCAGCCAGGCCGCCCACTTCTCGGCCTCGGGCGCGTCGCCGGTGATCAGGCGCTCGGGCTCGCCGCAGATGCGCATCGCGCGGTGCTTGTAGGGGTCGGCCTTCACCCACACCTCGTAGATCGAGCCGAGCGGCTTGTCCTCCGCCAGCATCTGCATGTCGAGATGGTTGTGCCAGTCGATGATCGGCAGGTCCTTCGCCGCCGCGTAGAGGTCGTCAAAGGTCATCATTTCAGTGGCCTTTCTCTTTCAACGGGCAAGATGCCCGTTGTCCCAGTTGCGCGAAGAGGGCGTCGCGGCTGGCGCGTTCGCGGGACGCGGTCGGCAGGAAACCGCCCGCCCAGTAGGCCACGAGGCAGGTCGCCACCTGCGCGATCGTGGCGAACTCCCACGCGAGGCCGAGCGCGTTCTTGAAGACGAGCCCGCCCGCCACACCGGCCACGATGCAGGCGTACACGCCCGTCGTGTTCGGACGCTTCCACAGGATGCCGAACACGGTCGGGATCACGATCGGCACGCCCACGAGCGCCATCAGCGTCTTGTTCGCCTCGAACGCGCCGCCGAGCTTCGAGACGAAGAGCGCGCCGAAGGCGATCAGCGCCGCGACGCCCAAGGTGGCAAGGCGCGCCACGAGCAGCGTCTCGCGCTCGCCCGCGTTTTTGCGGAATATCCTGCGGTAAATGTCCGTCGTGAACACGGAGCTCGTCACGTTGAACTCGGCCGCGAGCGTGGAGAGTGACGCCGCGAGCATCGCCGAGACCATCAGCCCCAGCATCCCGTTCGGCAGCAGGCGGATGCACATCTCGATGTAGCACCGCTCGTGCAGCTCGGGCGGCAGGTCTGGCAGGTACGCGCGCGCCGCCACGGCGGGCAGCACGGCGAGAATCGGGAAGACGAAGAAGATCGCGGACGAAAGCAGCCCCATCTTGATGGCGTCGCGCTCGTTCGGCACGGACGACAGCCGCTGCACGAACGCCCAGCTGCCGTTGTACTTGATGAACACGATCAGATAATACGCCGCGAGGAACCAGAACGTCCCCCGATGTCCGTTGAAGAGCGAGAAGTGCTGCGGAACCTTCTCGCAGAGCGCGCCGAGCCCGCCGACGGCGCTCAGCGAGAGCGGCAGGATCGTGAGCGTCACGGCCATCAGCGCCACGCATTGGATCACGTCCGTCACGAGCACGCTCCACAGCCCGCCCGTGAGCGTGTAGACGAGCACGAGGCCCGCGCCGAGCATGATGCCCGTCGCGAGCGACACGTCGAGGAACTGCGAGGCGATGATGCCGAGCGTGTAGAGGCGCACCGTGTTGTCGAGGATGCGGAACACCACGCCGCACCACGAGAGGACCTGCCGCACGACCGGCCCGTAGCGCCGCTCGAGATATTCCACCGGCGTCGCGAGGTTCGCCCGCTGCCAGCGGCGCGCGAAGACGAACGTGCCCAGGATGATGGCGAACGCCGTCGACCAGAACACCGTCACGCCCACGAGGCCGTCCTCGTACCCGATCTGCGCGTAGGCGATGAACACGAAGCAGCTGATCATCGCCATGTAGGAGCTCACGGCCCCCATCCACCAGGGCACCTTCTTCCCGCCGGAGAAGAAGTCCTTCGTGTTTTTCACGAAGCGCCCCATGAAGAGTCCCGCCGCCAGGACGACGGCGACGTAGGCCACCACCACGGCCAGGTCGAGCGTGGACAGCTTCCCGGTCATACCTCAAACGAGAAGCCGATTTCGCGGTCCGCCCAGTCGCGCACGTGCAGATCCCATTCAACCGGACGCTTCGCCTTCGGCAACGGCAGGGGATAGTAGTGGTCGCGGGCGTTGCAGTGGAGCGTAGCGCCCTTGGCCGTCGTGCGCATCAGGCCCCAGCCCACATCCCATTCGAACCCCAGGGTCGGGATGCCGACCTCGCGCAGCATGCGCGCGTTGTCGTCGAAGTCGCCGCGCAGGTAGCCCGTGGTCCACTGGTGCGTGTGCCCGTGCAGGAAGCCCGGCACGATGCGGTTCTTGTAGATGGACATCGGGATGCCGAGCCCACCCGCCGGATGGTGCGCGCAGAGGAACGTCGGACGCGTGGCAGCGGCGACCGTCTCCTTCAGCCATTCGAGCTGCTCCTTGCCGAGACCCTTCTTCGTACACGCGCCGTAGCTGCCGCGGACCGTCGGCTCGACGAGGGAGTCGAGCAGGACGAAGTCGGCGTGCGGCGTGTTCACCACCGAGACGAAACGCCCCGGCACCTTCGTCGCCCTGTCGTAGCCGGGGAAGTACTTGAGGAACTCCGCCCGGATGTCGTGGTTGCCCATCGCGCACGTCACCTTGATGCCGGCGTCCATGAGCGGCTTGAGCGTCTCGGCGGCGACGGCGTAGTCCTCCGTCTCGCCGAACGCCAGCGAGATGTCGCCCAGGCAGAGGACGTTCGCGGGCGGGCGCGGCAGCGCGAGGATCTCACGAACGAGCGCCTGCGAGGCGGCGGGCTGGTGCGGATAGTCGCGCATCGTCTTGTACTTCTGCCGCGCAAGGGGCAGGCCCACGTGAATGTCCGAGATGAAGCCGACCGCCTCCGGATCGAGCGTCCGCGCCGACGCAGCCCCGCCCTTCGCCGTTGTGCAACCCGCGCCGGCGGCGGCGAAGGCCGCCGTCACGCCGAGAAAGCCCCGCCGCGTCATCGTTTCCTGCTTGTTCATGGTCGGATCTCCCTTAGCCGATGGACGGAATCTGCGCGGCGGCGACGGACTGGCCGAGACGGCGCGCCTTCTCGTCGGGCATGAAGATGTCGATCTGCTCCGCGAGGAGCGGGTCCACCGCCTCCAGGCCCATGCGGGCCGTGTTGAGGATGATGTCGCCGCCGAAGCCGCTCGTCACGCGCCCGAGGATCATCAGGTTCGAGTAGTCGTAGAACTCGTGGTACCACGCCGCCGCGTTCGCGAGGTAGCGCCCGATCATGAGATAGATCTTCAGCGCGACCTCCTCGCGCTTCTCCATCGCCGCCTGCACGACCTTCAGGCGCTCCGGCAGCTTCATCGTCTTCGGGAACTTCATGCCGAACCGGCACGCGAGGTAGTTGACGGCCTGCTGCGAGAAGTACATCGCGCCCACGCCCGCGTCGCCGCTCCACTCGCACACGCCCGCGTTGGGGTTGAGGTCCACCGGCGCGAACGCGAGCTCGCTGATGCGCCCCGTGAGCGCGCCCTTCGGGTTGATGTAGCCCGCCGCCTCGGAGGACCCCATCGCGACGCCGAGGATGCCCGTGCGCTTCATCGTGATCGCGCCCGCGAGCGCGGTCACGTCGCCGTCGTTGAACACCTCGAACGGACACTGCCACTCCTCCTCGACGCGGGCAAAGAGGTTCTGCGCGATCGCGTACTTGGACGGGTTCTTCTCCTTGACGCCGCGGATGAGCGAGGCGACGCCGAGCTTCTTGCCCACGAACGTGCCGGCCGAGGAGCCGCCGATCGCGTCGACCTTCCCGCCGAGCGCGAGGGCCGCCTCCTCCAGTCCGGCGGAGAGCTTCGCGTAGTGGTACTCGGGGTCGGCCTGCGGGCGCGGATCCCACGGAAACTCCTTGGAGAACACGACCTTCCCGCTCTTGAGCGCCGAGATCTTGAAGTCGCTCGCGCCGAGGTCGAAGCCGATGCGGTTGCCGTTGGTGTTGCCCTTCACCACCACCTCGCGCTCGCACGTGACGGGCATCTTCCTGAGCGGCAGGATCGCCGTCTCGATCGGACGTCCGTAGAGGTCGTTGAAGAATTCGTAGTCGAATGCGCGCGCGCCCTTCTTCGTGTACGCCTTCGCGACGGGCTTGACGATCTCGTCCGGACCCGAGAGGTAGAGCTTCCAGCCGCCCGCGCTCCACAGGACGAACTTCGCCACGCGCTCGACGAGGTGCCGCACGCCCGGCAGCATCGCGGGATGGATGCGCTTCGGGAGCGTCACGTCGTAACGGAACACGTGGCCGTCCTCGCGCTCCCACGCCACCGCCACGGTCTGCGCAGCCCCGTGGGCGTGCGCCCGCAGGAAATTGATCGCCTTCAGCGGCGCCTGGAAACCGGTGTCCACGCCGCATCCGCATTCACACTTCTTCTTCGTCGCCATGTTTTGTTCCTTTCTTCTATTTGTCCGAACCGCCACTATTCTACCATAATTCTCCGCAGATGAGCCAATCACCGTTCAATGGCTGCGACCCGCGAAGGAGAGCACGAAGACCGTCTCGCCGGGGATCTCGACGGTGTGGCGGCCATTTTCAAAACGCCATGTGCCGCCGTTCACCAGTTCGTCCGCCGCGGACGCGCCCGCGAGAGACGTGAGCGTCACGCGCACGAGCTTCTCCGAGAGGTTGTACACCGTCGCGTACTGGTCGCCGAACTGCTCCGTGATCACGTCGGGGCTGTCCGAGGCGAGGAGGCGGTTCACGGGACGCCACCCAGCCTCGCCCACGCGGATGCAGAGCGGCATGTACTTCTTGAAGAGCGGACGGTCCCGGTTGTAGTAGGCCGGGTTGTCGAAGTAGTGGTTGGAGGACGCGTTGGCCGAGAAGAAGCTCGGGTACATGCCGTACGCGAGCGCGCGCTGCATGTACTTCTCCGCCATCTCGTACGTGAAGGTGTCGAACACCGTGTTCATCAGGAAGCAGAACGGCTTCGCGCCGCACAGTGCGCGCGCGTACATGAGCGCCGCGTCCGACATCGGCGTCCACTTTCCGTTGCGACCCCAGTTCGTCTCCGTGCCCATCACGTCCAGGTACGGCGCGAGCCACCACCAGTGCCCCGGCGTGCTGTTCGCCATCATGCGGCGGCCGAGCGGACGCACCTTGCGCCACGCCCCGCGCACGTACTCGTACCCCACCATTCCCTTGAACACGCCCGGATTCCGGCTGTATGTCGACCAGGTGAGCGGCGTGTCCATCCCCGCGAAGTTCGCGCGGTTGAAGTCCAGCGGCGCGGTCACATACATCTCGGAGGAATCGATATACTCGCCGTCCAGCCCTTCCGGAAACGTTCCGCGATAGTTCTTCGCGAAATGGTCGTCGCCCAGCTTCGCCGCGAACTCGCCCTTCGCGCCCTGTCCGGGCGCGCCGTTGAGGTTCCAGGCAACCCCGTTGCACCACGGCGTGTCGAGGATGCGCCCGTACGGCCGGCCGTTCTCGTCCTTCATCGCGCACGCCATCCACGCCTGGGCGTAGCGGTGCCCCTTCGCCGCCAGGCGCTCCGCCTCGGCCACGCACTCGTCCATCGTCGCCTGCGCGCGGCCGTCCTTCCCCTTGATGGCCATCCACCACGTGGACGGCTCGGTGTAGCGGTATGTGGTAATCCCGTGCGCGTCGTCCCACGCCGTCTCGTTGTCCGCCTCCTTGATCGCGAAGCCGAAGTCCTCCCAGCCCTGCACCTTCGAGATCTTCCGGAACGCCATCCAGTTGCCCTGCTTCGTCTGCTTCACCTCGTTGAACTCCGGGAACAGCCTCTGGTACGCCTCCAGCGCGCCGCGGAAGCCGTCCTTCGCCTCGAACGGGAACACGACGAATCCCAGCCGCGCGGACTTCTTCTCGGGCACGAGCGCCACGTCGAACGCCGCGTAGAGGAGACGCAGCCCCGCCTGGAGCGACACGCGCGAGAACGCGGGACGGCGCGGGTCGAACCCGATCGCGATGCCCTTCCCGTCCACCGCCGCCGCGAGGAACGGCCAGCGCGAAAAGCAGCCCGCGCCGCACGGCGAGGCCAGCGTCTCGCGGCATTCACCCTTGAGCGCCGTCACGTCCTTCATCGTGCGCGGCGAGTCGAACCACGTGAGCTTCCCGCCGCCGAGCGGCAGCGCGTACGCGAGCGTCAGCGCGCGGTCCCCACCCTGCTCGTCGGCGAGCGTCACGTCGAAGAACCGCGCGCCGCCCTTCTCCTCGCACGCCGTTGCGAGACGCACGCCCCGCGCCGCGTCCTTCACCTTCGCGAAACCGCTCTCCGCGCGCGCGTCGCGCAGCAGGAAGCTGGGCGCGCCAATGGGGTCCGACACCTTTACGGGCAGGCCGTCGAAGAGGATCGGACCGCCCTCCGCGCCGAAGAACTCGAGCGCCGGCGGACGGAACCGCGCCCGCAGGCCCACGCTGTACCGCGCGATGCCGTAGATTCCGAGCGAGCGGATCGGTTTGGACGGCGTGAGCATCACGGCGCGCGTCCGCCACTCGCACGGTGACACGGGGAACGCGGCCGTCTGTCCCCAGAGATGGTCGCCGTCCATGTACGAGACGTCCACATAGAGCTCCAGCACGCCCGTGCCGTCGCCCGCCTCCACCTTGCCCTCCATCGTGACCCGGACCGCTTCCGGTGCGCGCTGGTTGAGCGTCGCGTACCACCCGGCGCCGCAGATGCGGTTCGCGTTGGGCGTGACCGTGCAGACGACCTCCTCGCCGTCGCGCGTAAAGCCGCCCCTGTACTGGGCGGCCTGCGCCGCCGTGAAGCGCGTAACCTTGACCGCCGCCGCGCCGTCAATCGGCGCCAGCGCGTCCGCCGCGACCGCGCTCGCCGCGACCGCCACCATCGAAACCAAAAACGCTCTTTTCATTTGATCCAATCCTTTTGCATGGGTTCTGCGATATTGCGGAAGCGTCCGGAATCGTCACCGGAACAGGATCGTAAGACCTTCCCTGACGTAGTGCGCCGAATAGCGCCTGCAGGGAACGCCGTCCACCGTCACGTCCTCTTTCACGAGTTTCGCCGCATAGTGCTTGACGCGCACAAAGGCGAAGTTCCCCGTCAAATCGCCGTCCGTCGCAGGCACGGTGCAGATCGGGAGCGTGACGGCGCCGTCAATGCCCTCGGGCGGCACCGCCAGCTGCACGTTCACCCGGCCGGCCGCGTCTTCGATCGTGACATTCCGGAAGCCATTCGCCGCCGTCGAATCGGGCGAGAGCACGATGGACGTGCCGTCCGCGAACGTGCAGTCGAGTTCCGCCACCGCCGCGTCGGAAAGCGCCGTCAGGCCGCCCTCGCGCACGCGGCACAGGTTGTTCGTCCCGAAGGTCATCTCGCCGCCGAGCGCCAACGTCCCCGCGCCGGTCTTGTACATCGTGTTGTTCTGGTAGATCGGCACCTTCACCGCGAACGTCACGCCCGTCGGCACGTTGAACCCGTAGGGCCCCGTCCCGCTGATGCCCCTGTTCGCCGTGTCGAACGTGATGTTCGTGGACGGGCACATCATGCTGTACTTGTCGAGCGTGATTGCATTCGCCCTGAACGTGCCCGGCGCGCCGCCCAGCGCGGCGGCGGAGTTGAAGCCGAACTGCGTGCCCACGTACTCGTTCGTCGGCGACCCCTCGTGCGTCACGTAGAGCCTGCCCGTGTAGTCCGAGTTGTCGCCGTAGAGACGCGTCTGGTTCACGCCGTTCTTCAGCGACATGCTCCCGACGCTCTCCGCCGTCAACTTCAACGGGCCTTCGCCGTGGAGCGCGCCGCGGAAACTGAGATAGCCACCCTCCTTGTAGCGCGAGTAGAACGTCACGAACGGCGCGGCGTCGTCAAACGCGCCGGCGATCGTCCAGTCCCCGTACACGTCGAATGACCGTCCGCCGTAGTTCGGACGGATGATCGTGGGCGGGTACAACGTCGCTCTCAACAGCGCGACCGTCTCGCGGACATGCAACGTCGTCGTCGAACCGGCGGGGATGCTGATTGTCAGCGAATCGCCGTCGAACTCGACGTTGCTGAGACTGTTCACCTGGTGGACGAGCAGATAGTCCGCGCCTTCATGGGCGGCCCGATTGTCCGACCACAGTTCGGGTGCGCCGTTGATCTTGTAGTAATTGTACCCGGAACCTTCCGGCGTGTAGAAAATCTTGATGCTCTTCACCACGGGTCGCGCCGACAGATAGACGTGCTGGACGCCGCCCGCGTCCTTTTCCACCGTCACCGTCGTCTTGGGCAAGCCGTACGTCTTGGGCGAAACATCCGTGAAATCGTCCGCCGTCACGTCCGCCGCCCCGGCCGCGATGGTCAGCACCTCCAGGTTCAAGGCGTCGTGCTGCGGCAGGGCGACGGCCTCGGAGAGCGCGATCGGCTGGCCGCCCGCGGGCACGGCATAACCCGCCGTCAGCGCAACCGGCGTCGTAACCTTTGCCGTGGCGTCGTAGGCCGCCTCCAGCACCACGTTCGCCCCAGCCTCCACCGTGAGCGCAAAGTTCTCCGGCGCCTGACAGAGCCGAAGCGTGGCGCCGGACTTCACCGTGACTGGATGCGCCGCCGGCAACGTCGCCGTTGCCGCGATCCGCAACGTCCCTTCCTCTACGACGATCGCTCCCGCCGTGTACGCGCCGCTCAGCGTCACGGTCCCTTCGCCGTCCTTCGTGAAACCGTACGCACCGCTGATCGGCATCGGCAGCTCGTAGTCCGAGCAGTCCGTGGTCGTGCGGACGGAGGTTCCGGAGGCATTGTGCGTGGCCACGACCGTCGCCCTCAGCCTGACGCCGCTCTTGTTGATGGCGATTCCGCGCACGGCATTGGGCGTGACGCCCTTCAGTGCCGTGACGACCGCGTTTGCGAGATCGACGCTCAGGGCGTCTGCGCGAGGCGCAGACGGATTTCCGAGGGCGTTCGCCGACCCGATGACGAACGGCGCGGGGGTGATCTGGCAGGAAATCTTGCCGTCGTAGCCGGAATTGTCACCTCTGAAAATCACGAGGTTGTCGGTGGCCATCTTGGAGGAGCTGATGATGGTCAGGGCCATGGTCGTGTCATCGCAAATGAACGAACAGGCAAAATCCAGGATGATGCCGGTTGCACCGGCGTTCGGTTCGATCCGATGGTTCTCGCTCGGGCAGTCGAGGTGGAAGTTGCCGTAGACGGGCGTCGTCACGCCGCCGTAGTTCTGGTAGATTCTCCCCGCGTGCCAGCGCACGTCGTTCGCGGTGAACTTCACATTTCGCAAATGGAGCGTGCCGGTCTGCGAGCCGTCAGCCGAGCCGAGATGCAGCGTCTTGCCGGGGAACACCGTCTCGTTGTAGACGCCGATGCCCCATCCCCTGTCCACCCAGAACACGTCCTCCGATGCGCTGACCTGTCCGTAGACCGGCGCCACGCCCACCGAGTTCGTCCAGTAGCTGCCGATGTTGGCAGACGTAAACGGGGATATGGTGTTGGCGTTCCGTGACAGATAGTACGTCTCGGCCCGCGCCGCAATTGCACCCAATGCGACCGCCGCCATCAAGACAGTCTTTGCAATCGTCTTTTTGTCCATAGTATTTTCCTTTTCATGACATCTCATCATGCCGGCTCGACGAGCGGGTCGTCGATGCCGCGCTTGGCGGGATCGTAGTTCACGCCCACGTAGAAGACGGGCAGAGAGGAATCGAGCCACGGGCCGGCGTACTCCTTGCCGCGCGCCTGGTCGAGCGCCTCCCGAGGGGTCTTGCCGTACTTGAACTCGAACACGTACACGCCGCCCTTGTCCGCCAGCACGGCGTCCGCGCGCCCGCGCGCGCTCTGCCGCTCGCCGGAGATGTCCGCGCCAATCAGCTTCATGAACAGGAGGAAGTACCGTTTCGCCTCCCTCTCGCACTCGATCTTCCACTCGTGCGGCACGGCCGCGAACACAGCCTTGAGGTTCTTCGTGAGGAGCGCCTCCACGCCCTTGGCGCGAAGCCCCTCGCGCGCCTCGACGAGCTGCTCGGTCCAGTCGGACAAGCCGGCGTCGAGGAGCGACGAGACGTACCCTTCGGCGAGGGAGTTTGCGATCTCCTTGTTGGGGATGCCGAGACGGAACGCGTTTTCGTCGATGACCTCAGAGATCGTCAGATATCCCCCCTGGTAGAGCAAGGCGGGGAGCGGCATCGTCTCGGCGGCGCACACGTCCAGCTGCGTCCGCGTGGCCGCCAGGCCGTTCAGGTCGGCGGGGATCTCGTCCGCGGCCTTGAGGCGGTTCACGATGATCGTCGCCTGCCCCGTCGACTCCCAGTAGTTGGCGAGCCTGCCGGACTTCAGGGCATTGCCGAGCGAGACGGGGTTGCAGACCTTCTCTTCCGAGTCGGGCGAGAACCGGTAGCCGTCGTACCACGAAAGCAGAGTCTTCTTCGCCGCCGCGAAATCCATCTTGTTCTTCGCCGCGAACGCCTCCACGTTCTCGCGCAGCGGACCGTCCAGCTCAGCCGGCGTGTAGCCGAGGAGCGTGGCGTAATCGGGCGACATCGAGACATCCGTCAGGTGGTTGAGTCCGGAGAAGATCGAGAGCTTCGTCAGTTTCGTGACGCCCGTCATCAGAAGAAACCGTATCCCCCCGGAATTGATCTTCAGCTTCTCGTAGAAGTCGTGCAGAACCGACCGCACCTTCTTCAGCGTCTGAAGGTCGTCGAGGAACTTGGCGACCGGCTCGTCGTACTCGTCGATCAGCACGACGATCTGTCCAGTCGGCGATTTCTTGATTGCGGCCTTGAGGAAATCTTCGAACTGTCCCGAAACGGGCCCCGTCCCGTCGTATGGGACGCCCGCCTGCGCGCAGAGTCCCTTGACAAGTTTCGCCAAACTCTCAATGAACAGTTCGTATGTCTCGCCAACGGCGCTGGCCATCGTGAAGCTGTAGACCGGGTACGGCGTCTCCCATCCTTCCCACGGGAGAGAGTCGATGGCAAGTCCTTTGAACAGCTCACGGCGTCCCTCGAACATCGCCTGCAACGTGGAGAGCATGAGCGACTTGCCGAACCGGCGCGGACGCGAGATGAACAGCTGCGCGTCAACCTTCGGCGATGCGAGCTGGTACAGCAGGCCTGTTTTGTCCACATACTTCCCCTCTCCCCCGAGTATCAGGCTCGGGAAGTCATACGTTCCGGTGGTGGGGAACTTGATCTTCTTTTCCTCTTCCATGAAAGCGCCGTTGTCTCCTTGCAGCGCAAAGTATAGCAAAACAAGCCGCTCCCCGCAAACGCCTGGCGTGGATTCCAAACGGCCCCCGCCGCCTGGAAGGCGGCTTTCTCAGTTAGGCGTCCGTGCTAGCGGATGAGAATCTGCGTGCCGTGGGAATAGAAAAGCCGCAACGTGTTGCCGGCCTTCACCACATTCCACAGCCGGGGATGCTCGGTTCCTTCGAACCCGTCGAGGCCGGCGACGGTTCCGTCGATGCCGCCGGCGGCGCTCAGCAAGACGCAGGTCTTTTGCGGGAAGGAGTCGTCCACGTCCGTCACGGCCACCCGCGCGTTCGCGCCGAGCGTCAGGCGGCCCGTGAGCGTGAGCGTGCCGTTCGTCACCGTGCCGTACGAGGCGAACGTGTTCGCCTCCGTCTCGGTTTCGTCCGCCGCGACGGTGTACGTCAGGACGCCGTTGTCGAACAAGGGCGCGCCGAACGCCGCCGCCGTGCCCGCCAGAACCAGCAAAACAATCAGGTTCTTCCTCTGTACTCCTTTTCGGCCCATATCGACCACGCGGCACACAGACCTCCGTTGCCTACAATTGTACGTGCGGACATTGTACCAAATCCCCCTTCATTCCCGGAACCCATGACCGTCCGTTTTTCATTTGACCGTGTTCGGAGCTGGCGCAATCACGACGAACACCGCGCAGTCGCTTTTCGTCCCAGAATAGAGCGCGATGAGGTGGCGGTCCCCGCAGACCGTCGCCTTCACGTTCCCCGCGTCATAGGAACGCGCCTCGCCGCCCTCGGCCAGCACATCCGGCTCCGGCCACGACTCGGGACGGTCGAAGATGAACGCCGCGTCGGCGACGCGCCGCTTGAGTTTTTTCGCGCCGCGCTGGTAGTAGTAGTTCGAGACGAGTCGCGTCTTCGGGTCGAAGATGAGGCTCGGCGTCGACTCGCGCACGTCCGTGATGTTCGTCTTCCGGCGCCTCCAGGTGGCCCCGTTGTCGGTCGAGGTGATCTGGAATTGGGCCCCGGTGCCTTCGGAACGCGCGAGGACGAGGATGCGTCCGCCGCCGAGACTGACGGCGGACAGCTCCGTGGGCCAGTCGCGCTTGGCGAGGTTCTCCTCCACCGTCCGCTGCGTCCACGTGTGCCCGTTGTCCGTGCTCACGAGCAGGCCCCAGGAATGGCCGGATTCGGGATTCTTGTAGTTTCCCGCGAACCAAGGTGACGCCAGCCCCTTCCCGGGAATCCGGAACACGTCCATCACCTGGATGGGCATCGGCGAAAGGAATTTCGCCGGCAGCGATGCGATCTTCTCGAATGTCACGCCGTCCGTTGTGCGGTACAGGTCGTGCCCGCCGCGCGCGCCGAAGCGCCCCACCCAGAACAGCAGCGCGCCGTTCTCGTCCACGCCGCGTCCCTCGACGGCGTCGCCGATGGCTGGGTCGCCGACGATGCACGTCTCGGGCCCCCATGTCCGGCCGCCGTCCAACGACATGCGCGCATACGTGTCGCGCTTCCCCTCGTGGGTCGTGTGCGCGGAACCCCTGCTGTACGCGCAGACCACCCGGCCCCCCGCCGCCTGGATCATCGGCCACGAGTTGTATCCGGGCGGCGCCTGCACGGTCACGACCTGCGCGTTCCCGCACGGCACCATCCGCACGCCTTCCGTGCCGCTTGGATCGTAGGTGTAGAGTTTGGAAGGGTCTGTGTGCACGGAAAGCCCGTCGCCGTCGGTCGTCACGACGACGTCGCCGTGGATGTTGGTCGTGTACGTCTCAATCCCCGCCTGTGAGAACGTGCGCTGCGACGCCTTCCCCGACGCAATCATCCACGGCACGTTGCCGATCGAGCCGATGGCTATCTTTGGACGCGGATTCATGGCCAGCACGTCGCCGCCGTTGCGCGGATTGCCGTGTCCGGGCAGCACAAGGACGTCGCAGTTCCACTGGTTCCGCTTTTCCAGATACGGACGCATGTAGTCCGTGATGTATTGTTCCTGGATGTCGCCCGCGATGAAGAACGTGCGTTTCCCCACGGTGACCCTCAGGCCGGTGGAGTTGGCGTTGAGGAGATGGTGGAACGGGAAATCCGTCGCGGAACTCCTGCGGAAATGCGCGAGCGGCCCCACAGGCCCCTCCTTGGGCGGCCACACGACCTCGAACTTCACCCCCGGCTCGTCCCACCCAAGATCCGTGGATGAATTGGTGTTCGTCACGAGCATGCCCGGATGGGCCTTCTCCCAGGCGGCGAGCGCGTCCTTGGCGCGTGTCAGCTCGACGGCATCGTGCTCCCGGAGAGGCTTGCCGTCTGTCGGCACGAACGAGTTGTCGAAGACCTTTCGTATGGGGAAATGGTCGTGCATCCACAGGAAGCCGCCGAAGTGGTCGGCGTGGTAATGGGAAATGATGAGCCCGTCGATCGCCTTGACGCCGTGGGCCTTGAGCCACGGGACGACGATGTCCTTGCCGTTGTTCTTCACCTTGTCCGTGTGCGGGCAGCCGTTGGCGGTATCCCACAGGTAGCACTTGCCGCCCGGCGTCAGCATCACGACGCACTGCCCGGCGCCGCCCGCCATGCAGTCGGGGTTCAGCACCGCAAACGTGAACGCCCGCCCCTTCTCCGACGACTCGGCCGCGCCAATCCGCAAAGCCGCCGTTGCGCCCAACAACGCCGCGCCGCCTCCCACGAAATCTCTTCGGGAAACCTTCTTCTGACTTGACGGAGTGCTCATATTAGTTCTTTGCCGAATTGAGCACGCTTCAGCGGAAGATCACGCATGTTCCGCCGTTGGCGACGTCAAGCCACACGCCGCCGTCGCGCACGTCCAGACGGGCCTTGAGGCTGAAGTCTTCCAAGCCGGAAACCGCCCACGACTCCTTCGAGAAGTCGCCTGAAACCGACATCACGTCAAACAACTTGAAACTCCGGCCCGACAGCCCGTGCGGATCGGCAACCGTGAGGTTCACCGTTCCGCCGCCCAACGCCACCAGGCCGTCCGCCGACAGCGTGGCGAACCCGTTCGCCGCGTTCCTCGACACATTCACCGCCGCGCCGGCCGGAAGCGTCAACACCCCTTCCATCCGCGATGCGCCCGCGAACGACAGGTTCGTTACGCACACCTGCGTATACGGCATCTCAAGCGCCGTCCCGTCCGCGAGCGTCACGGAGTCGAACCCGAGCACATTGTCATTCCCGAACCACTTCGCGCCCAGGGCCCCCGCCACCGCCTTGCGGAAAGGCGCCGTGAGACGCCGCCGGAACACCACGATCTCGCTGAAGCACACACCCCCGTAGACACCAGCCTTCGCCGTTGGAGAGTAGCCACCTGCGTCTGTGCTATTGAAGGCCACCGTCTTGTTCGTCACGCGCGAGTTCACGTTTCCGCCGATGTTGACGAGTTCCGCGCCTGCCGGCCAATTCAATTGCTGATCCAGCAAATGCCATCCGGCAGGAACCATGTACTTCTTCCAATCCCGCGCCTCTCCATCAATGAACAGGCTACCGGACATGCGCGTGGGCGCATCGTAATAGTGCATCGGGTATCCCTTTCCGTCACCGCCGAGGCCGCGGAACCAATAGTAGTTGTTGCCGATGAGCGACGGCCCGATCGTCGGATACGGTGCGCTCGACAACGCGGAAGTCTCGTCCCGGTCTTTCCAGACCGCCATGATGTTCACCAGCCCCGGCGCGCCCAGCGAGCCCGAGGACAGCGGTGCCGTCAGCGCCAACCTGGCCCCGTTGCCCTCTGGATGGTCGCCAGTTGTATACGCGCCGAAGTCAACGGCCTTGCCGCCACGCGGTCCTTCATCCGTAACGTAGGCGTGCCCGACCATGCGCGTCGAGTCAAACGAATACGTCGTCACGCCGTTCGTGGCGGCGGCCACGTTCCGTCCGTTCGCGTCGTTCCAGCGCAAGACGAAATTCGTGCCGTTCAACGCCTCTGTTTGCAGACGATCCGCGCACGAGGCGTCAAGGCGAAGATACACGCCCGGCGCCTCCAGCGGCGCGATGCGCAACGTGCCGGACTGAACGTCCACCTTGTTCAGCGCGCCCTCAAGCGTTCCCACCAGCACGGTGCCCGCGCCAGTCTTCGTGAACGTGCCGGCACCCTCCACGCGCGAGATCGCGCCCGTCGTCCCGGCCGCCGCCGAAAGGCCCGCCGCCCCGGAGAAGGCCAGATTCCATGTCGCGCCCGCCGACCGGTCCGCCAACGACGCCGTGTTGCCGGAAACCGGGCGGCAACCGCTGCCCGCATCCACGAAACTAGGCATGACGACATTGTCCCAGTCCGTCACCGTTCCGATGCAGGCGTCGAAATTGTTCACCTTCACACGGCACGCCGACGTGTCGAAGGTCGCACCCGGCGCAAGAGTCACGATGTTGACCGTTGTGCCGAGCCATCGCGCCAACATGTACCGTTGCACGCGCAGACGCCGCGCAGTCGTGAAATACTTCTCGCTGATGATGAACTCGCCCAGCTTGAATCCGCCATAGCTGCCGCTCGCGGTGTTGAAGCCGAAACCGAGCGCGCACGATGCCGGATATCGCTCTTCGCTCGTCCACTGGTAGAACACATGCGGCCCGTCCGGGACGCGATAGAACCGCTGTGGGTTGCCGGGTTGAATCGAACCGTCCAGATAGTTGTTGCCATGCAGGCGCCCCATCAGGCTCTCAGGATGGATCGATGCCGTCAAGCCATTCCCGCACAGGTCACGCGACAGGACGCCGCTCAGCACGGTTGAACTTGCATTCGCCACGCCGAAAATGCAAGGACCCCGATAGCTCCCCGTATGGTTCTTCGCGCCGGGGTCGTCCTCCCACGCAAAGAAGTATTCGCAGATGTTCGTCCGCCCGACGGATTCCGCCGCCCTCTCCCAGAGCATGGCCGCGCCGTAACCACTACCGCCGGCGTTCTGCAACGTGCCGAAATCGACTACGGGAAGTCCGTTGATGCCGTCTGCCGAGACAAAAGGCTTCGGACGCGTCGAGTGCGGAACAGCCTTCAGATGCGTCTTCCCATCCGCATCGCGCCACTCCGCCACGAAGTTCGTGCCGTTGAGTTCAGTGAATGTCATTGAATCGGACATCGTCGCGTCCGCGTGATAGGTCACCTGCTCGTCGTCCGCGAAACTCATCCGTTGCGGACGGACGACTGCGAACGTGCCGTTCGAAACGGCGACATGCACCTTCTCGCTGCCAAAGATGGCGACTTCCAGCCGTCCCGCGCCGAGCTTGGTCAGCTGGTACTGGGTGCTGGTCCCGTAGAGATATTCGATGTGAAGCGTATCTCCGGCCGCCACGGTCACGTTCGTGTCGGACGAGATGTAGAACTCGTCCTGGACGGTCGTCGCGCCATTCGCGCCCCACCACGCGACCGACGAGAAGAAGAGGCAGCCCCAAAGGCGCACCCGTCCATGCAGATGTTCACAGTGCCATTTCCTAGCCATTTTTCGCATTCCTTTGGATTTTCTCTTTGGTAAAACACCTTGTCATGCCGGTTCTGTCAGCGGATCGTCGATGCCGCGCTTGGAGGGATCGTAGTTGACGCCCACGTAGAACACCGGCGGATCGCCGTCGAGCCACGGGCCGGCGTAGTCCTTGCCGCGCGCCTGGTCGAGCGCCTCACGAGGGGTCTTGCCGTACTTGAACTCGAACACGTACACGCCGCTCTTGTCCTTCAGGATCGCGTCCGCGCGCCCGCGCGCGCTTTGCCGCTCGCCGGAGATATCCGCGCCGATCAGCTTCATGAACAGAAGGAAGTATCGTTTAGCCTCTTTCTCGCTCTCGATATTCCACTCGTGCGGCACGGCGGCGAACGCTGCCTTGAGGTTCTTCCGTAGCAGCGTCTCGACGCCCTTTTCGATCAAATCGTCCTGCGCATCCGCCAACTCATCGCCCCAGTCGGCCATGCCGTTGCGCAGAAGCGAGGATACGTAGCCCTTTGTCAGGGAACTTGCAATCTCCTCGTTCGGAATGCCGAGGTCGAGCCGTCCGGACGGACGTACGCGCTTGATGGTGAGATACCCGCCTTGGTAGAGAAGCGCGGCAATCGGCATCGTCTCCGCGTCGCACACGTCGAGGTCCAGGGGATCCACGGCCATGCCGTTGAGGTCGGCCGGGATTTCGTCCGCAGCCTTGATGCGGTTGACGATCATCGTCGAACGCCCGGTCGCCTCCCAGTAGTTGGCGAGGTCGCCGGTCTTCAGCGCATTGCCGAGCGAGACGGGGTTGCAGACCTTCTTTTCCGAATCAGGCGAGAATCTGTAGCCGTCGTACCAGGAGAGAAGCGCTTTCTTCGCGGCAACGAAATCCATTTTGTTCTTCGCTGCAAACACCTCCACGTTCTCGCGCAACGGTCCGTCTAGCTCGTCCGGCGTGTAGCCGAGGAGCGTGGCATAATCGGGCGACATCGAGACGTCCGTCAGGTGGTTGAGTCCGGAAAAGATCGAGAGTTTCGTCAGCTTCGTGACACCCGTCATCAGAAGAAAACGTATTCCCCCGGAGTTGATCTTCAGCTTCTCGTAGAAATCGTGCAGAACCGACCGCACCTTCTTCAGCGTCTCAAAGTCGTCGAGGAACTTGGCGACCGGCTCGTCGTACTCGTCGATCAGCACGACGATCTGCCCAGTCGGCGATTTCTTGATTGCGGCCTTGAGGAAATCTTCGAACTGCCCCGAAACGGGACCTGTCCCGTCGTATGGTACGTCCGCCTGCGCACAGAGTTCCTTGACAAGTTTCGCCAAACGTTCAATGAACAGTTCGTATGTCTCGCCAACGGCACTGGCCATCGTGAAGTTGTAGACCGGGTACGGCGTCTCCCACCCTTCCCAAGGCAGCGAGTCGAGGGCGAATCCCTTGAACAGCTCACGACGTCCCTCGAACATCGCCTGCAGAGTGGAGAGCATGAGCGACTTGCCGAACCGGCGCGGACGCGAGATGAAGAGCTGTGCGTCGGCCTTCGGCGATGCGAGCTGGTACAGCAGGTCTGTCTTGTCCACATACTTCCCCTCGCCCCCGAGTATCAGGTTCGGGAAGTCATACGTCCCGGTGGTGGGAAACTTGATCTTCTTTTCCTCTTCCATGAAAGCACCGATGCCTCCTTGAGGTCTAAAGTATAGCAAAACACGCCGCGAACCGCAAACGCCTCTTCAGCGCGGACCTGAGACATGAGTCATGAGACCACAAGCGGTCATTTCATCTTGAAATCGTAGAACCTGTTGCGGCCCTCGCAGCCGATGATGCCCGCGTAGAACGAATCCGGGAGGTCGTTGTCGACGTACCCGAACTCGTGTCCGCCGCACGTCACCACCATCTCCTTGACGCCCTTGCGCGTCTTCGAGACCCTGACCTTCAGGTCGTAGCGCGTGTTCCGGGCGAACGGCACCTTGAGGTACGCGGCCAGGTACCAGAACGGCTTACCGTCCTTGATGGAATGGTGCCAGACGTTCAACCCCTCGTCGTAGAGGACGATCTCCCAGTGCTCGCCGAACGTCGGCTCGCCGCTTTCCGACCGATCCAGCTTCTCGGCGAGCACGATCAGCGGCGCCATGCTCCAGTCGAAGCTCATCGTGGACGACACGGTCTGCCCGATCTCGGCCCTTTCCTTCAACACCATGGCAGAATAGACTTCGCGGCAGTGCTTCTTGAAGATCTCCTCGCCGGAAACAGGCGGGCACTCGTTCTCGATGCCGTCCTCCTTCTGCACGAAGCCATGCATGTAGTTGAAGCGGGGGCTCTTCACGAGAATCCAATCGTTGGTGCTCCACGCGCCGGGCGCAAACGACATCTCGGCCTTCGTCGCCGCAGACGCCGACGACAGGCAGATCGCCGTCAACAAGCCGGCCAACAACACTTTTTTAATACCGTCACGTTTTCCGTTCATCAAAAAAATCCTTGATTTTGAAACGCCAGAAGTTTAGCAGAATCCACCCCGCCCGTCTAGTTCCAAGTCCATAATCGGTCAGCGATTGGGGAATGTCTGTTGCGGCACATGTCTGCCGACGGCAACACGGAGCTCACGGAGATTTCACGGAGACAGGGAGATTGTTATGGAGAACGTGCTTCGCACAAAACAACAACAACATCTAACTGATTGAGAGGTTTTGTCATTCTATTGCGTGACGCAAAACTCCAAAATGATCTCCGTGCCTCTTTACAACCTCCCAACCTCCGTGCTAGCGCCGCAGGCAACCCCCTAGCGAATATCAATTCCAGTTCCAAACCCTTCCCAGCGAGATGGCCTTGTGGTATACTGGACGCATCCCCAAAAGGAGACCGAACGATGAACAGACGTGAATTCATGATGGCGGCCGCCACGGTGGCGGTGGCCGGGTGCGTGTCGTCAAACGCCACGACCGCGAAGGCAAAGACGGAGCCGGGCTCCGATGGACGCACCGCGGGCATGCCTCCCCGCAACCGTCATCCGTACAAGGACGTGGACTGGTCAACGTCGCTCCAGATCAGGGGCACGACGCACATGCACTGCAAGACGCAGGAGGAGCTCGACATCATCCTCAAGCGCATCGAGTTTCTCACGCTCTCCAACTACTACCCGAGCGCCCCGTGGTGGCCGCTTTCGAAGATGACGGAGAACTACTATCGCGTCCACCACGACTTCCCGGTGGTGGTGAACGGCAAGCGGACGGACGGACCGTTCGACTGGAACGCCATCGTCGGAAAGTGGATCAAGGAACTGCCGGCCGAGCTTCAGGCGGAATACCCGTTCAAGGAGGGCGGACCGCTCTTCAAGCCGCTGCCGGAAGGCGTCCTGGAGGCGCCCAACGCCGAACACCACGGCTTCCTGCTCGACAACGGACGACACGCCCCCGGACTGCACATGAACGCGCCCGGATCGACGTTCGCCTCCGGCACGTTCGACCAGTGGCAGAAGCGCCGCTTCCAGACCGGCGTGCGCGGCGGCATCAGCGTGGGCTCGGGCGAGCATTGGAAGACGGCCGTCGACCGCATGATCGCGGGGCTCCTCTTCCCGGACGGCGGCGGCGTGACAATCAACCACCCCAAATGGTCGGCCTACGACCGCAACCTCATCCTAGAGATCCTGGACTACGATCCGCGCGTCCTCGGCTTAGAAGTGATCGAGGGCGCCAGGAGCAACAGCGAACGCTACTGGGACTGGGTGCTCTCCACCGGACGTCAGTGCTTTGGCTTCTTCGTGCCGGACCATTCAATTAAGCGGCCGGACAACTCGTTCGGCGTGAACGTGCTCCTCACGCCCGAGCGGACGGTAGAGGCCTGCCTGAAAGCCTACCGCGAAGGGAACTTCTACGGCGCACGGCGCGGCCTCAACGAGCTGAAGTTCACGCGCGTCACCTTCAAGGGCACGACGGTCGAGGCGGAGACGGACAAGCCCGCGCGGCTCGAGGTGATCACCGCGATGGGCCCGGTCAAGGAGGTCGCGAACGGGACGTCCATCAAATGGACGATGGAGAAGCCGCCGCTCGCGGGCGGAAAGCGCAAGGACGTGCACATGTTCGCGCGCGTGAAGGCGTATGCGATCGACGGGAGCGACGAGGAGCTTTTCTCACAGCCCTACATGCTCGTGTAAGCATCCGACGTCAAAAAGCCCTCAATTCGCTTCACGCTTCTTCTTCCACATCTCGCGGGCCTGCTTAAGCGACCTGAAGATGTGCTCGATCTCCTCGTAGCGTTCGTCGAGCCGGCCGCTGTTGAACGACTGGAACACCATGATGAACAGCTTGAGTTCGCCGACGACGGGCACGAACCCTTCCGGTTTCTGGCCAGTATGCCGCTTGGAGATCACGATCTTCTTGGGGTCGAAGAGGCGCGCGTCCTGGAAGATCTTCGCCACCTGCTCGCGGTAGCAGTCGCCCATGAGGATCACGCTTCCCGCGTTCATCGTTACGTTCGTCTGCTCGAAGACGGGCGCGAAGTGGATGTTCCTCTCCATGCGCGGGTTGTACCAGACGTTCAGCAGGTTGCCGATGTCGTCGTCCACGGACCACATCTCCTCGATGCGCCGCACGCCCACGAAGCGGTTGCGCGTGAGCTTGTTCTTCCCGACCTTGTCGAAGGCGTCGAGAAAGCCCTCGTAGAGAAGCCCGCTGCCGTAGGCGTTGTAGTGGGCCCCCGCCGGCGGAAACACGCAATGCTCCCATCCCGGCTTCGTGGACAGCATGTGCCTGCAGCCGTTGTACACCTTGATTCCGGCCTCAGTACAGATGGACTCCATCTCGCCCTGCACGTCGTAGTTGGTGTAGTTCCACAGCCACTGGTGCCACCATGGCAGGTATTCGGGGTACAGCTGCTGCTTGTCGGGGACGGTGGCAAAGACGAACTCCGCGCCGATCGACGTGCAGTACGCGTCGACCTCCTTCAGCAGGGCCAGGACCTTTTCGTATTTCTGCCGTCCGGCCGGACGCGGACAGCGCAGGTGGAACTGCGAGTACGGGCGCTCGAACAGGAACTCGTCCTTCCCCTCCATGATGCTCTGGTTGTAACCGTAGTGGAACAGCCCGAAGTTCATCCACTCGCGGATCTGGTAGGCGGTCTTGAGGAAGGTCCTGCGCAGGAAGAACTGCTTCGCGTACGACTCCGTGAAGGCGTCCTGGTACTGCCTCGTTTTGAAGCTTTCGACCGTCAGCGGAGGCGGCGTGACCTTCTTCTCCCAGCCGTAGAGGTGGACGAAGTTGTCGTGCGCGCCGAACAGGTAGAGCGCCGGAGCGGCAAGGCACGCGAAGAAGACGATGCAGAAAAGAACTTTGAGGATTTTGTTCATTGCATCGCCTCAGAACCGGAAATAGATGAAGGGACTGTAGGCGGACGTCATCGCCAACACGTACACGACCACGAAGAACGACATGCCGCAGACGAGGCGCACCGCCTCCGGCGTGCGCTTGGCGACGGCGTCAAACACCGGATAGGCCGCCACGCAGCCGATCAGGAGCAGCAGGAGCTTGTCCAGCGAGAGGAAGTCAATGGACGCATTGAAGCTCGTGAACGCGGCGGTGGCCCCGCCGAACATGTTGCAGATGTACGCCCACGCGTAGCACATGTCGGGCGCGCGGAAAAGGACCCAGCCCACGACGACGAAGAGAAGCACGTAGGCGTTGCCCAGCGCCTTCGGCATCTTGTCGACGACCTTCCTGAACCTGCAGCGCTCCGCCACGAGCCCGATGCCGTGGTAGACGCCCCAGGCGACAAAGTTCCATGCCGCCCCGTGCCACACGCCGCAGAGGAGGAACACGACGAACAGGTTCACGTAGGTGCGCACCGGCCCCTTCCTGCTGCCGCCAAGAGGGATGTAGAGGTAGTCGCGGAACCAGGTCGAGAGCGAGATGTGCCACCGCCGCCAGAACTCCTGGATGGAACGCGAACCGTACGGGTGGTCGAAGTTCTCGAGGAAGCGGAAGTTGAACATCCGCCCGAGGCCGATGGCCATGTCGGAATATCCCGAGAAGTCGAAATAGATCTGGATCGTGTAGGCGATCGCGCCGAACCAGCAGTAGAAGCACGGAATCGACTCCACGGGCGCGGCGAAGATCACGTCCGCCATCGACGCCATCGCGTCCGCCACAAGCACCTTCTTCGCAAGTCCCAGCGCGAAGCGGCGGATGCCCGCAACGATGTTCTCGAAGTTCGCCGTGCGGTTCTCAATGTCCTGCGCGATCGTGGCGTAGCGGACGATCGGGCCGGCGATTAGCTGCGGGAAGAGGCTGACGTACAGCATGAACTTGAACGGGTTGCGCTGCGCCGCCACGGTGCCGCGAAAGACGTCCACGATATACGAGATGATCTGGAACACGTAGAATGAGATGCCGATTGGCAACGCGATCTTCGGCACGTCGCATTCCAGGCCGACGGTCTTCAGAACCGGCAGCAGGTTCTCGGCCAAGAACCCGAGATACTTGTACGCGACAAGCGCCCCCAGATCCACCGTGACGCCAACGGCCAGCAGCGTCTTCGCCAGTCCTCTCCGTTCCCCGGAGGCGGCGATCGCCCGCGCGAGCACGTAGTTCACCACCATCAGCGCGACCATCGTCACGACGGCGGACGGCTCGCCCCACGCATAGAACAGCAGACTGAATACCAGCAGCACATACGGCCGGGCGGAGTTGTTCGCCAGGAAATAAAGGGCGAACAGCGTCGGCAGGAACAATCCCAAGAAAACTGGAGACGTAAACACCATGCGTCGGCTACTTCTCCAGCTTCCGGACCTCGTAGCGCGCAAGCTCCAGGCTCAACTTGCCAACGGAACCGCCGACGTCAATCTCGACCTTCTGGCTCTTCTCGGACGTGTTGATCACGATCACGACCGTCCGACCGTTTATGTCCTTCGCCCACCACTCCACCGGGCACTTCTCATCCCCGGCGCGACCGGTCCGGACATGCCCCGGCGCATTGACGACCGGACGCAGGTTCACGAGCTCCTGGACCACCTTGATCAGGTCGGCCCAGGCCTTCGGGTTCTGCGCGGCCGTGTAGAAGTCGCGGCAGTCGCGCGCGAACCACCACCACCACACGCCGTTGCATTCCCGGACGATGCCGAGCATCGCGCAGGCACGGAGGCTGGCGTAGTCGCGCGAGAACTTCGTCGGATCCGGCTCGATCCCCCGCCGCCGCGCGGCACCCTGCTTCTGGTCGTTGCAGTTCACGAGCAGCGTGATCGGCGACGCGTTCTTCAGGAAACGGCGATGTTCGTCGAGATACTTCGTCACGCCCGCGGGGTTGCCATACGCCTGCGACCAGTGCGTGTCCCACGTGCGGCGGTACTCGTTCATGGTCTCGTTCCACGTCGTCATCACCACGGGATGGTAGGGGTCGAGCTCGCGCACGAGATCGGCCAACGCCGTGAGCATGTCGGGCGAGACGAACTGACCGATGATCTCAGGCTCGTCGAAGAGATACCAGCAGAAGAGCCCCGCATGGTCGGCGAGCGCGCCCACGCGCCGCGCGATGTGCGCGAAGTTTCCCTGCACGATCCCGTCCTGCGACCGGGTGCCGCGGTCGAAGCCGATAAACGCCCGCAGACCATCCGCCGCCCAGCAAGCGTCGAGGTAGGCGCGGCACGCCACGTCGTTCTGGTCGCCCTCCCACCGATAGGTGTGCACCACGTCGAAGCCCGCCTCGCGCACTTCCTTCATGTACTTCGGCGCAACCTCGTAGATGCCAAGCGGGAAGATGCGTTTGCCGGCCTGTTCGAAGAATCCGTCCTTCGCCACGACGACGGCGTTCGCCGGCTTCGGCGCGTTGAGCAGCCAGAACCGCCGCGCGGCGACGTTACCCGCCGTGTCCTTTGCCTCGAGGCGCCCCTCCGTGAGTCCCGCCGGCCATCCGCCCGCCGGCGGCGCGAACCGGTACTCAACCTCGTCGCCGCCGAGTTCGCGCACGAACGCGCCCGTGGCAAGATTCTTCCCGTCCACTTGGAAGGCAATTGAAATCTCACGCGGGCTCTTCTCCTTCACGCGCACGGCGAACGGCTGGACGGCGGCGCAGACGCGCGCGCCCCGCGAGACGATGCGCGACGGCAGGCAGTCGCGGTCAAGCAGCGCCGTCTGCGTGAAGCGCCACGGTTGGGGATCCTCCAGCCCCTTCGCGAGAACCCGCCAATACCACACGCCCGGCTCCAGCGGCTCAAGGAGCTGGAACTCGGCGATGCCGCCCGCGTCGTAGGAGCGCACGGTCCCCTCCTCGAACGCCGGGTCGCGCGACAGCTCCACCGTGTAGCGGCGCGCGCCGCGATGCGGACGCCACGTGAAGAACGGCGCGTTGTCCGCGAGCGTCGCACCATCCTCGGGCGCGAACTTGTCGGCGGAGACCTCGTCGTGGATGAGCGTCACGTCGTCGAACCAGGCGCGTCCCGAGCCGCGCACGGCCAGATAGAAGATCGCGTAGGCGGCGCGCGGGTTCGCCTGCAGGTTGCGGCACTCCACCTTCTGCCAGTCCTTCGTCCCGAAGATGCCGCACGCGTACTCGCCCGCGCCGCACCACTTGCCGTCCTTGTCCGCCCACTCCACGATCAGGCCGGCGCCCACGGACGGCATCCGCCCTTCCGTGTCGCGCACGTCCTCGGCCTTGACGAAGCAGGAGGCGCGGTACCGTGCGCCGGCCTTGACGGGCACCTGCCGCGTCACGTAGCAGGGGTCCTTCTTCGGATCGTCCACGCGCAAGGACACGGACCCCTTCCCGCCGTGCGCCACCGTTCCGTCGTGCGCGGCCTTCTTCGGCAGCGACCAGCCCGTCGCCCCCTCCTCGAAGCCGGGGTTGGAGAACTCCACCGGCACGAGACGCTGGCGCGGCCGTCCGAACAGGATCCGGCGGCGCGTGCGCGCCTCGGCGTCGAACGACTCGTTGACCGTCCACTCGTGCCGCCACGACATCCGACACGGTTCGGTGGAGTGTCGGCACGCGATGAAGCGCACATGGTTGTCGCCCTTACGGCGCATGTCCTGGAGGGCGAAGGCGTTGCCCTCCAGCGTTGTGAGGGCATACTGCGATTCAGGGTACTCGAACGCGAGGCGGCGTCCGTGCACGGACTCGAACTTCTGTCCGGGCGTGATCAGGCAGAACGTCTTGTCCACCATCGGCCACGCGGAGCCGTCCGGCCCGGCGAAGCTGTCCACGGGAACGTTGAAGCCGTACTCCACGGGACCGAACTCCTTCAGGACGTCCACGTCCATCGCGAACGCGGCGCGCCCCTTCGCGAGCGTCACGGCGAGCGTCACGTTCGCGTTCGGCCCGGTCTTGGAGAACGTGACCGTGTCCCCTTCGCGCCGCACGGAGTAGCCGCGCCCGCCGAACGTCCCGCGCTTGTAGCCTTCCGTCCAGCCGCCGAGCGTCACGTCGGAGAGGAGCTTTCGCCCCCTGTACGACAGCGTCAGCGCGGCGTTCCCGCCGCCCGTCAGCACCCAGTCGCCGACCGTGAACGTCTCCGCGGGGAGCGTCGCACCTGCCGCAGCCGCCACCATAATCATCAAACAGGCTGTCTTTTTCATTGGCTTACCTTTCAGTACTTGTTTGAGGACAAAGGACGAAGGACAAATGACAAAGGATTGTGATTCCATCCTTTGTCCTCTGTCTTCTGTCCTCTGTCCTTCTCCATGACAAACGACATTCTGACTTGGCGATAACATATCACATTCCAGCCTTTTTCACAAGCAGCTTCTCGCAGCAGCTTCTCGCAATGAAAGTAAGCGGTCAGCGGTTGGGGGATCACATGTCTGCCGACGGCTACACGGAGGTCAGGAGATATACGGAGACAGGGAGATTGTTATGGAGAATGTGCTTCGCGCAGAACAACAATATCATCGAGTTGATTGAGAGGGTTTGTCATTCCATTGTGCGAAGCGAAACTCCAAAATGATCTCCGTGTCTCATTCTCCTCCAATTCTCCGTGTTTAGCGCCGCAGGCTCCCCTCACGCTGACCGAATACCAATGAATGCGCCACAGACGCGATTAGAAATGCTACAATATGTGCCCCTGGAGAGAGAGGTAGGTAAAATGAAACTGCTACATGTCCGAATC
>JAFRSR010000148.1 GCA_017427485.1 Kiritimatiellia bacterium
GTCGGGGAAGTAGTTGATGTCGTAGCTCGCGCGCACGGGAAGGCGCTTGATGATCGACGCCGGCAGGTCCTTCGGGTCCATGCCCCACTGCTTGCGCGTGTACTCGCGGATGAAGGCCTCGTAGAGCGGCCGGCCGATGAAGGAGATGGCCTGTTCCTCGAAGTTCGCAGGTTCGGCCGGCGCGTTCCCCGCCTCCTTCGCGATGAAGGCGGGCAACTCGGCGGGCGTGAGGTCGAGGTCGTAGAACGCATTGACGAGCGTGAGCCCGAGCGGCAGGAAGTACGTCTTGCCCGCATGGCGGGCGAGGACCTTGTGCTGGTAGCCGTTGAACGTGACGAAGCGGTTCACGAACGCCCAGACGTCGTCCAGGTGCGTATGGAAGATGTGGGAGCCGTAGGTGTGGACCTCGATGCCGTCGGCATCGGTCTCGCACCGCACGTTGCCGCCCGGGGCCGCGCGGCGCTCGAGCACGAGTACCCGGCGGCCCTTCTCGGCCAGCACGCGCGCGACCGTGCATCCCCAGATGCCGGCCCCGGCCACGATGACGTTGACTTCTTGCATGGGCACAGTATACCATAAACCTCCGCGGTGCGAAACGGACTGCACGGCAAATCAGAAATTCCTCGCGTGGACGACCCCATGGCGGAAATAGGGGAATGCGATGTCACCGAGCGGCGGCAACATGTAGCCATCGGAATACCGCAGCGCGAACCCCAGTTCTTTCAACATGCCCGAAATCACCTCGGCGTCGTCCTGGCGATGGTAGACGCAACAGCTCAACTTCACCTTGTGTCTCCGCAGGAAATCTGCGGATGACGCAAGGACGGCCCGCTCACCGCCCTCAATGTCCATTTTGATGAAGTAGTGACTCGTGTCCGGATCCCGAAGGGCGTCGGCGAGCCTGATTTCTCGCTTGTTGGTTTTATCGGAAACCAGACGCGAAAGGATATGGGTCTTCTCATGGAAAGGTTCAAATGACGCCTCAAGCGCAGGTCGCCACTTTTTCCACGATTCAAACAGGTAGATTTTCCCAGCAACATCGGCGTTGTCAAAGGCAAAGAGGGCGTCGGAGCAGCCAACATCGACAACGACATCGCCTTCCTCGACTTTGAAGTCCTCGTCCACGTATGCATGTGGCGATTTGACCCGCCGTCCGGTCCCCAACAGGCCCTCGTCCTCAACGTAATACCGGTATGACTGCGCAACCTCTTCGGGGCGTTGGTCCTTCGCCCCGAAGAACGACCTGCCCTTGTGGACCACGTAGGGCAACCACCTCTTCCTGTCAAAACCGCTTTCGACCGCGATGGGCTCCCTGTCCACGTAGGGGTAGGGAAACACGGGGTCGGCGTCAAGGGGAAACGCCCCCAGGTTCTCAATTTCCCGCAGGTAAACTCCGGCAATCCGGTCGGGAAGTCCCATGGCAAGATTGCGCAACGACAGTCGCTGCTTCTTCACGTCGTCCTGATTCAGGAAACGCAGCAGCCGACAACCACAAATCAATGGATGCAGGATCACCTGGCGCAAATGGCCTTGCGTCTGCGGATGAAAATCGAAATGCAAAATTTTTCTAAGTGACATAGGTAAGCTCAAGTTGGACTACCGGAGGACGAACACCGTTCCGCCGGCGTTGAGTGTCACGCAGGGGGCGCCGTCGGCATCGGTCTCGCACCGCACGTTGCCGTCCGTCGGCCCTTCTCGGCCAGCACGCGCGCGACCGTGCATCCCCAGATGCCGGCCCCGGCCACGATGACGTTGACTTCTTGCATGGGCACAGTATACCATAAATCCGCCCCCCTGTGTTTGTCCTCGTCAAAACGCCCCGATTGTGCTATGCTATTGGCCACAGACGACACCATGGACGATCGATCCAACTATACGGCGGCGAAGGAGCTGCTGGCGAAATCGAAGCGCATCCTCATTTCGGGCCATCTCAGCCCGGACGGGGACTCGCTTGGTTCGATAATAGCCCTCGCGCGCATGCTGACCGCCGCCGGGCACGAGGCCTTCGCCACGGCGGACGTCCATGCCCTCGGCACACCGGGCTTCCTTGAAGGCGTGTCCGACCTGATCCCCCTCCGCCGCCTCCGGAACAGGAAGTTCGACCTGTTCGTCTACGTCGACTGCGCGGCCCCCAACCGCCTTCCGCCCGAGGTGCGCCCCTTCGCCGAGAAGTTGCCCACCCTCACCATCGACCACCACGCCACGAGTGTGCCCGCAGGCGCCGTGTCGATCATCGACCCCACGGCCTCCTCGGCGGGCGAAATCGTCTGGCGGGTCGCCAAGTGGATGGAATGGCCCCTCGACCGCGCGACGGCCGAGGCCCTCTGGGTGGCGATCGTCACGGATTCCGGGCGCTTCGCCTACGACTCCACGCGCCCCGGCACCCTGCGCGCCGCCTGCGACCTCCTCAAGTATGGCGTGCGCACGGCGCTGATCAACGACATTCTCTACTGCTCCTTCAAGCCGAAGGCCATGGAGCTCAAGCGCCGCGCCTGGCGCTCCCTCCACATCTGGAAGAACCGCAAGGTGGCGGAGGTCACGCTCACGCGCGACGATTTCCGAGAAGTGCGCGGCACGAAGGCGGATGCCGAGGACGTGATCGAGATTCCCCGCCAGGTCGCCCGCAACGAAATCGCCCTCTTCTTCTACCAGATCCCTGACCGCACGCACGAGACGCGCGTGTCGATCCGCACGCGCGAGCCGTGGGACGCCACCCAGCTCGCCACCCGCTTCGGCGGCGGCGGACACCTCCGCGCGGCCGGCTGCACCGTCAAGGGGGGCATGGCCATCGCCAAGCGTCAGGTCCGAAAGGCCGTGCGGGAGATGCTCGAGGGGAAGCTGAAGGCGCCTGAGGAGCCCGCGAAGGACAAGGGGGCAGGACCGAATGGAGCGTAAGGTTCTCATCCTTACGGACGGCAAGGCGGGGCACGAAAACCAGTCCAAGGCATTTGCGCGCGCCCTCGGCTGCGATTTCGACCTCGTGGAAATTCATTTCAAGTCCGCATTCCACAAGGCCCTCTCCTACCTCTTCGACCACCTCGGCATCCACACCCTCTCCCTCTTCGCCCACGAACCACGAACCGCGAACCACGAACCA
>JAFRSR010000149.1 GCA_017427485.1 Kiritimatiellia bacterium
ATCCGGGCAAACGGGCGAACGAACTGGCGACATACATTGGCAAAAGCGTGCAAAGCGTTGAACGCTATGTAAGGAAACTCAAGGACGCAGGTAAGATTGAATTCCGGGGTGCGCCAAAGAACGGTGGTTACTTCGAGGTGTGACATGGCATCTTCTCTCCAGATGGTGGGCAATGTCGCTTTGCTCAATCACCCTGACAAAACGGCGTTCCTTTCGTCGCGGCGGATATCTGCCGCCGACGTGCTGAAGTGCTACGAATGGGCGGAGAAGGTGCGCGATTCAGATTGCTGCGTCATAAGCGGCTTCCAGAGTCCGTTGGAAAAAGACGTACTCAAGTTCCTTCTGCGCGGCAAGGTGCCGATTATTCTTGTTCTCGCCCGGTCGCTTTGGAAGACTGTTCCTGAAGAATTGCGCCCAGCAGTTGGTGCTAGCCGCCTCTTGATTGTTTCTCCGGTTGCCGCCGCGCGTGCTTCTGCCGCCACCGCCGTCGCCCGCAATCGTTGGATCCTCGACAACTGTTCGTCTCTCGTCCTCGGCTCCCTCAATCCGTCCGGTCGCCTCGCCTCACTTGTCGCCGCCTTTCCCCAAGAACGAGTTGTGTTGTTGTAAAGCAATGCAGAGAGGTCGATCCCGTGACAAGAAAGTTTCTTTCGAGTAATGTTGCCGGCGAACGTCTCTTAAGTAGGGACGGACGGTTCTCGCTATTTGACGGCAGGTTGCTTGATGCGAGCGGTTTCCTGATTGATTCGGAAGTATTCAAGGAGTTGAAGACTTTTGAGGAGGTTGTAAAAGACGGCAACGCCCTTATAGTTGCGGAAGGGGGGATGGGTAAGTCGCATGTACTAAGGGAGTATTGCTCATCGTTGAACAATAGATCTTCGTTCTCCAGGATTGAACTTGTCACTTATTTGTCCGATGTTCAGGGGTTGAAAGAGGCCATTCAGCGCGACTCACGCGAGAAGGAATATCTATTTCTTGACGGCTTTGACGAGGCGTTGGATCTTGTGGGGGTACTAATAAGAGAGCTGGAAAGTGTCAATTGCAAAGCGCATGTGGCCGTTACATCTCGTGGGGTTCCTCAGTTGAATCAGTTGAGTGAACGGCTGAAGTGGCCCATGTTTTCCTTGTTGCCATACTCTAGGGATGATGTACGTGAGCTATGCGAAGAAGAAGGCATTGATTACGGTTCATTCATAAGGAAGATCGACAGACAAAATCTGGGTGGGGTATGCTCAAAGCCGTTAGGATGTAAGTTGCTGATGAGCGCATACCAGAAAACGGGGTTGAAGAATTCCTCGACAGAAAGCCTGTGGCGAGATGCCATTCGGCATCTATGCGCAGAAAATCCTGCATCGGGAAGGCAGTTGTCGGTTAAAGAGGATTTAATACCAGAAGATGACGGAATCAGAATTGCGACTATTGTTGCGCTGGCTTTGAAATTGACTGGCCGTACGATAATTACGCGCATAACAAACCTGCCGCAACAGGATGGGGAGATTGATTTCTCGAAACTGTTCCCAGACAAAGCGGATCGGGATGCATTTAACACATTGCTTTTACGGCCATTGTTTCTGAACATCGGTAAAGGGGTTTATCGATTCACCCACTCCTCGTATTTGGATTTCCTTGCTGCTGACGGGGTTATAAAGTATTTGAGCGAGAAGGAATGGGGAAAAGTCGTCCTGTCGCCAGAAGGTGTACCATACCCGCAATGGGAAGGGGTGATTCCATGGCTCGCGGCGCGAAGCGATTCCATATTGAAGCGGGTCAAGAAATCGCGACCCGATCTTTTGCTGGGAACCGATGCCTTGGTTGACAAACTGGGCGCGGATGAAATCTGCAAGGCCATATTGGATCATGCTGAAGGCATTTCATCTTCGGTACGTGATAGCCCTGCCGTACAGGCTCGGTATTATGCATTGAATAGCGACAGATGCGTTAAGGTCATCCGCAAAGAACTTAAGGCCACTCCCTCGGAAGTGGTAGCCGATACGGCCATAGACATCATTCGGCAAGCGCGCATGATCTCAGCAGCCGATTTGCTTGTCGGCATGTTTTGCGATGAGTCTTTGGAATTGGGATTGCGAAAGAGTGCTGGATATGCCTTGCTGGAATTGGCAAACAAGGCGCAGCGGACGAAATGTAAGCAAGTATTAAAAGGGGACAGGGTCAATCAACTCAAAGGCATTGTTTTGCGAATGACCTGGCCCGATTTGATGTCGGTTGACGAGTTGATTCCATTGCTGTCTACCAAGCATGGACATGTGGCAGATTCTTTTTCCATGTGGATTGAGGGTGATGGATTTGTGGCGTCATTGCATAGGATACCTTCAGCCGAGAAGTTAAAGTTGCTGAGGTGGGCCGTTTCCGAGATAAAAGAACGGGATGACAGCTTGGATTGTGTTGCTGATGCAAGACGTTCGATATTTCTACATTGCTGGAAGGAAGAAAGATCGGCTGAATTTATCCCAGAACTTGCTCGAGGCATTGCGGCATACGATGCGGTTTATGAATCTCCCTTCAGGGATAAAGGGTATGAATGGCGTGATTCAAGTCGTATCTTTTCAGAGCAGGATTTCAGGAACGATGTTGCGCGTAGGCATTTGGTGGCGAAATACATAGTTGAAAATCCAGAGTTGTCCCTTGATGCCGTGTATGGTTGTTGGGAACAATTGTTACTTCCTGAAGACGGTGATTTTGTGTTAGATTCTTTGGCAAAGGAATCTAATGGCAAGATACGTGAAAGATGGGCAACTTGTTTGCGGTACCTCGGATATGTATGTTTGCCCGAGAAGGCGACATTATGGAATGAATTACACAAGGAGTTTCCTTCGGTTTTTACAGAGACTGCGGCAAAAGCATTGAAAAGAGCGCGAGTTTTTGAATCGAAGATGGCGTCAAGAAGGTATAAAAATGAGCAAAGAGTCGCGCAACGTAAGGCAAAAAACGAAAGGATTTTTTCGCAGAATGTAGATTGGGCACATAAAGTTCTCTCAGGTGGAGATGCCACAGGTAAATTTTATCCTATCAATTGTGTCATTGAACAGCAGCAACATAAAACAAAGGGTGTGGAATTTTCAATGCTGGATTTCCGCACGAGTACTTTGTGGCCTTCATTTACAAGCGCAGAAAAGCAGTGCCTTGTTGCGTCTGCGTATGATTTCTTGATAAAAGGCAAGGGCCCTTGGTCATCAGGCCAGAGTGGGTACGATGTTTATGTAAGGGCTCTTTGCATGTTATATGATTGTGGCAGGGAACTGTTGGACCGAATGCCGATTCATGTGTGGAGGAAAGTAGCCCCTGAGCTTTTATGGCATTTGGAACTTAGCAAGTTTGAGCTACTCCCATCAACGCTTAAGTATTTCTGTGACCTTCACAAGAAGGCTTCTTTCAATGTCATTCTGCAATTTCTGAGGAACAGTCTGAAAACGGATCTTTCGTTTGGCGTGAAGAGATTGCGCGAGATATTCAGTACCAAGCTGTTCTGTCGTCTTTTGCAGAATTTGGATGAAGATATCTTGACGGATGAACAAAGATATAAGTTGTATGATAAATTTATTGCTGCCCATTTCGATGTCACGGTTGAATATGTTAGGAAGAAATATAGAGGTGTACGGCTTAAGGATTGCGGTATTCTGACAATGGGCTGCGTAATCGTAAGTATGCCATACCGGTTCCCGGAATTGCAGAAAGAGTTGGGTGAAGATCCAGAATGGGGCGTGTCATGGGCAAAACAGGTACTTTCGCAGGAGTACCATCATGCCACGATCACAAGAGTTCTTTCAAGATTATCTGACAATAGCCTTATGGAATTTTATTCATGGTTGCATGTCTATTTCCCCCCTGAAAAGGAACCGCAACATGAAGGTGCTTTTTTCCTTGATGCAACTGATCTGTTATACCGATTCATTTCATCTGTATTCAATGAGTTGATGTTGCGCGTTGAGCCAGAGGCCGTTTCTGCAATTGAGGAGTTACATCGTCGTTTCCCGAAGCATAAATGGTTTTATGACTGTGCTTTGCGGTTGCGTGGGCAGTTGTTGGCCGGAAGATGCCCAATGTTTAAATTGGATGCTGTGACTAAACTTCTCGAAAGCAAGAGAAAGATGCTTGTCATCAATTGTGCTGACGATTTACTGCATATAGTGTTGAACGCGTTGGGTGGCTATCAGACGTATTTGACAGGCGTGAAAAACCCACAAGTTAGATTCCTCTGGAATGAAAACCAGGGGCATGTTACCCACAAATCGGAAGAAGATTTGTCGGATCACATTCAGAAGTATCTTTCGGACATGCTTCCTCGAATTGTCTCTAACAGGGAGGTACAACTAAATAGAGGACGGAATGGTAAGCGCGGAGCAAGGACAGATATATGGATAGATGCTTTTGAAAACGAAACGAGCGAACCTTTACGTCTTTGCATTGAAGTCAAAGGAAGTTGGAATCATGAAATCAAGACGGCCTTTGAATCGCAGTTGGTTGGGAAATACATGGGTAAAGGCGGCGCAGATGCCGGCATCTTCCTGGTGGGCTGGTTTGAATCTAAAAGTGAGCAGAAGAAAACCCGTATAGATAATAAGGGAAAGATTGCTAAGTTACTATCTGCCCAAGGTACCGAACTGCGACAGAAGGGATATAAGGTGGAACATCTGATATTAGACTGTTCCTTTTGAGGCAACATTAAAGAGGAAGGATAATACATGGCCCACAAGAGCCGAAGTGTAATCGTTCATGTCATTAGAGATTGAGCGAAAGTTTCTGGTGAAAGGCGAGGCATGGCGCGGGGTGGTCGAGCCTGTGCGCATCCGCCAGGGGTATGTGGCGACAAAGGACGGCACGACGGTGCGCGTGAGGGTCGCCGGTGATCTTACGTTATAAGGCTTTGGCGGGGGCACACTCGAATTTGAATTACATGCGTAAGTTTTATCTCATGTCTCAAAAATCCAGACGTCTGGATTTTCTGAAAAAGGCCAGACACCTGGCTTTTTGACGTGGAGTCACTATCTGGAGATTCTGCGTGCCGATTAGCAATTGTATCGGGGACTGTCCCCGTAAAAGAAAGTTCGGGAATGGTACATGGCGTTTGAAATTGAGAGGATGTTTCTGGTGAAAGGTGAAGGGTGGCGTGGGTTGGCCGAGCCTGTGCGCATTCGCCAGGGGTATGTTGCGACAAAGGACGGCTCTGCGCGAGGAAGATGCGTGGGATTTCTTCTGGAGTCAGGCGCGTTATGCGACTGGCATGGGCGTGGTGTGGAATACATTGGCATGGGTGGACGAGAAGGGTGAGACGCTGTTTGATCCGTCTGCCACAGGGGATGAGGCGGAGCGCCAAAGGGAGGAGATTGATCGGCTTGAGCGAGAGCTGCTCCTGCGCGGAATCGTGATGTCCCCGCGCGCGCCGGCCTTGGCAAAGGTTCGTCTCTGGACGGGCGTTCTGGAGTCGGCGGGGCAATTCCAGTGTGCCCGACGGCTGCATTACAGGCATTTGCTTGAGGCGATGAGCCGCACGTGATTTCGTTTATTGCAATAATAGAAATGAAGGACGTGGGACGTAAGACGTAGAACAGGCAAGCCAAAGTCTTATGTCCTACGTCCTTTTCGATAACGGTTGCGATCCTGGCGTTGCCGCAACGGGCGAGACGCCCGTTGTCCCAGTGGGCGAGACGCCCGTTGCCCCAGAGTGCGTCGATTGGATGGCGGCAGTCACCATCACTGCGCGGTACGTCACATATTCGAATATGTGACGTACGGATTCTTGAATCAGATTGGTGGTTGTGCAGTGAGTCGGGATTTGGTATCATACTCGCGCTTTCGGGAATTGATGCCCCCGGTGGGGCTATACAGCGAAAGCCGTCCGGACCGGACCCGTTTCTGAAGTACTCGGGATCCGCGCGGGCCGGGTAGCGAGATCCTCCGCTGAAAAACGCGGACGCCACTTCGGTGGATGGCTGGCAGGGCCGATTCCAAACTGCACCGGCGGCGCGTGCCGCCGGTGATGTGTGTACACATCCCGCACGGCGGGAGAAAGGAATCGGTTATGAAGAAGAGAGAAAATGAAGTGATCGAGTGCGGCGAGGTTTCGCCCGCGTCAACGCCTATTGCATATAGCGACGTCGAGAGGCTGATTGTCAGCGTCCGAGGACAGCCGGTCATC
Source organism: Kiritimatiellia bacterium (assembly GCA_017427485.1). Lineage (GTDB taxonomy): Bacteria > Verrucomicrobiota > Kiritimatiellia > RFP12 > UBA1067 > RUG572. Next base: position 6,155 of record JAFRSR010000149.1, read on the forward strand.
GTTGACGCGGATGTCGCGAAGCTGTACGGAGTCGCGACGAAGCGCGTGAACGAAGCCGTTCGCAACAACCCCGAGAAATTCCCCGCGGACTACATGTTCGCATTGACGGCAGACGAGTTGTCTGATTTGCGGTCGAAAATTTCGTCCGCAAAAGTCTCGTCCAAGAGTCGAGCCCTGCCTAAGGCCTTCACGGAGAAGGGACTTTACATGCTTGCGACTATTCTGAAGAGCCAGCGTGCGACAGAAGCCACGTTCGCCATAATCGAGACCTTCGCCAAGGTGCGCACGCTGAGGCGCGAGCTCGTGGAGTTGCACAACGCGCCGAAGGGGCAGATGCAGGCGGAGAAGATGCGTCATTTCGGCGAAACCTTGTCTGACGTCGTCATGCCGGACCTTGAGACCGTGGAGACCGAATCCTCGCTGGAACTGAACTTCCTCATCGGGAAGCTCAAGCATGCGGTCAGGCGAATCAAACGCGCCGACCAGAACGCGCGGGGTTGAAGTAACAGAAGGAGAAAACAAATGCGTATCATGGCTACATCAGACTTGCATGGAAACCTTGAGGGGCTGGACCCCAAGGGCGCGGACGTCGTTGTCCTCGCGGGCGACGTGGCGCTGCTGCGCGGACGCGGTCCCTGGCACATCAACGACCAGAAGAAGTGGATCAACAAGAAGTTCAGGGAATGGACCTCGTCATATCCCGACATCCAGTTCGTCGTCATTCCCGGCAACCACGACTTCTACCCGATTGCGCACATCCTCTACAGGGATGTTGGCATTGACTGGAAATACGCCTTCTCGCCGAACGTCCATTTCCTCGGCGATGCGGCTGCGGAGATCGGCGGGGTGAAATTCTACGGCACGCCGTGGGTGCCGATCATCTCCTACTCGTGGGCGTTCGAGGGCGAGCCAGACAGGCTCGTCGAGTGGTTCTCCAAGATCCCTTCCGGACTCGACGTGCTTGTCACTCACTCGCCGCCGCACATCCCCGGAAGCGACGTGGATCGATCTCTCCAGACTGACTCCGAACACTTCGGCTCGCCAGAGCTGACCGAGGCGATTGCCGAGAAGTGCCCGCGTTTCGTCTTCTGCGGGCATATACACACCGGCCTTCATGGTGGAGTCGATTTTGGGGCGACCCGCATCTACAACGTCTCTCGCCTCGACGAGCGCTATGAAGTCGCCTACGAGCCAACATGGGTGGAGATATGACCGCTGTATGGCAGTCCCAAGTTCACACTCTCCGCCACATGTTGCACGGTGACGAGGCCGAACGCATCCGCGAAGAAAGGACCGGCGGGTGCGTTGGTTTTGCGGAAGGTTGCGGCGGTCGCGGGGCGCCCGCCCTACCCGGTGTGCGGTTATGCCCGCGGGTCCCAGTCGGGCTCGTAGCGGGGCATCCAGTACTTCGCGGCGGCGCAGTTCGGGTCGGCGAGCTCGCCGGTCTGCGGGTTGATCTGCACGGCCTCTCCCGTGAGCAGCGAGACGTTGCCGCAGATGGGGAGGAGGTCGGACTTCAGCGCCTCGTCGATCGGCATGGCCGTGTTCGGGTCGCGGTTGCGGACGCATTCGACGAACTTCGCGACGTGGACGGCGTCGTTCTTGCCGCCGCCGGCGCTCGCGTTCACGCCGCCGGCGATCTGCTCGGGCGACATGTCGTTCGCGCTCCACTGCTGGATGGTCTTCTTGCCCTTGCGGTCGAAGAGGGCCGTGCCGCCGCCGGGGCCGAAGTTGACGAGCGCGTCGTCGAGGTACACGAGGCAGCCCGTCCCCTGGTCCATGAACGGCTTCGCGCCCGAGTGCGAGCAGCCCTCCCACGTGAGGAAGGTGCCGTCGGCGAAGTTGACGTTCAGCATCTGGGTGTCCTCGTACTCGAATCCCTCGCCCGGGTAGAAGAGCTTGCCGCCGCCTGCGTAGACGCGCGTGGCCCAGCCGGCGCCGAGCGCCCAGCGGGCGATGTCCACGAAGTGGAGTCCGTTGTTCGGCAGGTCGCCCGTGCCGTAGCCGCGGAAGAAGCGCCACTGGTAGTGCACGAGCTCGCCGCGGAACTCCTTCACGTGCGGGGCGGGGCCCTGCCAGAGGTTCCAGTCGAGGCCCTCGGGGACGGGCATCGGCGGACAGCGGTTCACGCGCGGGCGGTCGGAGAGGCACCACGCCTTTGCCCAGCGGGGTTTCCCGTACTTGCCGGAGCGGATGGCGGCGACGGCCTGCTGCGAGGAGTACGAACTGCGGCGTTGGGTGCCGAGCTGGAAGATGCGCTTCGTCTCGCGCTGCACCTTGGCGAGCACCTTCGCCTCGCCAGGGGTGATGCCGATCGGCTTCTCGAGGTAGAGGTCCTTGCCGGCCTTGAGGGCCCAGACGCCCGCGAGGACGTGCCAGTGGTCGGGCGTGGCCACCACGACGGCGTCGACGCCCGGGTCGGCGAACGCCTCGCGCATGTCGCGGTACTGCTTCGGCTCGTAGCCGGCGATGCGCTTGACCTCGGAGGCGGCGTAGGCGGTGGCGGCGGCGTCCACGTCGCACACGGCGGCGATCTCCACGCCCGGCACCTTCAGCGCGGCGACCATCACCTGGTAGCCGCGTCCGCGGTTGCCCTTCGGGTGCATGAGGTTGCGTCCCACCGCCGGGTCGAGCTTCGTGCGGGAGCAGCCGACGATGCAGAGGCGGATGCGGTTGGAGGGGGCCGCGGCGCCGAGCGCGCGTCCGGCGGCGGCGACGAAGAACGCGCCTGCGCCCGTGGAAATGAAGTCTCTTCTGTTCATGTCGTTTCCTTTCTAGTGAAGAAATCGTGCATAACATACCGAAACCGTGTCAGACTGTCAAGCCCCGCGGAGCCGGATTGCGTATGGATGGTTAGCGTTTCTGCTTTTCATTGAAGGCGTGGTCGATGCGCACGGGCGCGCCGTCCCAGCCCGCCTTGCAGGTCCAGGGTTCGGCCGGCGCCGTCCAGAAGGGCGCGTCGGGCGGCAGCGTCAGCGGGAGGAAGAAGGCCGTGCAGAGATAGACGCTTCCGTAGCCGATGTACCGTTCGGCGAGTTCGGGTTGCGCGCCGTTGAAGCCGACCTCCAGCCAACCGTCGGGACGGAAGTTGCGCGGGTGCGTCTGTCGCGCGAGGACGGCCGTCATCGCAGCGCGGATGGCGCCGTCGGACGCGGGGTGGAACTCGGGGCCGAGCGTGGCGGCGAGCGCGAGCCCCTGTAGCGCGCCGAACCGGTAGCAGATGGAGCGTCCGGCCATGGGGAACGTGCCCTCCGGCGAGATCATGCGCTCCTGGAGGTCGGCGAAGCGGCGGAGGCGCCTGCGCTCCAGCGCCACGTACTTCGCGCCGTCCGCGATGCCGTGCCGTTCCATCGTCCGAGAGATCTCCCAGAACATCGGATGGATCACGAACGAGTTGTAGCCGTCGAAGGAAAGGCGCGGGCCGTCCGAATAGTAACCGTCGCCCGCGTACCATTCACGGGCGAACTTGTCCACGCCCATCCGCAGCCGGTTCGTGTCGCACGCCCCCGTCACTTCCAGGAGGAACGCCTCGACCTCGCCGGCGAAGAGCAGCCAGTTGTTTCCGTGCGGCTCCGTGGCGCGCGAGGAGACGAGCGCGTCGATCGTCTGGCGCCGCGCCTTCTCCGGGAGTTTCTCCCACAGGCCTTTCCGCGCGCGGAGAAGCCCTTGCGCGAAGAACGCGGCGTCCACGAGCGGCTGGCGTCCCTTGTCCGAGGCGAACACGAGGAAGTCGGGCGACTGGGGATCGACGGCGTTTGCGATGGCGCGCAGGAGGCGCGGGCGCCACGCCGCGCGGAGGCGTCCCTCGGGCGTGTCGTCGTCCGGCAGCTCGAACCACGGCGCGAAGCCGGTCATCACCCGCCCGAACGCCTCCAGCTCCGTGAAGGGGGCCGTGAGGTTCTCGGCGCGGCGCGGGATGTTGGCGCGCAGCGTCCCCGACTCCAGGTTGGTGACGACCGGCGCGACGATCTGGAGCATCTTCTCGACCCACATCGCGCGGTCCTTCGCGCCGTCCGCCGCCGGTTCGGCGGCGCACATCCAGGCCATTAGTCCGGCGACGCCTGTCGCCATCCACTTTGCGATTTTCTGCATCTTCTTCTCCTTTTCCGGCCGCTGTGGCGGCCCGTGCGTGGATAACATACCAAATCCCATCCCCTTCGTGAAGCAGGAAATCGCGGAGATCAGGATTGGAGTTTTGCTTTGCGGCAAACCACGGGAAATGGTAAGATGTGCGGCGTGGCGGCATGGTGCCGTCGCGCACGAGCGGAGTCTGGAATGAAATTGAACATGGTGATATTTGGCGGCGTGGCCACGCTGGCGGTTTGCGCGGCGCCGCTTGAGATCGGGCAGGTGCGGTGCGAGGACGCGATCAACCCGGTGGGGACGGCGGATGCACGGCCGCGCCTCTCGTGGACCTTGCGCGGCGAGGAGCCGTCGATGCGTCCGGCGGGAGCGGAAGTGCGCGTTGCCCCCGATGTGGCCGCGCTGCAATCGGCCGCCGTGCGCCGGACGGACAATTTGTTCAGCTGGGTCTACGACGGCCCCGCCTTGCATCCGGGCGTGCCGTACTGGTGGCAGGTGCGACTCGTGAATGCGGACGGCTCGGGCGCAACGCCCTGGAGCGCGCCGGGGCGCTTCGTAGTCGCGTTGCAGGACGGCGCGCAGTGGGCGGGCGCGCGGTGGATCGGCGAGGAGCCGGTTCGCGTGGACTGGCAGGACATCGACTACCAAGTGAAGTTCTCGCGCGTCACGAACGCCTTCGGCGTGTTCTTCCGCGCGCGTTCGGGCACCGAGGGCTACATGTGGCAGGTCAACTTCGAGCGCGCGGCGGCGCGTCTGCGTCCGCATGTGTTCCTGCCCGGCGGGAAGGGAATGCGGCTCCTGCCGGAGAAGGACCTTTCGCCGTTTTTCCCGAAGGGGCTCGACCCTGCCGCCGCGCACGTGCTCAAGATCTCGCTGCGTGGGGAGACGATCAAGACGTTCATCGACGGCACGCTCGTGGACGAGCGGACGGACGCGACCTTTAAGGCGGGGACGGTGGGCGTTCGCACGAGCTACGCCGAGGACGCGCTGGTGCGCGAGGTGGACGTGCGGGCGGCGGACGGCGCCGTGCTCCTGCACGACGCCTTCAACGGGCACGTGATGCAAGCCTTCCGGAACCCGCGTACGGAGAAGGGCGGGCTGCGCGTCGCGGGCGCGGTCTACCTGCATCCGGGCATCTTGCCGAAGAGCTGTCCGCGCCTGCGGCGCACCTTCGCGCTCGCGGACAAGCCGATCGCGTCGGCCATCGCCTCCGCGTGCGGGATGGGGTTCTACGAACTGTGTATCAACGGCAAGAAGGCCGACCCGACGCGCGTGCTGGCGCCGGGGATGACACAGCCGTCGCGCGCACTGCTGTTTGACACGTACGACGTGACGGCTCTTCTGCGTCCGGGCGCGGAGAACGCCGTCGGGTTCTGGCTTGCGGCTGGCTATTCGGACGATTTCTCGCGGTATGGCTGGCACTGGCTCAAGCCGAAATGCGCGATCCTCCACCTGTTGATCCGCTATGCGGACGGCACGGAGCAGACCGTCGTGACGGATGGCACATGGCAATTCAATCCATCGAGTCCTGTCACCTATGCAAGCATCTACCAGGGCGAGACGTACGATGCGTCGCTGGAGGATCCCGGCTGGTGTCTGCCGGGCGCGTCCGTTGCCGGGTGGCGTCCGGCCGTCCTGTCGGAGGGGATGGAGGAATGCCGTCTGCTCGCGAACGACGAGCCGCCGGTGCGGATGCTGGATCCGCGCAAGCCCGTCAAGATCGTCGAGACGGAACTGGGCGTGTTCACGGTCGACTTCGGGCAGAACCGCGCGGGCTTCGTGGAGGCGCGCGTGCGCGGGCCGAAGGGGACGGCGGTCTCGTTCCGCACGAGCGAGCTGCTGGGCGACGACGGGAAGATCGATCCGTGGACGAACGCGGGCGCCCGCTCGACGGACACGTTCATCCTCGCCGGCACGGGGGCGGCGGAGACATTCGTGCCGCGCTTCACGTACCACGGGTTCCGCTACGTGGAGATACGCGGCTGGCCGGGGCGTCCGACGGCGGACGACCTGACGGCGTGGGCGGTCCACGCGGACGTGGAGACGGCCGGGACGTTCCGCTGCTCGAACGAGACGCTCAACCGCTTTTTCGGCGCGGCGCTCTGGTCGATGCGCTCGAACTTCATGAGCTATCCGACTGACTGCGACATGCGCGTGGAGCGCACGCCGTGCCAGATGGACTCGCAGGCGTACGAGGACGCGGCGCTCGCGTTCTTCAACATGACGCGGTACTACGCCAAGTGGCTGGACGACATCCGGGGCGGGCGCGGCAACCCCGACTGGACGGGCGATTCGGTGACGCTGGCCGCGCGCCTGTGGCGCGAGACGGGCGACGCGCGCGTCTACGCCGCCCGCTACGACGACATGAAGGGACAGGTGGACGCGTTCGTCAAGCGCGCGCCCGACCTCGTCTGCCGGTCCGGCTTCGGCGACTGGTGCGCGCCGAACAAGGGCACGTGGGAGAGCTACTTCAACGACGTGGCGATCGTGAACACGTCGATCTTCTGCGAGATGGCGCGCATCGTGGCGGAGGCGGCGCACGTGCTCGGCAAGGACGAGGACGCGGCGCGGTACGACGCGCTGCACGCGCGGGCGAAGGAGGCGTTCCACCGCCAGTTCTACGACGCGAAGGCGCATGCCTACGGCGACGGATCGCAGACGACGGCGGTGCTGCCGCTCGCGTTCGGGATCGTCCCGGCGGACTGCCGTGCCGGCGTCGCAGGCCAGTTGCTGCGGACCATTCGCGAGAAGAACGGCAGCCGCGTCGACACGGGCATCTTCGGGACGCGCTATCTGGGCGACGTGCTGTGCGACTTGGGCGAAGGCGACCTGTTCGTCCACATGCTCACCCAGTCGGAGTATCCCGGCTTCGGCTACATGCTCACGAAGGGCGCGACGACGCTCTGGGAACAGTGGTCGTTCAGGTGTGGCATGAACTCGCACAATCACGCGATGTTCGCGGGTGCCGCGAGCACGCTCATGACGCGCCTGGGCGGAATCCGTCCGAAGGCGCCGGGCTACGCCGAGATCGAGATCGGCCCGACGTTCCCGAAGTCGCTCGACTGGGCGGAGGCAACGCGCGAGACGCCGCGCGGGCGCGTGGCCGTCAAGTGGAGGCGCGCGGGCAGCACTGTCGAGCTGGAGGTCGAGGTGCCGCCGTTCACGCCGGCCGTCCTGCGCGCATCGGGCGCGGAACCGCGTCCGCTCGCGCCCGGCCTCCAGCGAGTCGTCGTGTACAACAACTTCAATCCGGACTGACGTGCGAAAGAAGTAGGTCATGGCGAAGAAAAAGTCCATAGACAAGGGCCTGTACATTAGCGCCACGCATGGCGTGCGCGCCGTCAACCTTGCGGATTACGGAGTTCCGTGCGTCCCACAGATCAGCCGGAACCACTGTGCGAACCGCATGCCGTCCGTCGAAGAGCATGTCCACGTCGGCTTCGTCGAGATCCTCTACTGCCTGGGCGGAAACATCACCTACGAAAGCATGGGGACGAGCTATGCGTTCCGTCCGGGGAAGATATTCGTGTCGCGCCCGGACGAGCCCCATCGGATGGTGACGTATCCCAAGGGACTGGACACGTTCAGCCTCCTCTTCCGCATACCGCAGAAAGGCGCGCGGTTCCTGAATCTCCGTTGCGACGAGGCGGCCTGGCTGCGCGGCCGCATGCTGGACATGCCCCAGCGGCTTTTCGACGGAACGGACATGACGCGCAAGCTGTTCCAGCACGTGTTCGACGTCGTGGCGGACTTTCCGCAGGACACGCCGGAACGGCGGCTTCTCCTGCGCACCGCCGTGGTGAATCTCTTTCTCGACATCATCACGGCGTCCCGCAGGCCCGAACGCGTCCAGCCGCTCGAGCACGTGGAGAACGTCATTGCGGCGATGCGCGCACACCCGGAGGCCCGCTATCCG
>JAFRSR010000150.1 GCA_017427485.1 Kiritimatiellia bacterium
CAACATCTTCCCGAACGTCGAGAACCTCTCGAAGGAGTTCAAGGCCTACGAGCCGAAGGAGGTGTCGCGCACGGCGCATCGCGTGACCTGGACCCAGATCCTCGTGCCCCGCACGGCGCAGGCCACGAACACCGCCCTCGTTTCCATCTACTACTACAATCCGCACACGCAGCGCTACGAGGTGGCGCGCGCCTACCCGCTGAAGCTCAACTTCGTCTCCACGGAGGCGGCCAGCACGGAGAGCACGAGCGTGGCGGTGACGGGGCCCGCGGAGGCGCCGAAGCCGTCCGCCGACGAGGATGCCGAAACCGCCAAGCGCCCGGTCATCCTGCGCTTCGCGCCGTCCGACGGCTCGCCGGTCGTCGCGACGCTTCCGCCCGGTACGCCGGTGAAGGAGCTCGCGACGTGGAACGGCTGGCGCCGTCTGGAGACTCCCCGCGCCATCGGCTGGTCAAAGTGATGATTGCTTTCGCTACTGGGAGATTAGGAGGCTCGGAGTTTCAGAGAAGATCATAAAAATGCTCCAAGCCTCTTAAACTCCAAAACTCCCAGCAGCGAAAGCAAATAAGAAAGGCTCAAGTTATTGGCAAGGAACAAATAATGAAGAAAGCAATTCATGCGGCCATGATTGTCGGCCTGGCGCTCGGCGCGTCGGCGGCGGACGTGACGATCACGAAGCCATACATCCGCTGGTTGTTCAACGGGTTCGGTTTCCAGAACTCCGAGGCAAACTTCCTCGCAATCATGCCAGACGACTTCCGCGACCAGCGCGTCCTCAAGACGTTCGCGGAGATCTCGCCGTCCTTCTCGCGCGTCTACACCGGCTTCGCCGACCAGTCGAAGGAGCAGCTCGACCGCTTCGCCGACTACTACGACCTCACGTTCAGGAAAGCCGGCACGACGCTCTACGCCGTGCCGTGCGCCATGCCGCCGCTCGCGGAGGAGCTTGACGCGGATGCATACGCCGAGAAGGTGGCGAAGAACCTCGAGTACCTGATCAAGGTGCGCAACTGCCGCAAAATCCGCTACTACTGCCTCACGAACGAGCTGATGAACGGGGACCGGTGGGGCTGGTTCGCGCAGAAGGACCGGTGGGAGCTTTTCAAGAAGTTCAACGTCGCGCTTTTCCGCGCGTTCCATCGGCACGAGCTCGACATCCGCATCCTCGCCTCCGACGAGTCGGCCTCGCCGAATCCCGAAGCCACCAAGAACGTCTACCCGATGCTCGACTGGATCAAGGCGAACATGGACGACTACGTGGGCGCGTACTGCACGCACTGGTACGTGTACGGGCGCAAGGCCGACGACCTCAACCTCTGGAACGAAAGCAACGTCTTCTTCTCGAACCTCGTCCAGCGCGCCCTCTCCTGCAAGGCGAAGCGCTACATCCTCGGCGAGTTCGGGTTCAGCCCCACGTTCGGAAAGCGCGGCGTGATGGTTGACGACGTGAGCTACAACATCCGCCAGCCCGAGAGGCGGGAGGAGAGCGTGCTGAGCAAGTGCGAGGTGGGCCTTGCGGCCATGAACCAGGGGGCGTTGGCCTGCGTGAGCTGGAGTTTCGTGGACTACCCCGACCCGTTCGTGATCGAGGACGGCGACACGCCCGAGGAGCGCGCCGCCTACGAGGCCGGGAAGTGCGGCTATCGGCTGGACACCAAGTACAACAAGTGGGGAACATTCCGCTGGTGTTCGACGGACCGCGACTACACGGCCTACGCCGAGCTCTACGCGATGGGGTGGCTCGCGAAGCTCTTCCGCAAGAACGCCACCGTGCTGCCCTGCACCTTCGCCGATCCGATGCTGCGCGGCGGCGCGGTGCTCAACCCCGATCGGTCCGTCTCCATAGCGCTCGTCAACCGCGGCCCGGCTAAGACCGTGAGCGTGGACTGCTCTTCGTGGAAATTGCGCATTGACGGCACGCCGTCGTTCCACCAGCCGTTGCGGCGCTACGTGTACGAGGTCGGCCACGTGCCCTACAACGCGTTCAACGACCTGCAGCCGCCCGCCGGCGCGGTCACGGTGAAGGACGGCGCGTTCAGCGTGGCGCTGCCGGCGAAGTCCATCACGTTCCTCACGACGGACTACGAGAATCACATGCCCACCGCAATCACGGACATCCGCATCGCGGACGGCAAGCTCGTCTGGGAGCCGAGCGAAGAATCCGAACACCGCTATTACCGCGTATTCAAGGACGGCAAGCAGATTGCCTCCGCGGTGGCGGCTTCGCTCCCCATGGCAGGCGCGAAACCGGCTGACGCGTCCCGCTTCTCCGTGAAGAGCGTCGACAAGTGGGGCAACACGAGGTAGGGCTACAACATACCCTCGGCCGTCTAGTCAGCGTCTAGCATCACGCGGAAGCCGACGTCGTAGACTTTCTGCCAGGGGAGATAATAGGCCTTGAATGAGCTGGTGGCGTCTTTCGGGCGCGAGGCGAAGCTGCCGCCGCGGGCGATGGCGTAGCCGTTTGTGGTGGAGGACGTCCATTCCGCCGCGTTGCCGTGCATGTCGTAGAGGCCCCAGGGATTGCACCGCGCGCGGCCCGTGAAGTTGAGCGTGAACCAGTCGTCCTCAAAACGGTCGTCGCGGAGGGGGTAGTTCATGTCGGGCTTGTAGGGGAGCCGTCTCTGGATGCTCGCCGCGCCGTCCCAGGCGGAATACATCCAGCGCGTGCTCTTGTCCGCGAAGTTGGCGTACTTCCCGAAGTCGTCGTCGAGTCCGCCCCAGGGGAAGGGCGTGGCGGTGCCCGCGCGCGCGGCCCATTCCCACTGCTCCTCCGAGGGCAGCGCGGCGCGGACGTTGCAGTTGGTGGAGAGCCACGCGCAGAAAGCGGCGGCCTGCTCGCGCGAGACGCGCACGACGGGCTGGCGGCGGTGGTTGCCGACGTGTCCGGGCATCACCTGGTCGAAGCCCCATTGGTCTTGCGCGCGCGAATCGTGTGCGGGATCGAAGGCGTGGTACTGCGCGTTGTCAACTTCCATCTCCGAGAGCCAGAAGGGGCGGTCGATCCGCACGACGCGCGAGACCTCGTCGGGGTAGCCGTTGGTGCTGCCCATGATGTATGTGCCGGCGGGAATGCGGCGGAACGTCATCGAGGTGCCGGCGCCGAGGATGAGGGTCTTGGTGGTGACGGGCGCGATTTGGTCGATTGCGCCGAGCTGGGCGTCTGCGGCCTGAAGCACATCCATGGGCCAACCTTTGAGAGTTAAGTTTTTAAGTGGGCCTTCGGCCCTAAGTGTCGCTTCGCGACTAAGTTCCGTAGGAACACTTAGCGCCGTAGGCGCACTTAGGGCCGAAGGCCCACTTAACTGCGAAGCAGCACTTAGGCCCGCAGGGCCACTTAGCTGCGAAGCAGCACTTAGTCGCGAAGCGACCTTCACCGCGTAGCGGTCGTATTCGGCTTCGGGGTCGTCGGCGAGGTCGGCGTAGGCGCGGTTGAGCGCCTTGCGGCGGGCGACCTGGTCGGTGCAGCCTTGGACGAAGTGGTCGGTCTTGAACGGCTTGGGCGCCCACTTGCCGTAGAAGGGGCAGTTGAGGTCGATCCAGGTGTAGAGCTGCTTCCAGCCCGTTTCGGAGAGGCGCGCGCCGTGGTGGCCTTTCTTCAGCATCTGCACGAGCGGCGAGGTGGTGGCGTGGAACTCCATCGGCTCCAGCATCTGCAGCTCGGACTCGGCGCCGCCCCTGCGGATGTAGGGGTGGAGGAACCGGTAGGCGGATTCGGGGGTGGTGGTGAAGTCTTGCGGCGCGCGCGGGGCGCGCGCCCTACCGTGGCAGGAGGCGCAGGAGGCGACGAAGTGGGGGTACATCTCGGTGGCGAAGCCCCAGGGACGCGGGCCGTCGGCGTCGGGCGGCTGGATCTTCTGGATGGGACGTTTGTCGGCGAGCGTGCGCGAGGTCGTGACGGAGGAGCGGTTGTCCTCGTGGCAGCCGGTGCAGCTGACGCGTTCGCCGGGCATGCCGACGGTCCAGGAGCGCATGAGCTGCACGGCCGCGCCGTCGGCGTCGAGGGGCTGGAACGAGACGGGCGTGTTGGCGGGCATTTCGAAGCAGGCGGAGCCGTCGGACTCCACGTCCACGGTGCCGAGCACGCGCTTCACGTCCCAGCCGGCCTCCACCTTGTCGAGGCCCATCGAGACGTGGCCGCCCGTCTTGTGGTAGCAGAAGTGGTAGGCGAACACGCGGAGCTTCTTCACGGTGCCGCGCGGCACGCCCTTGAGGCCGGGGCCGCTGTGGATGTCGGCGATGTGGACGGTACAGGTCTTCGCGCCCTTGACGCGTCGGTCGGCGATGACGGGCGGACGCGTGCGCGGTGCGAAGAGGATCGGCTCGAAGAGCGCGCCGTCCGGCACTTCGGCGAGGAGGACCATGTTGTCGAACGTGTCCACGAGGTAGATGCCGAAGAGGCCCGCCTCGGAACATTTCGCGCTCACGAGGAAGTAGTTGCCGCCGAGCGGCCAGGGATGCGAGAAATAGGGTTTGCCGCGCGCGAACTGGTTGTCCACCTGCAGATCGCAGACGTCGCCTTCCACGGGCTTGCCGCGTCCGGGGAACTCGTGGACGATTCCCGTCTCGGAGGCGGGGAGGACTTTCGCGGGGATGCGGAGCGCGTGGAGGGGCGGACCCCACTCGCGGTCGGGCGGGTCGAAGACGAGTGGGTACTTGCGCGCGAGGGTCGGATCGAGGAGGAGCATGCGTCCGTGTTCGGCGCGGCCGTGGTGTCCGCCGGCCATGAGGACGATCTTGTGCGGGTCGTCGGGAATGGAGCGCGCGCCGCAGAAGAAGGTGGGGAAGTAGGAGCCGCTGCCCCAGAGGGCGAGCTGGCCTACGCCGTCGGGGTTCATCGTCATCAGCTCGCGCGAGAAGTAGTGCTGGAGGTCGGAGTATTCCCAGCGCGTGTAGGCGACGCGTCCGTCGTTGAGGACGACGGGCGTGTAGTCGCTGTCCTGCTCGAAGGTGAGCTGGATCGTCTCGCCCGTCCTGCGGTCCATGCGGTAGAGCACGCACATGGGGAAGTTGCCGTCCTCGCAGGGCAGGAACTGGTACACGCCCGTGCCCAGGAGGATGATCTGGTCGCGGTTCGGCAGGTAGCAGCCGTCCCACCACTGGATGTCGTAGTGCCCGTCTTCAGGCGAAACAAGTTTCGCCTGAAGATTAAGTGGGCCTTCGGCCCTTAAGTTTTTAAGTGGGGCTTCGCCCCTAAGTTTTAAGTTTTTAAGTGGGGCTTCGCCCCTAAGTGTCGCTTCGCGACTAAGTTCCGTAGGAACACTTAGCGCCGTAGGCGCACTTAGGCCCGGAGGGCCACTTAGCTGCGAAGCAGCACTTAGGCCCGGAGGGCCACTTAGCTGCGAAGCAGCACTTAGGCCCGCAGGGCCACTTAATGCAATCTCATACACGCCGAGGAGGTTGTTCGTGCCTCTGTAGCTGGTGAAGAGGATGCGCGAGGCGTCGAAGTCGAGGTCGAGGTCGCGCACGATGGAGGTGTCGGGCGGCCGGTAGAGCGAGGTGAACGTGGGGGTGCCGCGGAGGTTGGAGATCACGGCGATGTCGTTCGTGAAGCCCGTTCGCCGGAGGTCCATGTGGTTGTGGGCGTTGAGGCCGAGGAGGCCGAGGTCGCGCGAGAGGGCGCGTTTCGAATAGGGCGGTCCGTCGCTGCCGCCCGGCACGCCCGGCTTCCCGGCGGACCAGACGGAGTTCTGGAGGTGTCGGCGCACGCAGAGGATCTTGTCCGCGTCAAGCCGGGGATTCGCGAGCAGGGCCGCGCGGTAGCCCTCCACGAGGGCGACGGCCTCGGCGCGTCCTTCCGCGTTCGTGGGGTTGAGGTGGGCGACGGCCCAGTCGCGCCGGGCGGCGAGCGCCTCCACGGCGGCGCGGTGGCGCGCGGCG
>JAFRSR010000151.1 GCA_017427485.1 Kiritimatiellia bacterium
CGGTGATGTGCGCTGGATCGAGCGGTACGCGCCGGCCAAGCTGCTCAACGACGTCGCCGTGAACCCGGGCCTGCTGAACGTGCGGAAGGCCTGGGCCGCGCCGCACGGACTCACCGGCGCGGGACAGATCATCACGCTGGCCGATTCAGGCCTCGACACGGGCAGCACCAACACGGTCATGGCCGATTTCCGGGGACGTGTCAATCTCATACGGACGGTGGACGGGGCCAACGACCGGGATGTCAACGGACACGGCACGCATGTGGCGGGGTCCCTTGCGGGTGACGGCGCGTTGTCGGGCGGTACCATCCGCGGCGTCGCCTACGGCGCGACGCTCAACGTGTGGCAGGGCACCCAAGGGAATTATTTTTATACGCCAGACAGTCTTGATGATCTGTTCCGCCCTAACCATGTGAACTATCCATCCTACATTTTCTCCGGGAGTTGGGGATACTCATACGGCGGTACTTACACGGATCTCTGCAGCGAGTATGACGACTGGATCTGGCGGCATCCCGATGCGCTCGTCGTGTTGGCGGCAGGAAATGACTATCGTTACAAGGTACTGGATCCCGGAAACGCGAAGAACACATTGTGCGTGGGGGCGTCGGAGAGCTTGCGGCTTGGTTCTTCTCTGTCGAGCTATGCCGATAATCCTGCACAGGTGTCGAGCTACAGTTCACGCGGTCCGACTGCGGACGGGCGCATCAAGCCCGACATCTGCGCGCCGGGGACGATGATCCTGTCCACGCGCACGACGCAGGTGGCCTATTCGAAGACGGTGGGATGGCAATCGTATGCCGCCAACTCGAACTACACTTACATGGGCGGCACGTCGATGGCGACGCCCCTCGTGGCGGGGTGCGCGGCGCTCGTGCGTCAGTGGCTTGTGGAGCGGCGCGGGTTCGCGGGGACGCCGCCGACGTCGGCGTTGATGAAGGCGATCCTGATGGGCGGGGCGCATGACCTCTTCGGTGACACGGGGACGAATGTCGAGGCCGCCGCTCCAGACAGCCGACAGGGCTGGGGGCGCGTGGACCTGGGCGAGACGCTCTATCCGTCAAACAGGTCGGTGAAGCTCGTCGACCGCATCCCGTTCGCGGCGGGGTCGGAGCGCGTCTGGCGCGTGGAGACGACGCGTGCCGCGCCGCTCGACGTGCAGCTCGTGTGGATCGATTACCCCGCCACTTCGGAGGGTGGTGGCGGGTTGATTAACGACCTCGACCTCGTGGTGTCGAACCGGACGACGGGCGTCGCGTGGTGGGGAAACGGCGTGGCAGGTGGCGACCGCACGAACAACGTGGAGGGCGTGCGGATCGCATCCGCCCCCGCGGGGACGTACGAGGTGCGCGTGCGTGGGGTGAGGGTTCCGTACGATTCCACGGAAGGGGGCGCGGCCGCGCTCTACATGCGCGGCGCCTTCAGATGGGGAATGTCGGTGGTGTTTTGGTGAGCGAGATTCTCCGAAACAAGTTTTTTGTGGATAAGTCTACCGCACACGCGAATTTTTCGGTATAATAAAGAGGCTTTCAAAAAATCAAAAGGGAAAGACTTATGGCGGACAGTGAACAGAAGACGGTGGCGACGAATGCGGATGCCCCGAAGGCTACGGAGCAGAAACCGTTCGGCACCTCGCCGGGCGGGCGTCTGTGGCTGGGGGCGTTGGCCGCGTCGCTTTTTGCGCTCATTGTGTACGGTCTCACGCTTTCGCGGTACCTGTATCCGGGCGAGTCGGCTGCGCTCTTTACGCAGTGGATGGGATTGGAGACGCTGTCGCTGCCCCTACATCCCGTCTGGGGATGGGTGGTGAAGGCCATTGGCGGCGGATCGGCCGTGGGCCTGAACACGCTGGGGCTCGTGGGCGGCGTGCTGTCCGCCGGTTTCCTCTGTTACTTGGTTGGTTTCTTCGTGTTCCAGACGATCGGGCAGGAGGACACGGTCAAGTACGCGCGCACGGCGTCGCTTTTGGCGGGCGTCGGCGCAGCGGTCGTGTTCATCTTCTCGACGACGACGTGGATGGCGTCGACGCATCTGGACGTGCGCCAGTTCGACGTGGCGTTCGCGCTGGCGGCGTTCATGCTGTACGTTCCCCTCGTGCGCTTCCCGCGCCTGACCTACGTCCTCTCCCCCATTCTCGGGTTCGTCGTGGCGGTCGGCCTGCTGGAGGGCGTCATATTCGTGCCGCTCATGCCGGTCTTCCTGCTTGCGCTGGTGGCGTCCGTCGTGAAGAACGGCTTCAAGTTCTATGTGCCCACGGCGCTTTTCCTTGTTGCTCTTGTGGTGGGGTACCTGCTTCTGGCGAACAACGTCGCGGACGCGTTTCTGCAGCTCCCGGGGGCTGAGGACGGCGAGTACAAGGAAGCCTCGGACGTGCTGTGGGCGTGCGCGAACTCCTACAAGCACGAGATCCACGAATGGATTTTCCGCTCGGGCGGCCTCGTGGTGATTCTCCTTTCCATACTGCCGTTCATCGCCTGCGTGTTCGCCTCCTCGCGCGGACTGAACAACGAGCGCACGTGGAGCCAGTATCTCTTCCATGCGGCGATGACGGTGTGCGCCATCCTGGCCACGGCCACGCCGCTTTCGCCGGACGGCATGATCCGTCCGTTCGGCACGGCCCCCGTGGCGACGACGACGCTCGTGGCGGTGACCTGCGGCTATCTGCTGGCCTATTGGTACCTGTTGGCGCGCGTACCGCTGCCGGCGACGGAAAGCGACGTCCAGGCCCAGCCGCTGCCGGTGCTGAAGATCGGCCGGCAGGCCGCTCCGTTCGTTGGGGGCGCGTTGGCGGGTCTGCTCCTTCTGGCGGGAATCGTGAACGCGTTCAGCCGCGAGAGCGACCGCGGTGCGTTTGCGGACGCCTGTGCGAACGAACTGCTCGACCGCTTGGGTACGCGCACTTGGCTGATTACGGACGGCCAGGCTGGGGCGCAGCTCACGGACGGCCTCTTGGACGCGCACCTGCGCGTGGCCGCCGCCGCGCGCGGGCAGGAGCTGAACATCATCTGCATCAAGCTCCGCAAGGAATCCGAATACAAGGCCTACTGCAAGCAGATCGCCGACTTGATCGAGGAGAAGAAACTGTCGGCCGGCGAGAAGACGAGCAACGACCTCTCCTTCACGCTCAGGGAACTGGGCATGATGGAATTCCTGAAGATGTGGTTCAAGAACGACCCGGACATCACGAAGCACGTCGCGGTCTTCGGGCGTCCGGACTTCTGGCTTTGGGGCGACTGCCGTCCAGTTCCCGAATGCCTGTTCTTCGGCGGCGTCAAGGACATGAAGTCGGTTGATGCCCTGAAAACCAAGGCCGAGTTCGAGGCCTTCTGGGAGAAGATGAAGCCGATTCTCGTCGCCGACCGCCGGAAGGGGTCGCGCGCCATCCGCGATACGGAAGATCCGACTGACCGTTGCCAGCTGGAGCTGAGGCGCCATGTGGGCTTCCTCGCAAACAACCTCGGCGTGATGCTGCAGGACCTGGACCACGACGCGGAGGCCTACGAGATGTACGAGCTCGTCCTCGGCACGATCGACTGCGACAACATCTGCGCGCTCTTCAACGAGTACGAGATATTCCGCACGGGCAAGGACAAGAACGTCAACAAGGACGTCGCCGCGCGCCGTCGCGAGGTCGAGCAGCAGCTCAAGGACATCGTCGACGACCCGACGCGCCGTTACTACCTCAGGCCGCTCTCAAGCTACTACGGCTACGTCCGCTCCCCGGAGTTCTTCGTGCGGAGCGGTCTCAGCTGGGCGCGTTCCGGCGAGACGGGCTACGCCCTTGCGCATCTCAAGTACGCCATCGACCTGGCGTCGGGCAGCGAGCCCGCGAAGGAGCTGCTGAACATGATGGCCAGCTGCTACGCGCAGGAAGGACAGGTGGAGAAGTCCCGCGAGGCCTACCTGGCGGCTCTGAAGAAGGACGACACGAACCACGAGGCGCTCATCGGCCTC
Organism: Kiritimatiellia bacterium; assembly: GCA_017427485.1. Lineage (GTDB taxonomy): Bacteria > Verrucomicrobiota > Kiritimatiellia > RFP12 > UBA1067 > RUG572. The sequence continues at coordinate 3,955 of JAFRSR010000151.1, forward strand.
TGGCGCCTTTCGCTCCAGGAGGGGGCGGTCGACACGGCGAAGTCGTACCTCGAACGTGCGGTCAAGGCACCCACGAAGGAGGGTGTTGTGCGCTTCGACGAGGCGCTCCTGCACATGATGAACAACAACCTCGAGGAGGCGCGTCTGGCGCTCGCGAAGATCACGGACCTCCAGCCCCATTCCATCCAGGGATGGGCGCTGCTCGCGGGCGTCATCCTGCAGCAGGCGGACAAGGCCGATTCGGACAAGAAGAAGCAGAAGATCCTCGCCGAAATCGACAACGTGATCCTGCCGCGGATGGAGGCGCTGGCCGAATCCCCGCGCGATTTCTTCGTGCAGATGACGCGCGCGCTCGCGCTGATGCGGAAGGGGGACGACAAGGAGACCCAGAAGAAGACGCGAACCGCGCTTGAGCTTGCCTGGATGAGCCGTCCGGTGGTCACCGTGGGCGCCATGGTGCTCGATCTCGACTACCGTCTGCTCGATCGCGAGAGCGCCGAACGCCATGCGCTCCAGATTCTCCGTCTGGATGCCGGCCACGCGTTCGCCAACTGGGTGATGGGATCGATCCGCATGGGACAGGGCAACATGAAGGATGCCGAGACGTACCTGCGCACCTCCGTCGCCGCGCCCCATCCGCTCGCCGCCGCGCAGAACGACCTCGCCGAACTGCTTCGCCAGGACAAGCGCCTCGTGGAGGCCGAGAAGTACGCGCGCGAGGCCAAGAACACCGACCCCAAGCTCTATGTCGTCTGGGAGACGCTCTGCGCCACGCTCCTCGACCAGAACAAGAACCTGGACGAGGCCGGGCAGTGCATCCAGAAGGCCATTGAGCTGGAGGGCGACAAGGACGTCCGCATGCAGGTGACCCTGGCGCGCGTGCAGGTCGCGAAGAAGGATTTCACCAAGGCGCGCGGGACCCTTCGCGCGCTCGGCCGGCGTCGCGACGAACTCCCCGACCGCGACCGCACGGTGGTTGAAGAACTCCAGAAGCAGGTGCAGGGCAAGTAACGGGAGGGGCTGGTCGTGCGCGTGGATGCCCTTGCCAGATGTGCGGCAGTCGCCGTTCTGGCGGTCCTCCCCGCTGTCGCGGCCGACATGGAGGCCGAAGAGGCCCGCACGGGCGGCAAGGGACGTTCGCATTGGCATGTCGGGCCGTTCTTCGAGTACCGCCGCGCCGATCCCGGCCCCGCCACCTACTGGGCCGTGCGTCCGTTCTACTCCCAAGTGCGCGATCCCGCCACGCAGACCGTGACGCGCGACGTGCTCTGGCCGCTCGGCGCCTACCATTACCACAACCAGGCCTCCTGGTACCGCGCGCTGATCGCCTACGGCGACGCGCGCGACGACGACCCGACCTGGAGCTTCAACATCTTCCCGCTCTGGTTCTGCGGCAAGGACCGCAGGGACGAGGGCTACTGGGGCGCGTTTCCGTTCTACGGCGAACACCCCCATTTCCTATTCATGGACGACTGGCAGTTCGTCCTATGGCCGATCTGGCAGACCTACACGGTCAAGGACGTGCGCAGCCACGGCGTCCTCTGGCCTTTCGTCACTTGGCGCGACGAGCCGCGCGAGGGTCTCGGCGTGTGGCCCATCTGGGGTACGGCACGCCAGCGCGAGAGCTACCACGGCTACTGCCTCTGGCCGATCGCCACCTGGGCGTCCTACGACGAGGACCGCGACACGCCCGGTGCGGGCTGGTCGTGGATAGGCTGGCCGCTTTACGGGCAGATTCGCCGCGCGCGCGAGTCGCAGGACCTCCTCCTGCCGCCGTTCTTCTCCTACACCCGCACGGACTCGGCCACGCGTTGGCGCGTGCCGTGGCCCCTCGTCGAGGTGCTGCGTTCCACCACGCGCGACCGCATCAGCGTCTGGCCGATCTGGGAGCGGGTGCGCGGCTACCCGTACGTCTCCGGCAAGGAACGCAAACCCGAGGAGCGGACCTGGCGCGTGGGCTGGCAGCTGGTCGAAAGCACGACGCTGACGACCGACCGCACACGGGAGGCCCGATTCAACTTCTTCCCGTTCTGGACGCATGAGCGGCGCGAGTCGGAGGCGAAGGACGGCACGCGCACGGAGGTGGCCTCCTACACGCGCCTCTGGCCGTTCTGGAGCTGCGAGACGAAGAAGGGCCTCTCCCACCACCGCGTGTTCGAACTCATCCCGATCCGCCATGTGGAGGGAATTGACCGCAACTGGTCGCCGTTCTGGACGTTCTGGGAGTGCCGCGACCGTCCCGACGGCCGCACCCGCCATGCGATCTTCTGGCATTTTATCACCTGGCACACCGGCGAGAAGAAGGAAGTGCCTTCTTCCGCCCCCGAAAGGAACAAGCAATGAACAGACGTGAATTCATGGCCGGCATGGTCGCCGGCACGGCACTGCCGCTTCTCGCCGAGACCTCCAGCGGTAGGTCCGCGCGTGTCGCGGACTCTGGTAGGGCGGTCGCCCCGCGACCGCCGCACGGCATCCAGCCTACCCGTTTCAAGCCGATTGAGATCCCCGGCCTTGCGCCGCGTCCCGACTTCTGGAAGGTGCGTCCGCAGGAGATCATGGACCTCTGCGCGCGCGCGACGAAGTGCTCGCGCAAGGAAGTCATCGCGCACACGCCCCTCGGGTATCCCGTCTACGCGCTCTTCTACGGCGACTTCAACGACGCGCCGCCGCAGACGAACTGGTCCGCCGGCTCGTCGTCCACCACCTGGAAGAACTACATGGGCAACCCGCCGCCCGCGAAGCAGACGTTCCTCTTCGTGGCGGGCATCCACGGCGCGGAGCCGGAGTGCGTGGCGGGCGCGATGAACCTGATCCAGCTGCTGGAGACGGGCGCGGACTTCCGCGGCCGCGCCAACCCCGCCCTTGCGGACCTCATTTCGAAGTACCGCTTCATCGTGGTGCCGTGCGCGAACATGGACGGGCGCGCCATCTCGCCCGACCATCTGCACGGCCTCGGCTGGCATGACTTCCGCGCCGCCTCGCAGGGCACGTGGAAGGACGGTTCGCTCATCGGCTGGCGCGGCAGCAAGTCGTGGTTCCCGCTCCCGCTCGACAAGGTGAGCTACCCCGGCGGCTACCCGAACGCAGACGGCTACAACATCATGCACGACGCCGCGCCGGGCCACATCCGCACGGCGGAGGGCCGTGGGCTCCTGCAGCTCGCGGAGCGCTGGCGCGTGGATGCCGTCCTGAACGGCCACTCCTACGAGTACGCCCCCACGATTCTCACTCCAGGGGCGATTGACGCGCCCGACAAGGTCGTGCGCGCGAACGCGATCTCAGACCGCATCAACGCCGCCATCCACGCGGCTGGTCTCAACCCGAACAAGCCCAAGCCCAACCGCACGCCGCGCGGCACGATCAACCTCAACACGGTGCTCGCGCTCGCCTCGGGCGCGCTCACGCTCACCCTCGAGTGCTCCGTGTCGTTTGACAAGCCCATCAAGCCGCCGAAGGTCAAGCCCACGCGCACGTTCACGTTCGACGAGCTGATGGAACCCGTGTTCGTGTCGCTCCGCGAGTACCTCGCGGACGGCCTCGAGCAGCCGTTCCTCGTCCGCGGCGACGACCGCGTCTACACCGACTGACCCCGTATGGAGAGCCGCCATCTTGGCGGTTCCTTGGGGGAACGCGCGTCAGGCCCGTGCACGTCGGCGGAACGCGCGCATTGTCACACCGAAGCGGCGCTTGAAGAGGTGCATGAGGTGCGTCTCGCTCTCAAAGCCGCAGTCGGCGGCGATCGCAGCAATCGTCTCGTGCGTTGTGAGCAGGCGGTGGCGCACCGCCTCCAGCCGTCGGTCGCGGATGGCCTCGAACGGCGCGATGCCCTTGATCTCCCTGAA
>JAFRSR010000152.1 GCA_017427485.1 Kiritimatiellia bacterium
CCTTCTCCGCGAGTTTCGATCAAAGTCGCAAGTTTTGCGTTCCTCTCTCCTCTCGCCAGCTTCAGGTTGCCCTCTATCTTCGCTGCGGATCTATACAGGACATGGTACCCGCCCGACGGCGTGGTCTCCACGACGAGCCGGGAGAAGAGGCCGGGATCGACCTTTGCCTTCCAGCCCTCGTACAGCTCGCCGTGGTTGTCGAAGTCCATGCACTCGAGGTTGCCCGACACCGATCCGGCGACGATGCACACCCCGTCCGGGTGGTTTCCGAACCACGCCTTGACCTCGTACTCGCTCGGCAGCCTCCCCGCCCACGTCTTCCACGCACCGACCGACGGACGCTTCTCCGCCTTGATGGCGGGAAGGACGCTCAGTCCGGCGGCGAGGTACGCCATAGCCGTCTCGACCGTGATCATCTCGCGTCCCCCCGTCCGCTCTCATGCATCATCCTCTCGCAGATGATGGAGAACTGGTCCTGTGCCTTGCCGCCGGAATGCCGCGCCACGAACATGAGCAGCAGGAACAGGACGACCGCGCCGACGGCCACGCCGACCACGCGGCAGACGATCTTCCACCGCCGCTCCAGCCTCTCCCACTCGTCCATGATTCGTTTCCTTTCTAAAACGGAAGGTCGTCGAAGTCCTCGTACTCCTCCGCGTTGTCGTTCTGTCCGTTGACCGGACTGTTCTCAGGGAAATCGCCGAGCTCGTAGCCGACGATCTCCGGATACCGCTTGCCGGCGACGCGCTTCACCGTGATGCGCTTCACCGTCCGCAGCAGACCCATGAAGTCCGCCTCGCACACGTCCTCGGCCCTGTCGGGGACGGGACACTCGGCCGACGCCCTCGCGGCCCACCACTTCTCGAACTTCGAGCGGGCGAAGCCCGTGTGTTCCGGGCAGACCCACTCCGAGAAGTTGCAGCCGTATGCGTCGTAGAGCGATCCCGGCTCGGCTTCGCATCTGTAGGTGACGCGGACCGTGCGCGGTGCGTCCTCCGGGGCGTCGCGCTTTGTCCACACCTGGAAAAGCACGTCCGTCACGTCGTGCGTCTCGAGCGTGACCTCGCCGGAGAGAATCGCCGCGTTGTCGGCATGGGCCTCGTGCGTCCGCCTCTCCGCGTCCTGGCGCGGGAACTGGTAGCCGCACTCCTTGCACAGCATGACGGAGAGTGGAACGAGCGACCGGCATTGCGGGCATATCTTCACGAGCGGCCCCGTCTCGCTGTTCGCCCTCGCGGGTTCGCGGACGTTCACGGCGTCGATCGGCCCGAAGCGCTCCACGTTCTTCCCGTAGTCGAGGACGAGGCATTCCGTCTTGCCCGTCTCGGGCGAAAGGCGGAAGCCGCGTCCGACCATCTGGATGTAAAGCCCCGCGCTCGCGGTCGGGCGCAGGAGCGCGATGGTGTCGAGACGGCGGATGTTCGTCCCCGTCGTCATCACCGACACGTTGCAGCAGTACTTCAGGGGCGGCAGCGTCCCGCCGAAGAGGTCGACGGGAATCTCCTCGCCCTTGAGGCGGCGGATGATCTCGTCGCGTTTATCGTCCGGCGTGTCGCCCGTCACGATTGCGCACTCCTCGCCGGAGTACGAGGCGACGAGCTTCGCCACCTTCCTGCAATGCTCCACCGACGTGCAGAAGATGAGGCAGGCCTTGCGATCTTTCGTCTTCTCCACGATCTCGCGGCAGGCAGTTGCGACGAGGCGGTCTTCGCCCATCGCCTTCTCCACGTCCTCCGCCACGAACTCGCCGGCGCGGATGTGCAGATGGTCGAGGTCGGCGTTGGCGATGCCCGCCTTCGCCGTGATCTTCGACAGCCATCCTGCGTCGATCAGGTCCTTGACGTTCGCCTCGTAGCACACCTCGTTGAAGAGGTTTTCGGGGCGGCAGATGAGTCCGCCCTGCGTCCGGAACGGCGTGGCCGTCCATCCGACCATGCGGACGTTCGGGTTCTTCGCCTTGGCGGCGTTGAGGAACGTCTGGTAGCGTCCCTCGCCGTCCGGCGGCACCATGTGGACTTCGTCGACCATGACGAGGTCGAAAGGCTCGAAGAGGTCGATCTTGTTGTAGATTGACTGGATACCGGCCACGATGACCGGCTCCTTCGTGTCGCGCCTGTCAAGTCCGGCGGAATACACGCCGACGGGCAGGTCGGGACAAAGCCCCTTGAGCTCCTTGCTGTTCTGGTCCACAAGCTCCTTGACGTGGGCGAGGATCAGCACCCGCCCGCGCCACACGTTCACCGCGTCGGCCGCGACCGACGCTATGCAGATCGACTTGCCTCCCGCCGTCGGGATGACGACGCACGGGTTGCCGTCCTTCCTGCGGAGGTAGTCGTACAGCGCGGCCTTCGCGTCAGACTGGTAGTCCCTCAGTTCGAGCATGTGCGCTTTCCGTTCTTCTTTCCGGTTTCATTGATTTCCTCGAGTTCGATGTACACAAGCCCCTCCGGCGGCACGGGATCTTCCATCCTGATGTCGATGCGCTTGATCTGCGAATCGTCTGCCATGAGACCCGCGTGTACGAGCGAGTCGAGGGTGCATTTGAGGATGTTGTCGAGATCCCGCCTGCGCGCGTCGGGCGGGTAGAACTCGCCGGTCAGCTTCACTGTGCCGGCGAGCTTCGGGAACGCCCCGGCAAGGCGCGAGACGCACATCCTGCGGAAACGCCGGCCCTCGCGGCTGATAAGCACACGCGGACCGACGTGGCGGTAGTAGCGGTTCACGCTCGGAGGCCAGGGCAGCTCGAACTTCACGGCCTCGCCCACGGCGCGGCACCTCCTGCGGCGGAGCCGCCGGACTGCTGGGCAGGGGCGGCGGCGCTCTTCTTCGGCTTGTACGACTTGATGACGTTGCGCGTCGGGTCGTTCTTGTCGATGGCGACAGTGATCGTCATCGGGAGGTTGTGGAGCTGCGCCGTGTCGTTGAGCTGCTGCACTCCGACGGCGCGGCAGATCGCGGAGAGCTGCTCGCGCCCGATGCGCTGCGCGTCGGGGCTGGTGCGATGCTCGAACGTGATCCACGAGAACACCTTGCGCCCCTTGCAGTCGCCGGAGATGATCTCGAACTCGAAGTTGAAGCCCATGCCGTTGCCGGACTTCATGGGCTTCGCCTCGGAGTTGGCGATGACGGCCTCGTATGTCCCCGCAGGGAGGGCGTCGAATGAGGATGGCTGGACTTCAGCCGCGTTGAACGATATGGTTGCCATAGTTGTGTTTTCCTTTCCTGGTTACTTGGTTGCGTTGTTGCCGAGGCACTCCACGAACGCCGTCCACGAGAGGGCGAGTTCTGTCGGAAGCCCGTAGCGGTTCTTGGCGATGCAGGCCGGAGAGCCGTTCGTGCGGAGGATGCGTTCGCCTCCGTCCGCGCCTACCGGCGCAGCCTTGCCCGTCGTCGAGTCGACGCGCATCCGGCGCGTGGCGAAGAGGACGGCGTCCACCCACTCGCAGACGAGCGAACACGCGGCCTTGTGGAGACGCGGCGTGTAGCGGTCGTAGGAGGCGTGCTCCGGGTCCTCGAAGCGCTCCACCTTCGAGTGGGCGATGAGGACGACCGCCATGTTCCGCTTGGCGCGGATCTCGTTCAGGAACGCGATGATCTGCCGCCAGTACGTGAGGGCGTGTGTGTAGCCCTTGCCATAGCCGCCGTCGGCCTTCTCGATGCACTTCACGCCGTAGTCCGCGCAGACGCGGTCCCACACGAGGCGCTCCGTCCAGTCGAGCGAGTCGAGGCACAGCGTCTGGTAGTCGTGTTCCTCGTCGCGTATTGCCTTGAGCTGCGTGAGAAGCTCGTCGAACGACCCGACGAGCGGAAGCCTCGCGCAGTCGATCTCGGAGAGACCGTCCTCGGTCTGGACGAACACGGCCTTCGGGGCGTTCGCCGCGAAGGTCGACTTGCCCACGCCCTCCGATCCGTAGATCATGAGGCGGGGCGGAACGGGCTGTCTGCCCTTGATGACATTTTGCAGCAATGCCATTGTCTTTTTCCTTTCGGTTTGTTTGTTTGCGTGTAGAAGAAAGCCCACCGGCTTGTGGCCGATGGGCTTTCGGAAGAGTTGGATTGAAGATTCCGCTTGTTGGGGTTCGGGGAAGACTGGTCTTCCCCGTCCGTTTGTCAGATCGTGTCGAAGATGCGAAGCTCCTCGTACCCTGTAGGCCACTCGTTCCGGCAGCGGCACTCCTTTAGGAGCGACATCGCCATCTGGTTGGTGGCCGCAGACTGGTCGAGCAGCCCGTCGGTGAGCTTCCACACGCCGCAGCGGTAGGGTTCGCGCTTCTCGATTCCGATGATGTACGTGTCGGGCGCGACGCCGTCGGAAGCCGCCCTGAACACCTCGCGGTAGAACGCGAGCTGCTCCGGGTATCCGTACTTGCGGGCGTCCCGCTCGAAGAAGGAGAGGTTGTCGCAGGTCTTGAGGTCGACGAAGACCGGCTTGCCCTCGAAGTCGGGATTGAACCAGTCCATCCGGATCTGGCATGGCTCGCCGTTGAGGGCGATGCGGACCGTCCCCTCCGCGCGTCCGTGTTCAAGGAGCGCGTTGGCGACGGGGTGCAGGGCGACGCTCTGCTGGAGCTTCAGCATCCAGCCGAAGTCCTCGCTGGAGACGATGGGGCGTTTCTGCGATGCCAGCCACTCGCGGTAAGCCTTGGTGGTCTTGCCGAATGGTTCGCCGGTCTTGGGGTTCGTCGGCCCCGAGCTGATGAGGTACTCGGCGTCGAACTTCGCCCGTCCTTCGAGGATGAGCGTGTGCAGGGCGCGTCCCGTCTGGTACGCAGCCGTGTCCGTCGGCTCGATCTCGCCGGACATCC
>JAFRSR010000153.1 GCA_017427485.1 Kiritimatiellia bacterium
ACGGGAAGGTGATCAACCGCGAGTACGGTCCGTTCATGCGCTACGCCTTCATCGTCACCGACGCGCCGCTCGCCACGAATCCGCCGTTCGCGGACGACCTCTGTGCCGGCTGCGACGCCTGCGTCAAGGCGTGCGACGCGGGCTGCATCGATCCCGAAAAAGGGCTCGACACGTGGAAGTGCTGGGAACACTACAACAAGGCGCGCGGCTATGACCTGCCGCGCACGCAGTGGGGCTACCAGGCGTGCCTCTGCGGCAAGAAGTGCGACGTCGCCTGCTGGGAACATCTCACGGGGAAGACGCTATGAAGAAAGAGCTTTTCGAGTTGGCGAAAACCTGCGGGGCGGATCTGATGGGCGTGGCGCCGGCGGCGCGTTTCGCGCCCGACCACAAGATCTTCCGCATCTATCCGCAGGTGAAGAGCGTGATCGGGTTCGTGTTCCGGTGCCTGCGCGGGAGCTACCGCGGCACGGAGGAAGGCACCACGTACTATCAGTACACGACGATGTCCGTGGAGAACATGGAGGAGACCGTGATGCCCGTGGCGCTCGTGCGCCTCGCGAACCTGCTGGAGTCGTATGGCTACACGGCCGTGCCCCAGCGCCGGCACCAGACGATCATGGAGTCGACGGACGGCATGAACCCCGAGGTGGCGTACGACGCGATCACGCGCGGGCGCGTGGAGGAGCCGCAGTTCGACTTCGTCGACGCGGCGGTGCTGTGCGGTCTCGGCGAGAAAGGGTTCCACGGCGCGCTCCTTACGGACGCGTTCGGTCCGTTCCAGCGCCTCTGCTTCATCCTCACGGACGCCGATCTGCCGTCCGATCCCGTGGTGACGCCACACCTCTGCGACAGATGCGGCGAATGCGCGAAGGGGTGTCCGGGCCATTGCGTGGGCGCGGACGGCAAGATCGACGACTGGCGCTGCGCCGCCTACTACAACGGCGCGAACGGGCAGAAGAACCCGTTCATGCCGCCGGAGGCGTTCCCCGACTTTCCCGACCGGCTGAAGATCATCGCCGGCGAGGCGGAGGTGACGCCCGAGAAGGCCCGGAAGATCATGGACGAGATCTACTTCTACCCGCCTGCGCAGCACGCCTACCAGTGCTCCATCTGCGGACGCGCCTGCGACGTGGCGTGCTACTGCCATCTGGAGGAGAAGGGCGTCCTCACGAAGAAGTTCAAGACGCCGTTCCGCTACCGTCCGGAATGGAAGTTCCCGCTCTCGGACTTCGAGCGGTCTGACGCAGACGGTTCTACTGAACTTTGAATTTGAAAGGTATCAGAAGATGGCACGAAACGTATTGATCACAGGCTCGTCGCACGGCATCGGCGCGGGGTGCGCCGTCGCGTTCGCGCGCGACGAGGGCGCGAACATCGGCATCACCTGCAACAAGAACCCGGCGGGCGCGGAGGCCGTGGCGGCGGAATGCGCCAAGTACGGCGTGAAGACGAAGACCTACGCCGGCGACGTGGGGAAGCACGACCACTGCAAGGCGATGGTCGAGGACTTCGTCGCCACGTTCGGGAAAATCGACGTCCTGGTGAACAACGCCGGCGGCGCGCTCCAGATCCCGGGCGGACCGAAAGGCGAGTTCAAGGACATGCCCATGGAGTACTGGGACAGCCAGATCGCGCTCAACCTCAATGCGGCGGCGTACTGCTCGCGCTATGCGGTGGCGGACATGGTGGAGAAGAAGACCGAGGGGCGCATCGTCAACATCTCGTCCATCCACAGCATGGTGACGTGGGTGCACCGTCGGATGCTGCCGTACTCGGCGGGCAAGGGCGGTCTCAACATGTTCACGCGCGCCCTGGGCGTGGAGGTGGCGAAGTACGGCATCCGCGTGAACTGCGTGGCGCCGGGCCTCATCTTCACGAAGCTCGCCGAGCGCTACTCGAAGGAGGACGTGGCGAGCTTCTCGCGCAAGATACCGGTCGGTCGCGGTGGCACGGTGGAGGAGATCGTGCCGATGATCCAGTTCCTCGCGGACGTGGAGAAGACTCGCTTCATCGTTGGGCAGGTGATCTGCGTGGACGGCGGGCAGTCGTGCGACGGCTCCATCGAGAGCATGAATTTTCCCCTGTCGTTCATGGAGGGTTGAAACGATGAACCTACGGAGCAAATGGGAATTCGGCGAGGCGCGCGAGTGTCGGCGCGGGCTGCTGTGCGGCATGGGCATCAGCCCCGAGGAGCAGGCGAAACCGCTCATCGGAATCGTCAACAGCTGGAACGAGTACAATCCCGGGCACGTGCACCTGAAGGCGCTTGCCGAGCGCGTGAAGCAGGGCGTGCGCGACGCGGGCGGCTATCCCGTGGAGGTGATGACCACCGGCATCTGCGACGGCATGGTGCTGAAGGATCCGAAGTACATCGAGATCCCTTCGCGTAACTCCATCGCCGATCAGGTGGAGATCACGGTGGACGGCAACTTCTTCGACGGCATGGTGATGCTCTCCACATGCGACTCCATCGTGCCCGGCCACCTGATGGCGGCCGCGCGGCTCGACATCCCCACCGTCCTCGTCACCGGCGGCTACATGCCGCTCGGCACGTTCCGCGGCAAGGAGGTGTTGCACATCCATGCGCAGGACAAGGTCGGCACGATGCAGGACGGCAAGATCGACCCCGACGAGTATAACGGCCTCATCGAGCACAGCTGGGGCACGTGCGGGGGATGTACGTCCATGACGACGGCGAACTCCATGTGCATGGTCGCCGAGGCACTCGGCATGTCGCTTCCGTACAACTCCACCGTGAGCGCCGTCTCGAGCGAGCTTTCCCTCATCGCCTATCGCGCGGGCGAACGCGTGATGGACCTCCTGCGGAAGGGTATCACGGCGCGCAAGATCATCACGCCCGAGTCGATCCGCAACGCGATCAAGATGGACATGGCCGTGGCGGCCAGCTCGAACCTCATCCTCCACATTCCCGCCATCGCGCACGAGGCCGGCTACGACGAGCCGTGGTGGAAGTACTTCGACGAGGCGTCGAACGAGATACCGCTTCTCTCTCACCTTGCGCCGAGCGGTCCGTACAACTTGCACGACCTCGACCTTGCGGGCGGGCTGCCCGCCGTGTTGAAGGAGCTGCTGCCGAAGCTCGATGGCAACCGCCTCACCGTGACCGGCAAGTCGCTCGCCGAGAACGTGGCGTCGGCACAGGTGTGGAACAAAGACGTGATCCACACGCTGGCGGAGCCGGTCATGCGCAAGCCGGGGATCGGAGTCCTCTACGGCAACCTCGCGCCGGAGGGCGCCATCATCAAGATCGCTGCCGTGCCCGACCACCTGTTCACATTCACGGGGCCTGCGCGCGTGTTTGATTCGCTCGACGAGGGGCTTGCCGCGCTGCGTGCCGGGAAGGTCAAGCCGGGCGACGCGTGCATCCTCCGCTTCATGGGACTCAAGGGCCGGTTCGGCACGACGGCGTTCATGTTCCAGGAAGAATTGAAAGGGCGTCCGGAACTGTACAACTCCTGCGCGGTCATCACCGACGGACGCTTCAGCGGCGGCACGTCGGGTCTTTCCGTGGGCTACGTCTCGCCCGAGGCCGCACTGGCGGGTCCGCTCGGTCTTGTGAAGGACGGCGACACGGTGGAAATCGACATCCCGAACCGCCGCATTGACGTGAAGCTGGACGACGCGGGGCTGGCGAAGCGCAAGGCTGCGTTTAGCTGGACATTCGACGAGAGGGCGTATCCGCGCTTTCTGCGACTCTTTGTGAAGAACGTCGGCTCGATGGCGCATGGCGGAATCTGGGAATAGCCAGTGGTTGGATGATGGCGAATGAAGGACAAAGGACAGAAGACGAAAGACAAAGGTTCGTGGGTTCCTTTCAGTGCCTTCAGTCCTTTGTCTTCTGTCCTCTGTCGTCTGTCCTCCATCAACTTTGTCCTTTTCAGGTCTAAGGAATGTCCATGGTTGATGTATTGGTGATAGGCGGTGGCCTGGCCGGGTGGCGGGCGGCGGAGGCGGCGGTGAAGGCCGGTGCCTCCGTGGCGCTTGTCGCCAACGGCACCGGCAACTCGCCGGATGTCCACGCGATCAACGTGCCGGTGTGCGCCGACGATTCCATCGAGCTGTTCATCGACGACACCCTCAAGAGCGGTGGCGGAGCGTGCGAACCCGCGCTCGTGGAAACGCTGTGCCGCGAGTCGTTAAAGCTGCTGGACGAGTTTCCTTTCGACCGCAATGCCGACGGCTCGTACAAAACGATCCAGCCGCTTGGTTGCAGCGTACCGCGTTGCATCTCCATCGACCATAAGATCGGCGCCTGGGCTCTGGCCAAAATCAAGCGCGAGCTCTCCGGGAAAGTGGAGGTCATTCCAGGACGTGTGGTACGACTAATCCAAAACTATTCACTATTCACTATTCAC
>JAFRSR010000154.1 GCA_017427485.1 Kiritimatiellia bacterium
ACGGGGCAAAAAAGTGTCGCCTCTCCTGAATGATCTTCGCTATAATACGAAGTGCTTACACAAACAAGCGAGGCGACGCCATGTATGATACCACAATCGCGACGAAGCTGATAGATCAGCTCAAAAAATTTCTGGGGAGGATTTCTCCCCATTTCCACAAGCCCGTGGCCCGTTTCATAGGCGACATGATGTACGGCATCATGAAGGAGAAGGACGTGAAGCTCTCATCCATCGTCCGCGCGCTCAAGGAGGAAACCACCCCGAAAAAGGTCGAGGACAGGCTCAGCCGGATGCTGTCCGCCAAGGGGCTTGAATCCGGCCTGCACGGCGTCATCGCCGCAGAGGGCGCGAGGAGGGTCCACCGGGACACGCTCATCATCCTCGACCCGTCCGACGTGCAGAAACCCTACGCGAAGAAGATGGAGTACCTCGCCAAGGTCTGGGACGGCAGCAAGGGCGACGTGGGCGACAACCTCGGGTTCTGGGGCTGTATGGCGGTCGCCTGCGAGAGCGGGGGGCGCAGGCCGGTCCCGCTGCATTTCAGGCTGTGGTCCGCGGACTCTCCCGGGTTCGTGAGCGAGAACGACGAGGTGGAGGGCGTCGTCAAGGCCATATCGAGGCACACGAAGAAGCGCGGCATATACGTCTACGACAGGGGCGGGGACAATATCGAGTTCTACAGGTTCCTGCTGTCGGAGGGCCTGGACTTCATCGTGAGGCTGAAGGAGCGGCATGTCAGAAGCTGGAAGCGCACGGTCATGTGCGGCGAACTCGCCTGGCAGTGCCGCATGCTGTACCGGGAGGTGGTGAAGTTCGACCACCACGGGGAGGAAAAGCGCGTGACGATAGAGTTCGGGGTCGTTCCGGTGCGCCTCCCGGACATCCCGGACAGGCTGCTGCACATGGTCGTCGTCAGGGGCTTCGGCAAGAAGCCGATGATGCTGCTGACGACGCTCGCGCAGAACACGTCGCGCGAGGCGCTCTGGCAGGTGGTCGAGGGCTACATCACGCGATGGAGAGTCGAGGACACCATCCGCCACGTCAAGCAGTCGTACAAGCTGGAGGACATTCGCCTGTTCAGGTACGGCAAGCTCAAGGCCATGGCGGCGGTAGTCCTCGCGACGATCCACTTCAGCATGGCGTGGATCGGCAACTCACAGAAGCACGAGGTCATCGCAAGGAGCATCGCCCGCATGTCGTTCAGGATACACGACGTGCCGGACTTCCACTTCTACGCCATCGCGGACGGCGCGAGCGACGTCCTGAAGGGCCACGGCGGAAGATGGCGCGGCTTTGACCCGGCAGAGGCCGAGAGGGAGGCCGATGCGCCGCTCTTCGAGTTCTTCGGGCTAAACACGGGATGACGACAAACCCAAGAACCGCCTTCCCGGCCCCTGCCACGGGAACGCCTCCGCGCTCCTGCGACCGGATTTTCACTTGCTGCGACACGCAAATCGCCACTTCACCCTTTGTTTACAGGGGCACGGCCGTTTTTATGCCCGAAAAATTGGGGAACCTCCAGAATACCAAACGGCAACATTTCCGATCTTCGTCTTGTGCCGGTTTACGAACGACCACTGAAATGATATAATGATGCCTGTGAGCAAACAACAACCCAAGGAGGTCTTGCCGAAGTAAAAACGATATAGGCGGGCGACGGCCCGTCAAAACTGATTTTGCATAACTGCAAACGCGACGTTCCATCGAAAACCCTGGAAAGTTAACGATACAAGAGCGACGAGTTGGCAGGGATGCACCCCGTTTCGGGGATGCATTCTCTAGCCGCCTTGTATTCTTGTATGGGCCTTTTCCAGGGTGCCCCGATGGTGTATGAGACGAGTCAGGGGATGCGTTCCCGAATCTTTCTCTCCGCCGCGTAGTAGGGGCGCGGATTTCGGTCGCGCCGCATCGGCAGACAACAAGGAGAGAAAGGAACCAAAGATGCTGAAGGACACCCTGAAGAGGAACGAGACGGCCGCCGCGAACGCGGACGCACTGGCGGTGCTACGCGAGAACTTCGCGGGCTGTTTCACGAAGGAGGGTGCGTTTGACCTCAAGGCATTCGCGGCGCGAATCCGTGACAAGGTGGCCGTGACGGAAGAAGGCTACCAGCTCGACTTCCTCGGCAAAAACTATGCGCGGCTTCTCGCGAACGAGGAGACCGAAACGGTAATCGTGCCGGACGAGGCCCACAACGCGAAGCCGGAGAACGCGAAGAGCCAGAACGTCTACATCTCCGGCGACAATCTTGATGCGCTCAAGCATCTCCTCAAATCCTACGAGCATGAAGTCAAGTGCATCTACATTGATCCGCCGTACAACACGGGATCGGACGGCTTCGTCTACAACGATAACTTCAAGTTCAAACCTGACGAACTCGCACGGAAACTTTCCATCACCGAAGAGGAGGCGAAGAAGCTTCTTGATTTCGTCGGGCGTGGCTCCGCCTCCCATTCCGCCTGGCTCATGTTCATGTACCCACGACTCCAGCTCGCTAAATCTCTCCTTCGCGACGATGGCGTCATCTTCATCTCCATTGACGACAACGAACAAGCGAACCTAAAGCTGCTGTGCGATGATGTGTTTGGTGAACAGAACTTCATCGGCAACATTATTTGGGAGTCAACAACTCAACCAGATAATATCGGTGGTGCGAGATTCAATTTCCAAAAGAAAGCTGAATATATCGCACTGTACGCTCGTCGACGCGACTGCATCGGCCCGTTTGTTCTTGAGTCTCTGGCTGGTGAAAAGAAATATCCACATGAAGGCAAATTTGGAAAGTGTCGATTCGAGGTGATTGAACGAGCATATGAAGGTGCATACGCAAGGGACACGATGCGCTTTGACATTCTTGGACAACCTCCTCGTCCCGGAAAACAGTGGCAGATAGGACAGGAACTCGCTCGTCAGCTTGAAGCAGATGGCAAACTGGAGATCGTTGACGGGATTGTAAAGAGAGCTGTCTATCCTGAAGATGAAATTGATGAAAAGAGCTATAAGCCATTTTGGTCAATATTCCCAGCGAAAGAGGTTGGCACTTCGTTACAAGGAAAGGCATTGCTAAAAGAGTATCTTGGGCCTATCGGCTTTGATACCGTGAAACCTGTAGAACTAATGAAGAAGTGTTTTGGATATCTCGACAAGAGTGGTGTGTTTGTAGATTTCTTTTCGGGATCAGGTACTACAGCCGAATCTGTTATGTGGACAAATGTTGATGATGCAGGAACGCGTCGATTTATAATGGTTCAGATTGATGATAAGTGTCGAAAGGGATCCACGGCAGAGCAGGCGGGGTATAAGACCATCGATGAAATCGGTCGTGCGCGGATTGTCAAGGCCGCAGAGAAAATTGCGAAGGAGAATCCGCTGCTTGCGCAAACGATGGATCTCGGCTTCAAGCACTTCACGCTCGCGAAGCCGAGCGGTGAAGTGCTCGAGAAAATCGAGGCGTTCGATCCGGAGGCGAGCCTGCTGGCGACGCAGGACATGCTGAAGGAGTTCGGCGTGGGGACGGTGCTGGCGACGTGGCTGAACCACGACGGCTACGGGCTTACGCGGGAGGCGGAGAAGGTCGATCTCGCCGGGTATGAGGCGTACCTGTGCGGACACCACCTCTACCTCGTCAACGCCAACTTCGGCGCGAAGAACGTCAAGGCGCTTCTGGAGAAGTACGAGACGGACAAGGCGTTCACGCCTGACAAGATCGTCCTCTTCGGCTACAGCTTCGGCTGGAAGGAACTGGAGGAGCTCGACACGAACCTCAAGAAGCTGAAGACGACGCGCAACATCACCGCCGACCTTGACATCCGGTACTGAAGCCATGGAACTGATCCTCGAAAAATCTCTGGAGCACCAGCAGAACGCCGTAGACGCGGTGGCGGACGTCTTTGCGGGAGTGCGCATTGATTCGCCCACCAATTACTACGAAAATCCGGTTCTCGACGTGGCCGACAAGAGGCTCTTCACGAACATCGCCGACGTACAGACTCGGCTCGGCGTTCCGACGGAGATGCGCGGCGCGACGACCGTTTCGCACGCCTATTTACCGCTCGACGTCAAGATGGAGACGGGCACGGGCAAGACGTATGTCTATACGAAGACGATCTTCGAGCTGCACCGGCGGTACGGATTCAACAAGTTCATCGTCGCCGTGCCGTCGCTCGCCATCAAGGCGGGGACGGGGCAGTTCATGACGGACGGCGCCGCGCGAAAGCACTTTGCGGACGTGTGCGGGTACGATACGACGCTCGACGTGCAGGTTCTGGAGGCGGCGAAGGCCGCGAAGAATTCACGGCGCGAGGCGTTTCCAGCGGCGGTCTGGGAGTTCGTCAAGGCGACGAAGGAGGCGAAGCGGCGTATCTCGGTGCTTCTCGTGAACATGCAGCTTCTCTCGAACGCGAAGATGCTGGCGAAGGAATACGACTCGATGTTTGAGAACATGCGGCGTCCGTTCGACGCGCTCCGCTCGACGCGTCCGATCGTCATCATCGACGAGCCGCACCGGTTCGAGCGGACGCAGGAGGCGTACAAGAAGATCGAGGCGGAGCTGCGTCCGCAGTGCGTCATCCGCTACGGCGCGACATTCCCCGAACAGAGGCTAGGCGGGAAGAGAAAACAGCCCAAGCCCAAGGACTACCGCAATCTCCTCTACGACCTCAACGCCTGCAAGGCGTTCAACGACGGACTCGTCAAGGGCATAACCAAGGAGCATCTGGAAAGCCCGGAGGGAGGAGACGAGATGATACGGCTCATCTCGGCCGAGACGCGGCAGAGCGCGCGGTTCCAGCGCATTGCCAAGGGAAAGCCGACGAAGACGGTGGAAGTCATGCAGGGCGACTCGCTGGGGATTGTCCACGAGGCGTTCGAGGGGATTGAAGTTACTGAAATCGGCGCGCGGGACGTCACGCTCTCGAACGGACTCGTCCGCAAGATGAACGATCCGATCGCGGCGGGGCCGCATCTGCGGTCCTATCAAGACGGCATGATCCAGTTGGCGCTCGACCGGCATTTCGAGACGGAGCGCGAGAACTTTCGTCGCGGGACGAAAATCAAGACGCTTGCCCTGTTCTTCATCTCAGACATCCGTTCGTACCGCGACGCGGACGGGTATCTTCGGGAACGGTTCGAGTGCCATTTGAGGGAGCGCATTGAGAAGATGCTGGCGGAACTGACGCCCGGCGAGGAGGAGTACCGGTCGTTCCTTGAGGCGAGTGCGGCGAATCTGCCGCTCTGCCACGGCGGGTATTTCGCGGAGGACAAGACGGCGGCTGACGAGGCGACGGCCAAGGAGGTGGAGGAGATTCTATTCGGCAAAAAACAGCTGCTGTCGTTTAAGGACGACGCGGGAAATTGGAACGTGCGGAGGTTTCTCTTCTCGAAGTGGACACTGCGCGAGGGGTGGGACAATCCGAACGTCTTTACAATCGTCAAGCTCAGGTCATGCGGCAGCGAAACGTCGCTTCTGCAGGAAGTCGGGCGCGGGTTGCGCCTTCCGGTGGACGAGAACGGAAACCGCGTGTCGGGGGAGGATTTCCGTCTCAACTACATCGTTGATTTCACCGAGGCGGATTTTGCCGAGCGGCTCGTGAACCAGATCAACGGAGAGGTCGTCACGTTTACGGCCATCACGGAAGAGAAATTAGTCGAAGCCGCGAAAAAGCGCGGTGTGACGGCGGACGATCTGTTTGACGAACTTAGGGCCAAAGGTTATATCGATCGCAAAATGAACATCCTCGACGGCAAGCAGGGAGCGCTCATCGCCGATTATCCCGAGTTCGGCGAGGGTGTGCGTCGCGGGGCGGTACGCGACCGCAACAAGAAGAAGGACGTGCATGTTAAGGTACGCAAGGACCAGTTTGCCGCACTGCAGAAACTGTGGGAAGCCCTCAACCAGAGGTACATGCTCTTCTTCGAAGGGGAAACGGAGGAAATGTTGGAAAAAGCGTTGCCGTCCGTGTGGGAGAAGGACGTGTTCGCGGAAAGCACGCTCACGAGTAAATCGCAGACCGTCAAGACTGGTGCGGAGGGGTTGTCTGTCGTCGAAGGCACGTCGGCGCAATACCGCACGGAAAGACTGCTTGCCTACGGGGAATTCCTGAAGCGTCTCTTCGCTGCGACGCGTGTGCCGGTAAGGGTGCTGCACAAGTCGCTGTGCCGGTATGCGACGGCACACGGCGCACCCAATCCGGATTTGTTTACCGAGACGACCATCGTCAACTTCAAGAACGCGCTGGACGACTGGAAAGTCGAGAACCTGCAGGGGCGTATCCATTATGAACGTGCCGAAGTGCCGGTGGTGAAGACCGAACTTACGAACGCAGACGGAACGGTTGTTGCGGAGGTGTCGCAAGGGCGCATCGGGCGGCATCTTGCGGAGGGCGAACCGAGCGCGAAGTATCTCTACGACGCGAAGGCCTACGACTCGGATCTCGAGCTGGAGGACATCGGCTGCGACGAGATCGTGTCGCCCGACGTTGATTCTGTGACGGTTTACGGAAAGATTCCGACAAAGAGCGTGGCGATTCCGACGATCATGGGCGGCACGTACAGTCCCGACTTCATGTATGTCGTGAAGCGCAAGGGCGGCAAGAGCGAGCTCAATGTCGTCATCGAGGTCAAGGACGTGGACAAAGAGTCCGATCTCCACAAGGGCGAGGACATGAAGATCAAGTGCGCAGAAGTGTTTTATGAGATGTTGCGCAAGGACGGCATCGACGTGCGCTACCAGAAGCAGTTGAAGAACCAGAAGCTCGCCGATATCATCGCGCAGGTGATGGAGAAAACTGACGTGGGCGTTGAAATCAGGGTCGACGTGCCTGAAAAAGAGCGATTCAAGACCTATCTCCCGTTTTATTCGGCCGTGGGGAAGTGCGGCCCTTTTGCGGATGGGCAAGAGGTTGTGCAGGACGGATGGGTGAAGGTCGAGGGGAAGGGGAGACTTGATGACGCGCAGTTTGTCGTGAAGACGGATGGCGTGTCGATGGAAGGGCT
Source organism: Kiritimatiellia bacterium (assembly GCA_017427485.1). Classification (GTDB taxonomy): domain Bacteria; phylum Verrucomicrobiota; class Kiritimatiellia; order RFP12; family UBA1067; genus RUG572. The sequence continues at coordinate 6,994 of JAFRSR010000154.1, forward strand.
GATCGAGGACGGTTCCTATGTGCTTTTCCGCAAACTGGATGGTGACCTTGAGGGGAAGGTACTGCTTGTTCAGAGGCATGAAACGAGCGATCCGGAAACGGGTGGTGCCTATACGATCAAGAAGTTCATGCGGAAGGGTGGAAAGGTGGTTCTCAAGGCACGAAATCCGGAGATTGGGGACATTGTGCTGGAGAGTGACGCCGAGTACTCGACCAAGTACCGTGCAATCGCCGAGTTCAAGGGCATCATTTCCTGAATCGTGCTGCGATGGTGTGATGTATTCTTCGGACGAGGGGTCAGAATGGATTCTCGACCTTGACGCTTGTGTACTCCATGTCGGAAACGTTGCGTGTGAGAACGGTCATGTCATGCGCGGCCGCAGTCGCTGCAATCTGGGCGTCAAGGTCTGGGCGCGACTTCCCCATGCGGTTCGTCCGCCCCTTGATTTCACCCCATTTCAACGCCACCTGTTTGTCAAAGGCGATGATGTTCCCCTCGTAAGTCTCGAGAATCTGTTTTCCAAACCATGCGCGCAGCTTCTCCTTGCGCGGATCCTCGTCCGGCAGCGTTTCGATTCCCTCCTGAATCTCCCCAACTGTCACGGCGGACACGAAGAAAAGGTTCGTTGCGGAATGGTCCTTCAACCACTTGACCACGCATGGGTTTGGCTTGCGCTTCGCAAGTTCGCTCAAAACACATGTGTCGATGAGATATTTCATGGTGCGCTCTCCGAAAAAATCTGAACAGGGTGTCCACGTCCCCTGCGCGTCCTTCTGGGTGGAATCAACGAGTCGAAGTCGATTGGCACGGGGCAGTCCATGAACGCCTCGGCAATGTTCTTTCTTGGTTCCGGGCTGATTTTCTCGCGGTATGTCTCATACGAGATGATCACGACAAGGGGACGCCCGTGGCGGGTCACCACCTGCGGATGTCCCTTGGCCGCCGTCTCTGCGACGGCCGAAAACCTGTTCTTCGCATCTTGCAATGCCCAAGTCATTTGTCCTCCGTTCTGTCTGTCGGGCCAATTTTATTATCTAGCCTGTCTAGCCGAAATCATCTTATCAAATTTCCCGTTGCCTCGTCAAGCACATGAATTCTTTCTTTTCCGGCCCCCGTTATGAAAGTTTTTCCCCTTGTGCGAGGGGCGAAGTTATGGCATAATAAGCGCGTGAAAATCATTTTAGGAAACAAAAACGGCAAGTTGGCGGCACGGCCGGTGCGGATGTCCCTCTCCGTCCTTTCCGTTGCGGCCGTGTCGGCGGCCTGCTTGGCGGGGCCGGTGGATTTGGCGTCCATCTACGCCCCCGAGGTGGTGGCGGTGCAGCCGATCTACGCGGTGCACGACCTGTGCCGGACGGCGGACGGCGAGATCCGCCATTACGGCTGGCAGATGGTGAAGGGGAAGAAGCAGCGCGTCTACATCGCCTCGCGCGACGAGGGGCTGAGCTGGAAGACCTTCCTGGCGGAAGACGACGAGGCGGGCTACATGGAGAAAAGCCCGGAGAGCGGCGACTGGATCGGCTTCGGGACGGAGGCGCACGTGCCCGGACGCGAGCCGCGCCGCCTCGTCGTGCTGCGATCGAAGGTCGGTCCGGGCGATCCAAATCCCGCGCGCACGCCGTTTCCGTGGGACAAGCATTTCGTGCGGCAGCTTTTCCACATGAAGACGCGCGCGCGCTGGATCGCGGCGCTGTCGGACGTGCGGTGCGTCGGCACGGAATGCTACCACAGCGCCGTGGCGTGGTCGGACGACGACGGCCGCACGTGGAAGCGCGTGCAGATCGCGCCCGTGAAGGGCGTTGCGCGCCTGCATCCCGGCGACAGGCGTCCGCACTGGTTCAACGACGGCTGCGAGCCGACCGTGGTGGAGCTGAAGGACGGCACGCTGTGGATGGGCGTGCGCACGAGCGGCGAGCACCATGCGTTCTACACTTCGAAGGACGGCGGCGAGACCTGGAGCGAGGGAACGCCGCATCCGGCGTTCTGGGCGGCGAACACGATGCCGTATCTGTTCCGTCTGTCGGATGGGCGGCTGCTGTTTATCTGGAACAACACCGCGATGCTGCCGACGCGCGACCTCTCCGAGTACCCGGAGCTGGGGGCGGGCGAGCGGTCCGGGCAGTGGGAGACCGTGTTCACGAACCGGGACGCGCTGCACGCGGCCATTTCCGACGACGACGGAAAGACGTGGAGGGGTTTCCGCGAGATCGCCCTCAACGACATCCGCAACGCGAGCGACTTCCGCGAGCTGGGCAACGACCCCGCGCAGGAGCACGACAAGTCCGTCCACCAGACGCAGGCGCTGGAGCTGCCCGGCGGCAAGGTGCTGCTCGCCTACGGGCAGAACGCCGCCGCGCGGCGGATGGTGATCTTCGACCCCGACTGGCTGCTCGAGACGTCGCGCGAGGAGGATTTCCGCACGGGACTCGGCAATCTCTCGAACCACCTCTACGTGAGGTCGCTCTCCGGCGGCTGGCGCGGCTGGGCCGGGCATTGCGCCTGGAACCGGATGCCGGGCGCCACGCTCGTGCGCGATCCGGACACCGACAACCCGCCGCCCGGCGCGAAGCGGAGCGTGCGCGAGGTGCTGCAGCTGGCGCGTGTGCGCGATCCGCGCCTCGTTTCGGAGCGGCAGGGCGTGGCGTGGAACTTCCCTGCGGCGCGCAAGGGGACGGTGACGGTGGAGTGCCGCCGCGTCGGAGCCGGCTTCCGCCTGACGCTTGCCGACCACTGGATGAACCCCTGCGACGAGGTCGGCCCGGCGCGCAGTCCCTTCAGCATTGCCATTTCGGAGAAGGAACTGCCGGACCACGCATGGCATGCGCTCACGGCCGCGTGGGATGAAGATGCCGGGCAGGTGACGCTCGCGGTGGACGGCAAGACGCTGGGCCGTTATCCGCTCGCGTCGTTGCCGCCTTTCGGCCTATCCTATCTCCATCTTCAGACCCTTGCCGACGCGCCGGACGCGGAAGGCACCTATTTCCGCCGGTTCACGGCCAAAGCCGATTAGCCTACTCGTTGACGAGGGAGAAGTCGGCGATTTCGAAGGCGGCGTCGCCGTTCTTCCAGCTGAATACGACGAAGTCGAGGACGGCCGCGTCGGGCGAGACGAGACACTCGCCCGTCACCTCCTGCCAGTCGTCCGTGAGGTTGACGCGCTTCATGTTGACGCGTCCAAGGCCCTTGCCGACGACGCTTTTCTGCCACACGGCGATCTCGGGTGAGGCGTTGCCGCGCAGGCGCATCGCGTAGCGGATGCGCGAACCGGGAACCGGGCGCACGCGCACGAACGCGCCGGCCCCCTTGAGATTCGAGGTGGCGACCACGCGTGCCGGCGAGCCGGGCGTGAGCGTCGCGTCGCCGAAGGAGCGTTTGACGTCCTGCTGGACGGCGAGCGTCTTGCCGTGTCCGCTGGGACAGAGCGTGCCGAAGTCGCGTGGCGCGCGGATGCGTCCAAGTCCCTCGCCCCAGCCGCCGTCAAGCGTCGCGAGGGCGAAACGGATCTGCCGTCCCGGCGAGTGGACGAACGGGTAGAGGTCGCTCATCGCCACCTTGATCTGCCAGCGCGTGCCGTCGGCCACGCGCGTGACGGTGGCGCGGCTCTTGGAGAGGGGTACGTTGGCGGGGGAGAACTCTGGCGGGATGTCGCCCTTGAGCGCGGGCGTGCGGGGCTTGACGATCGAGCCGTCGGACGAGACGCGCAGTTCGACGACGTCCTCCAGCAACCCCTTGCCCTCCACGTCGATCGCGAAGAGGATGCTGTCGGGCGCGCCGGGTGTGCGGACATCCAAGGCGAAGTGGGTTTCCTGAAGGTCGGCGGCGAAGACGATGTTCGTGCCGTGCAGAAGAACTGGTTCGGCAAGCGGCGCGTAGCTGCCCGTGGCGAGCGTCTTCTGCGGCTTGAAGTTGTATGCCGAGTAGTCGAGCTTGCCGAGCGCCACGCCGTTCGCGCGGGCGGGGGCGAGGTCGGGATCGACGATGAAATAGACGCGTTCGGGGCGCAGGTCGGCGGACGTGACCGTGCGGCCTTCCCAGTCGAGGAGTTCCTTGTTTTGCATCGTGGCGAGGAGCGCGGGATGCCAGGTCGCCGTCTTGGGGTTGGCGCACCACACGAAGGCCATGGGGCCGGAGGCGCTCGTGAAGGCGGCGAGGCGCTGCTGGCCGTCGTCGCCGAACGCCCACGCGCCGAGGCGCGAGATATCGCCGGAGAAGCGGTCGGTCGCCGTGCGCAGGGCGAGCGCCGCGAGGCGCGGCTCGAGGAACGGACGCGTGCGGAAGAGTCCGCTCACCTGCTGGACGCCTTCGGCCTTGGCGTAGAAGCGGGCCGTCTCCGGCGTATGGACGCCGCAGCCGAGTCCGAAGCCCGTGATGCGCGTGTCGCCCTCGTGGAGCATGTCGGCGAGGTTGGTGAGCATGCGGTAGGTGCATGTCTCCTCGGAGGGCGTGGGGTCTGCCGAGCAGTTGTAGAGCACGGTGTGCCACTCGTCCTCCCAGTAGGGCTTGGAAGGGGCGCCGTACTTCCGTTCGATGGCGCGGAACGGGCGCATGTCGTAGCCGCAGTGCGTGGCGAGCATGTCGAACCACTGCACGCCGCCGAGCCGGACGAACTGGTCGTAGAACGGCAGGTAACGCATGCCGATCCCGCCCATCAGCACGGTGATGCTTGGATCGACCTCCTTTGCGGCCGTGTAGCCGGATTTGAGCAGCTCGACGAACTGCGCGGGCGACGACTTCTGCCAGAAAAGGCTGTAGCCGGGCAGGTGGGGCTCGTTCCAGAGCTCCAGGTAGCGGATGCCGGGATAGCGTCGGCAGAACGCCGCGATGTAGTCGTGCCAGGCGGACATGTCGCGCGGCGCATAGAACTGCGGGTCACGCATCCAGCTGATTTTTCGCAGGCTCTCCGGCGCGGTGGAGTTCCAGGTCGGCGTGCCGAATGTGTTCATGATGATGCGGTCGAAACCGTAACCGGCCTTGGCGGCGGCGCCGAGCGCGTCGTCCACCTGCTTCCAGTTGTACTTGCCTCGTCCGGCACCTTCGATCTGCTCCCAGTGGAAACGGTGGTAGCGGATGAACGCATGCATGCCGAGAAGGCGGATCAGCTCAAAAGGTGTCTCACCCGCGTACTCGCTGCCCGACAGGGGATCGAGGTTGAAGCCGAACACGGGCGAGGCGGCGGCGACGTCGCGTTCGGGCGTGGCGCAGACGGCGAACGCCTGTTCGGTGCGCGCGAACGCGGCGAAGCGGTTGCGGAAGATGGCGTTCGTGGTGGAGAGATGGTCGCAGCAGTAGAGCGATTCGACGGCGGGCGTGGCGTTGCCGGCGGCGTCGAGCCAGGCGAACGCGGCCGTATAGAACCCCGGACGCGTCGGACGCCACCGCCATTCGGCGGACGGGGCGTCGGACTGGTGGACGATCTGTCCGGCCGAATTGCGCACAAGGGTGCGCAGGCCGGTCTTGCCGGGCGGGAGTCCGCCGCGGAACACGACATCCTCGCCAAGCGTAAACCAGTTGGCCGTGCGCACGCCGCGCGGGGTGAATGCCCATTTGAAGTTGACCGCGTTCAGGTCGAGGTGCGGCGGTTCGGGGGCGGCTGCGAGACGCGCAGTGCCGGAAAGGGATAGCCGTACGCTCGCGGCAGTGGTGGGATAGGCCGTGGACTGCAACGTGAATGCGTGAAAGTTCGGTTTGCCCCACTCGCTCTTGGCCGGAATCTTCAGCGAAGGCCGCATGAACTTGTGTTCGACGAACCTGCCGTCTGCGGTGAAGAACTCCAGCGCCGCATTGATCTCCACGGGACCATGGCACACGTACTCGAAACTGACCTCCAGCGCGGGACGCGAGGGCGGAATCAGTTCACGGTTGGAGTGCCAAGAAACTTTGCTCCCCTTTACGTTTTCGGGAGCGAAGGTGAAAGGGAGCGGATCGGCCAAGACCGAAGAGGCGGCCAAAAGAGCGCATGTGATGAGGCGTTTCATAAAACTAGCGGAACATGATCATCGTGCCGGTTTCGGGCAGCCAGCACTCGTAGCAGCCGAGGTCCACGCGCGCCTCAAGGATACGGTTCATGCCGGCGAGGTCGACGGCGTCCGCCATCCAGTCCATGTTCTGACCGGCGTTGAACGCCGGCGAACCGCGCCGGATCATGTAGTACGGCACGCTTGGAAGTTTTGGATCGCCCGCGACGAACTTCGGGTCGGGCACCGCCGTGACGTCCACGAACACGGGCGCAGAGCCGCTGCTCTGGGCGGCGTTGTACGTGCCGTAGATCGAATTGCTGACGATGTTCAGCGCCGCTGTGCCGGGTATTGTGCCTTGGGCCGTTGCGTAGAAGTTCATGTCGTTTCGAGTTCCGTCCATCCGATTGTCGTGGAAGATGCAGTTCACGACCGTGTTCGTGTTTGGATAGGCTTTCCCCGACTCCGGCTCCGTGCCGGCGCGAAAGGCGAAGATGAGATAAGGCGATGTCGGCTGGGCATTCCCGTTGTACGGGAACGACATGGTTGTGAGGGTGTTGCTGACGAATGTGCAGTTGGCGATCTCGAGCGTTCCGGCGGCCGTGTTGTTGTAGATGAGCGTGTGGACCGAACAGTCCTTGAACAGGCAGTTGCGGATGTGCCCGGCGCCGGTCGCCGGGGCAAACTGGACCATGCCGTCGGCCCAGGTGACGTAATTGAACTTGCAACCGTCGAACGTGCAGCGGTCGTACGACGTCGCCATCATGTCGCCCCAGCCGGTGAAGGTGCAGCCCGTCACCTGCCGCACCTTGCGCACCTGGGAACCGTAGTTTCCCCAGGCGTTCGTGTTGCCGTCGAAGAAGCTGTCGATCACCGTCCCGCGGGTGTCGAGATCGAGAACCCCGCCCCCATACTGCCGCGCGACGTTCTCTCGGAACGTGCAGTTGGACACAACGACGTCGTTCTGGAAAAAGAGTCCGCCGCCGTCCTTGAGCGAGAGATTGCCGGTAAACGTGGAACCTGATATGCGCGAGACGCTTGCGATCGTCGACAATCCGCCGCCATAACTGTCCGTCGCGACGTTCACTTTGTTGCTGGTGAACTCGCAGTCCTCCACGCCGAAGAACGACGAGGGGCCGCAGGAACATCCCCCGCCGTATCCCGCCGCCGTGTTGCCCAGGAACTTGCAGCCGACGAGGCGTTCGACGTTCCCGTTCGTCCGAAGGCCGCCCCCAATGCCGTTCGCCGTGTTGCCCTTGAACACGCATCCCGAGATTGTCCCGACGTTTCCGCCGCACAACAGACCACCGCCCCGATTGCCGGACGTGTTGTTCGTGAACGCGCAATCCGTGATAGCGCCGACGGTGGAGGCACAGACCAGGCCTCCGCCATGGTCGCCCGAGACGTTGCCGATGAACGTGCAGTTCGTGACCGTGGACATTGGCGTGTCGCAGTACACGCCGCCGCCACCGGTCGAGGCCGTGTTGCCGATGAACGTGCAGTCGGTCAGCGAATCGATCGCCTGGCCGTAGATCGCGCCGCCCGCGCCGTTCAGCGCCTTGTTGTCGATGAACACGCAGTTCTTGAAGATGTTGGTGTGATATGTGGACCCGCTGTTGTTGCCCACAAAGCAACGAGTGGCGCCGCCGGCCTTCGCGCATGTATTGTTCGTATAGAAGCAGTCAAAGGCGTCGACGCCGTGCGTGGCGCCGCCGTTGTACGCGCTGCTACAGCCGCGGAACACGCAATTTGAGGCGAGACCATTGCCGAGCGCCGGTTTGCCTTGCTCCGTTTGGGCCCACGAGAGCGCACCGCCGCCAAAGGAGCCGATGCCCGTGCCGTCCGGCGCCTTTTCTGGGCGATAGCCGTTCTCGAACGAGATATGCCAGACCGACGTCTGTCGTCCCCCGCCACCGTGGCCGTAGAGGATTGCGGCGGTTCCGTCGCCTCGGAGGATCGTCTCCTCTTCAGGCGTCTTCTCGCTCCAGTGTTTCGTGTTTTGTCCCATGATGATCAATTTCTTGCCATTGGCGATCAGATGGTAGTAGCTCCAACCGGAATATGTTCCATGGACCTGCGAGAGATCGTAGACGCCAGGCTTCAGGATGATCGTGGAGCCGCTAGCGAGCGTGGCCATGTGGTTTGTCAACGCCACCACGTCGCCCGGCTCGACGGTAACCGTCGAAGCTGCCACGCGTGAAAAAGTGCAGGCGAAAACCGTCGCACTGACTAAAAGAAACTGTCTCTTCTGCATGTCCACGCCTCCTATACCTAATTTACACGGGGCTATCATATCATATTCCAAGCCATTCTCGCAAGCCCGGAGTGCGAAACGCCGAATGCGCGGCGGAAGGCGTTGACGGTGAGTGCGTGCTGTGATATGATACGAACCCCAAGGAGCATTGTTATGTGGAAATTGGTTATGGCATTGACAATGGGCGCAGCGTTTTTCGCGACAGCGGCCCATCTCTATCCGCAGCCGGTCGGCGAGGCGCGGAATGCGGCGGGGTATGTCGTCACGGTTGACGGCCAGCCGGCAGGCGTGGCGGCGGTGCGCAATTCGGCGATGCCTGTCAACATCCGCTGGCCGGGACACCAGCGCGAAATCGACCAGACGGAAATCGACGGCATGGTGCGTTTCTCGACGGACGGCAAGGCCGTCATCGCGGTGACCGCGCCGCACGACTTCAAGGAAGTCAAGGTGCGGCCGTACTCAAAGGGCGTGAAAGCTGAAGTTGCGGGACGCACGGTTACCTTCACGATTCCTGGCCCCGGCGCCTATTCGGTCGAATGCGACGGCCCACACGAGAACCTGCATATCTTCGCCGATCCGCCGGAGACGCTGAAGGCGAATCCTGGCGACAAAGGCGTGCGCTACTTCGGCCCGGGCGAACACGACGCCGGCCTCATTACGCTCAAGACCGGCGAGACGCTGTATATCGACGAGGGAGCCGTGGTGTTCGGGCGCGTCGAGGCGCGCGACGCGGACCACATTCGCATTCTCGGACGCGGCATCCTTGACATGAGCTGCATCAAGGAGCAGCCGGTCGCGATCGACCCGAAGCTGGCCGAGGAGCAGCGGAAGCGGGGCTTCGCGATCACCAACGCGAAGCGGTGGAACGCCGTGAAGCTTGAGTTCTGCGACGACGTGCTCATCGACGGAATCACCATCCGCGACTCGCTGCTCTACAACATCCGTCCGATCGGCTGCCGTAATCTGACGATCCGCAACGTGAAGATCTGCGGTAACTGGCGGTACAACTCGGACGGCATCGATATGCACAACTGCGAGAACGTGCGCATCTCCGACTGCTTCGTCCGCACGTTTGACGACGCGATCTGCGTGAAGGGATTCGACTACACGATGGACGAGTCCGAGATGCTGCACGACGGCTACCACCACAACGTCTTCACAAACGTGGTCGTCGAACGCTGCACGGTCTGGTGCGACTGGGGGCATTGCCTTGAGTTCGGCGCCGAGACGCGTGCGGAGGAAATCCGCGACGTCACGTGGCGCGACTGCGATATCCTGCATGTCCATTCGGCGCCGCTCGACGTGAAGAACTGCGATTACGCCGACATCCACGACGTCCTGTACGAGAATATCCGCTTGGAGATGGACCGGCCATGCGCGAAGACATGCCTTGCGGCGTCCGCAAAGAGCTTCAACCCGCAGGCGTTTGTCGGGCAGCCGCCGGCGTTCTCGTCTGCCGTCCGGGTCATCGCCGAATACTCGAAGAACGACAAGCGGCGCGGGAAGAACCACGACATCCGTCTCAAGGACATCCGCGTGACGAGCCCGCAGATGCCGCGCTTCACGTCAAGAGGCTACGACGCCGCGCACCGGTCGACGGGGATCACCGTGGACGGCATCTACTGGAACGGACGCGAGGTCTCCAAAGAGGCGGCGAAAGGCCAGAGGGTCGGACCATTCGCCGACCCGATCCGTTTTGTCCTAGCGGAAGATGATCGTTAGGCCCATCGCGAAAACGGCGGGCTACTCGGTTATGTCGGTGAACGACGCGCCGTCAAAGGCGTAGAACTCGAGGCGGAGGCGCGGCGGATTGTTCGCGGGATCCTTGCGCCAGCCCTTCATGTTGCCGCCGAGCGCGCGCACGGCGATGAACACGGGCGTCTCGCGCTTCGAAATCGACTTCGGGACGAGGGCGAAGCCTTCCGCAAAGGACGGGCATTTCAGCTTCTTGAAGGACGTGAACTCCGGGTTGACGAGCGAAACGCCGCCGTAGTTCGCGCAGATGAGAGACTTTCCGTCCGTGGCGATCGCCTGGATCCCATACTTGATGTTGTAGCCGAAGTCGAACGTCTGTTCGCCGCGTTCGACGAGATCAAGTCCCAGCCGCTTCACGCTGCACGGACGGTGCGGCTGCTTGGGGAGGGCAATTGCGTAGTAGATCGTGTCGTCCAGCACGCCGACGGCGCCGGCTGGCTCCTGGAACGCCTTTTCGCCGATTTGGTTCAGGTCTTCGTCCCAGATGCGAAGAAGCCCCGGCTTGCCGTCCTTCATGTCCTCGCGCCTGCGGATGTTGAACACGCCGTATATCCGTCCGTTCACGCAGGCGATTCCGCCGAGATGTCTGGGGGCGTCTATGTGCTTTACCAGCTTCCCATCCCAGCCGATCTTGGCGAGTCCCAACTGATGGGAAAGATAGATGCCTTTCTCGGAACAGGCAAGCCCCTGGATGTGCCCGGACTTCACCAGCATGTCAAATTCATGCGGGACGGTCAGGATGGCCTTCATTTTGACCGGCTCCGCCGAGCAGAACGCAGCCGTCTGGACTGCAACCGCAAACAGCGCAGCCGCGCTGAACGTCACGATCTTCTTCGTAGTCATCATGTGTGGGCCTCAATTTTGTTTTTCATTGAATGACAAAATCAACAACCACCGGCGAATGGTCGGAGACGTCCAACGTCTCCTGGTCGAGGTCGATGTCATACTTCAGCGCACGTATGCCGCGGGTGAAGAAGATGTGGTCGAGCGACTGCTCCGGCTTGTCCTTTCCGGGCGGACACGTGGTACCATGGTAATTCCCTTTTTCATCCTGCTTCAAACGGCCATGATAGGTCCGCGTTGCGGAGCGGGCGGTCTTCTCTTCCGCCACATCCATCGCGTGGCTGTAGCCTTCGCGCTTGAACGTCTCATGCGCGAGCGAACCCGGCACCGAATTGAGGTCGCCGCCGCCGATAACCGGGATGTCGCCCCATTTCCGCCGCATGTCCGCCACGCGCCAGAGGACATGCCGTACGTTGAGCTCGCGGATGGCGTCGCTTTCCGGCCCGTTGTGCTTGAACCAGAAGTGCGTGGAGAACGACATGAAGCGACGTCCGTTGCGTCGATCCTCGAACACCGCCCATGTGATGCCCTTGCCAAAACCGTCCAGCGCGAGGGAGATGTGAAAGATGTCGAACCCAGAATCCAAGATCTTCAGGCGATCCTTTCGGTAGAGCATGGGGACGTAATTGGCCGGCTCTGGCGTCTTCTTGCCGGGCCGTGGCGGTTGCGGCGGCCCGGCCCGTCTCAAGGCGTCCTCCAAGTCACCGCGCACGATGCCGTAGACTGGCTCCAGGCGCGCGAAGATCGGGCTGGACCACCAGAACGCCGACACCTCCTGCAGCGCGGCTACGTCCGGGCGCAGTTTCATCAGCGCCTTTTCAAGGCCGCTCGCGCGCGCGGCGACGCCGTCGTCCGGCGCACGCCAGTCGCTGTAGACGTTGAACGTGAGGATGCGGAGTGGTTCTGCAGGTGCCGCCTCGCCGTAAGCAACCGGTGCGGCGTTTAAAAGTAGAATGAACAATGCAGAATGGAATATTGAGGCGAACGTCTTCATCTCGTTACCACCTGACGACCACTCCCTTGAAGCGGACCGTTCCCGAGTCGATCGGCTCGGAAGCCGCGCCAAAGCAGTTGAGCGCCTTGACTTCGAACGAAAGGTCGGTCTCGCGCGGTATCTCCGTCGCGTTCATGACGCACGTCATCGTCTCCGGCACCTGGCTCTCCGGCTTGCAGAAGCCGTCCGCCATGAAACGCCGCACGGCGATGGTCTCCCCCGCGAGATACCTGTTGTTCCCGAACTTGAGTTCGACACGGTATTCGAAGACGCGGTCGTTGTCCTTGCCCGATCTGAGCGCCTGCGGGAATGCGATGGTCACCTGCTCGACGCTGCTGCCGCCGCGCGTCTTGCCGGGCGCCGGAGGCGAGACCGTGACTTTCGCGTCGGACGGGAACTTCGGCGGTTTGGAGGCTGCGGCGCGCGGCGCGTAGCGCATGGGCTTCTCGCCGGCGAGCGGAACCACCCAGTCCGGCCCCAGGGATTCCCCCGTTACGAATTCGCGGCGGGCGAAGACGATGCGGTCGCCGTAGACGTCCATGAGCATGCCCTGCCTGCAGTCGAAAGTCTTGCCGTACGGCATCGCCTTGAACGCCGAATTGCGCTTGGGTCCGCTGTTCTCGCGTCCGCTCGGCAAGGCTATGTAGCGCAGGCATCCCGCGTTGACCGCGGTGTAGGCGCCCTGCCAGATCGAGCGCTCGTCCGTTATCGAAAGGTGCGAGTGCCCGGATATCACGACGGCGTTGGGATATTTGGCGAGCGTCGCCCCCGCGTCCTTTTCCGAGGCTTCCGCCCCGCCGAACACCGACCCCCTGACGTGCGGATGCTGCAGGAAGAAGAACGGTTTGCCGCCCGCCTTCGCGGCGCACGCCTCGATCGCCTGGACCGCGCCGGGGCCCTTGTGGTGCGGCCAGTGCGCGCCGACGAACATGTAGCCGTTGACCTCGATCGCCGGATACTCGGTGAAATCCTCGTCGAACGCCTTTCGCCAGAAGGCCTCCCGGTTGTACGTGAAGATGCGGCGCTTGAGCTCCGCCTCGTCAGGGCACTTCTTGACGCCGAACCGGCCGTATTTCCAGCCTTCCCAGTCGTGGTTGCCGCAGATGAAGAGCTTCTGCACCGTGCGTCCGCCGGCGCCCTTCCCGCCGGGGAACACCCTGCCCCACGCGTCGCCGACCGCCATGAACTCCTCCTCGAACGCATGGTTCGTGAGATCGCCGGATATGACGACGGCGTCGACCTTCTGCTCGTCGAACCACCGCAGGGCGCGGATGAACGTCTTCGCGTTGTAGCCGCCGATTTCGTCCTGGGCGTCCGGATCGAACACGGAGATGTGCGTGTCGCTGAGCACCCCGACGCGGAGCCTGCGGTCCGCCCCGTCGAACGCCCCGGGCGCGGCCGCGAAAGCGCGCCCCGAGAGAAACGCGGCCCAGGCGGCCGCACCTTGAAGTATGAACTCTCTTCTGCTTGTCACGAGACACCTCATCAGTTGCATTTAGGACAAAGGACGAAAGACGAAAGACAAAGGATTATTTCACCATGATCATCATACCGCTGTCGAACCGGCGCTCCCTCCCGCCGCCCGCGAGGAGGTACTTGCCGCCGTTGCGGAAGTAGCTCTCCGTCACGTTGTCCCACAAAACAGGCGCGCCCGTCGCAGGGTCCTTCACCGGCACGAGATCACGCGCGAGCTTGTACGTTCCGTCCTGCTGTTTCACGCTCAGCTTCAGGCGATACAGGCGCACTTTCCCGGGATAACGCGGTATGCCATCCTGGTTGACGGCAAAAAGATACATCGGGCGCTCCGTGTCGACGGGTCCCGCAACATGCTGTGCAACGGTACCCAGCGTAGTCCACATGCCAACCTCGTTCGTCGTCGCTACCGAATAATGCTGGTCTCCGGCATCAAGAAGCGACACGATCCTGTACTTTGTTCCAGCCGTGGCAGTTATTGTGACACCATTCGTGACTAAGCTGTACAGTTCGGCGCTGTATCCATTGCGATGGGATCCGCTCCAATAATGGTACGGATAGAACCGTATGCCTGCCGTGCCTCGATTGTTTGTCTTATAGCTGTCCTTCGCGCCGACGAATGCGCCGTCATTCGGAACGCGCAGCCATTCCATCATGGCGTCCATCTCCACGCCGTCCTTGCCGATGATGCCGAGATCGATATAGTCAAGCAGCTCGTCGGAATCGACGTATCCGATGCGCGTCTTCGGACGGATGGCGGCGGCGCGGAGCGAATTGGTGACGGCACCGACCTGATTGGTGATGTCGAACTCCTCCGTCCCGATCTGCCGGTAGATTCGCTCCGTCACCGTGTCGTAAAGGCCCGCGTATGCCACGCCCTCGGCATTGGTCGCCACCACCGGCACGAAGTCGCGCAGCAGCTCGTCGCCGTCCCAGATCGTCGTGCGGTACACAAGTCCCTTGGAAGGATATGTATAGCCGTTGTCCTGATGGCAGGCCATGAGCGCCATTGTGTTGGTCACGACGTTCTCGCCCGTGAGGTAGGCCTGGTTGCCCTTGTGAAGTTCGACGGGCGTACCGCCGTTCTTGCTGACGAGCACGGACTGATAGCCGTCACGAAGGTCGGATTTGATGAGGTAGCGCGTATCCATGTAGTAGCTCACGTCGTTCGTCGGGACAACGCTGGTTGTGTCACCTTTATTCGGCATGGTTCCGTAGGCATATCGGAACGCACTCTGGTAGTTGTAGGCTGGATAGTAGCGATTGTTGCCGCGACGGGTACCGAGAATGCAGCGGTCACCCTCGTATTCGCGCACGGAAACGTCAACTTCGCTCTTCAGGCCGCTCTTGCCCCAGACGCGCGTGTCGAACCACTGGCTGCCGTTCGTCCAGACCCACTTCACGAAGTCGAGCGGCTTGTCGAGCACGGGGCCGGCGACAAAAGGCGTAGTGGAGAAGGAATAGGAGATGGAGCCGTGTACCTTGTCGTAGAGTCCGGCGCGACCGCCCTTGATGCAGGGCAGATAGTGGCGGATGAGGTCGAGTTCGCCCGACTGGGCGTTCTTCTTCCAGATCTTCAGCTCGTAGAGCTTGCCCTTGCTGAACCATGCCGCTTTATTACTTAAGTGGCAAGCGAAGACATAGAGGTTGAGGTTCAGGTTGACGAGACCGTTCGTCTTGAACGTCTCCAGGTCCGTGGCGCTGAAGGTGTTCTTCCCGTTCTGGACGAGCTGGAGCGAATTGGTGTCGGTCATGTCCGTGACAATCTCGTAGCGCTGCCCGCCGACGAATGGGAACGAGCCTTCGGGGTTCTTGCGCTGCTTGACGCCGTAGCCGAAGTACGGCTTGCCGCCTCCGCCGTACAGGTGGCACATGAGGAAGCGAGTGCGCTTGTCCGAGACGGTGTTGTCGATTGCGGCGTCGAGGAACGACCAGTCATTGCCGCTTATGTTCCCGCTGGCCCACGAGAAGTCGATGCGGGCCTTAAGTCCCGTTTCGGCGTTGACGCCCGTGTCGATGTACTGCGAGCCCGTCGCCTCGATGTAGTCGAGGAACGCGTCCGGCTCGGCCGTGACGGTTTCGCCCCGGACGCAGAGCGCCAGCAGTCCGAACGCACACAGCAAGCCGCCCCTGAGAACGGCCCCGTTCGGCGTTTTCTTCATCTTCATCGTTCCTTTCTGTGCCTGAACACAGTCTTCTTCTTCGTAAAGCACCGTCAGTATACCATATTTTCGGCTTCATGGACGATTTGTTCCTCTTGCCAGCGGCACGGGTGGTCTGCTATAATCTTGGCCATGAAAAAACTAATCGCACTCACCGTCGTGGCCATCTCTCTGGCCTCCACCGCCGCCAACATCGTTCTGATTGGCGACTCCACCCTCGCACCGCGCGCCGAGACCGTCAAGCTCGGCAGCTGGGGCGACGCGCTCAAGCCGTCGCTCGCGCCCGGCAACGGCATCGTCAACCGATCCGTCGGCGGACGCACCGTGCGCTCGACCAAGCCCGGCTGGGCCAAGAGCCTGGAACTGATCAAGAAGGGCGACTTCGTGATCATCCAGTTCGGCATCAACGACGCCAATCCCAAGAAGCTCGTCGAAGAGGCCGAGTTCAAGAAGACCCTCGCGGAGTTCGCGGACGACGTGCTCGCCAAAGGTGCGACGCCCGTCATCTGCAGCCCCGTGGCGAACGCCGGATTCGCGAAGAACGCCAAGGCCGACGCGCCGTTCAAGCTCACGGCGTCGCGCCGCACCTACGGCGACTACGCCAAGGCCGTGGCGGCGGAAAAGAAGCTCGCGTACGTGGACATGACCGCGCTGACGGCCGCCGAGCTGGCCAAGCTGGGCAAGGACGCGGCGCTCGCGCTCTACGTGGGCGAGACGACGCGGAAGGGCAAACCGACATTCGACACGACACATCCCGCGAAGGCCGGCGCGAAGCGCTTCGCCGAGCTGTTCATCGCAGACGTCAAGGCGCGCAAGCTTCCGGTCGCCCAGCTGTTTAAGTGAGAAGGGCATTTGCGATGAAGATGCCCCTGGTTCTGGTCGCGGGCGCGCTCGCCCTGCTGGGTTGCACGACCGACTCGGTCTCCCAAACCGGGAGGGACGCGCTCCTGCGCGACCGCCCCGCCCGCAAGCCCAAGGCGCTCCTGATCATGCTCGACGGCGCGCGCGCGGACGCGCTCGCCGCCGCGCGGATGCCGGCCGTGTCCAGCCTGCGCGATGGCTCGTGGACGCCCGGCTACAGGGGCGCGTGGACGCTCTTCGGGCAGAACGTGCCCGACGCGCGTCCCTCCAGCGCCGCGAACCACACCGCCATCTTCACCGCCGTCAACGCCGAGAAGTCGCGCGTGTTCAACAATGGCCAGACGAAGGACGGCGACTACGCCCATTGGCCCACGTGGCTCAAACGCGTGACGGACGCGGTGCCGGGCACCAAAGGACTCTTCATCTTCTCCTGGGGCGAGGGCAAGCAGTACCCCTCCAGCCCGAACGTGCGGTTCATCCACGATTCCGACGCGAACAACGGCAAGAACCTCGCCAAGATCCTGGCGGCCCCCGACGCGCCCGACGCGATCCAGTACTTCATCGACCTGCCCGATCACGGCGGGCACTCGGCTGGCTTCTATCCGTTCAGCAGAGAGTACCTGCACGCCCTCTACACGAGCGACACGTACATCGCCGCCGCGCTCGCCGCCATCAGGAGCCGTCCCACGTTCAAGGACGAGGACTGGCTCGTGATGGTGACGGCCGACCACGGCGGCTACGCGCGGTCGCACGGGATGTGGGGCGGACAGGCCTCCACCATCCCGCTCGTCCTCTCTGGACGCAACACGCCCGCCGGCCGCCTGCCCGGCGCGCCGCGCCATTACGACCTCACGGCCACTGCGCTCGCGCACTTCGGCCTCGATCCCGCCGCGCTCAAGCTTGACGGCCGTCCGCTCACGACCACCGTGCAGGATCGCCCGCGTCCGCTCAAGGACGGCCTCGCGGCCCGCCAGTACGCCGGCGGGAAGCCGCTTGGCGTCCGCAAGGTCGAAGGCAGCGAGAAGCTCGCCTTTGAAAACGGCGGCGACTTCGCCGTCACGCTTTGGGCACGTCTGCCGGCGAAGCAGAAGGGCGACCCCGTGCTCTTCTCCAACAAGGACTGGAAAAGCGGCGTTAATCCGGGCATCGCGCTCGTCGCCTCGAAGGCGACGGACGGCGCGAAGGCCCCCGGCGTCTGCTTCAACGCGGGACGTCCGGACAAGGAACGCATCGACATGGGCACGTTCGACGTCGAGCCCGGCCAGTGGACGTTCTACGCCGTCGTGCGCAATTCCGAAGGCGTGCTCACGGTCTACCAGGGCCGCGCCGACGGTCGTCTCAACTGGATCTGCGCCCCAGTGCCCGACATACTCGTGAAGAGCGGGCCGCCGTTCCACGTCGGCCAGGACGGCACGGGCGTCTACCGCCATGCGCTGGACGGCGACGTGGACGACTTCGCGCTCTGGGCGCGCGCCCTTTCGCATGAAGACGTCCAGCGCATCTACGAGGCCGGCCGTCAGGGCCTCCCCCTCGCCGACCTGCTCTTATGATTGGCGACCGAAAAAGGGCTGATGAACGTTCTCTATCTCCAGTCAAGTCTCTCTGAGACGAACAGGCGCGCGCTTGACGGTGTGCGCCGATTCGCCGCGAAGGCGGGCTGGAACCTTACCGCGCTCCACTACGGGGCGGCGGCGAAGGCCGGCGACCGGGCCGGAAGCTTCAATACGCCTCGCGTACTTGGGGATGTGCTGTCGGGGCGCAATCCAGACGGATGTATCGTTGAAGACAGTGTGGTGTGGAAGCGCATGGCTCCGGTCATGGAGAGGTCGCACGTCCCCTGCGTTGTCTACGATGTGCAGTTCCCCGCTTCGTTGTCGGGAAGCTTTACGCATGTCGTATGCGACAACGTGGCCGTGGTGGACGCAGTCGCAAAGGAACTTTTCGCGTTCGGGTTCAACGACTATGCGTTCGTGCCCCATCACGAGCCAATGATGGCGTGGAGCAAGGCGAGGGAAGAGGCGTTTAGGAAGGCGGTCTCGGGCCATTTCGCGCGATTCCATGTTTATCATAACACCGAGCGAAATGTGAATGTCGTCTCGGCTGGCCTAGTGGATTGGCTGCGTCGGATCCCACGCCCGTGTGGCCTGTTCGCCGTGAACGACCAGACAGGTGTGCGCGTACTGGAAGCCGCTGCAACTGCCGGCATTGTCGTGCCGACAGAAATCGTGGTGGTAGGCGTTGACGACGATCTCTCGAAATGCGAGACGACCGTTCCTACGTTGACCAGTGTCCGCATCGACGTGGAGGGTGGCGGCTACGCCGCCGCCGAGGCGCTGGACGAGTACATCCGGCTGGGGCGCAAGCGCGTGGCAGATCGTCTGTTTGGCGTCGCGCATCTCGTGCGGAGAGCCTCCTCGCGGCAACTGCAGATTCCCGATTCGCGGGTGCTGTCCGCGTTGGAGTTCATCCGCCGCAGCGTCCAGAACGGCATCGGCATCAGCGTCGAAGACGTCGCGAAAGAGGTCGAGATGCCGTTGCGGACGCTCCATCGCCGCTTCCTGAAAGCCGTCGGGCACACGTTGGGACACGAGATCCGCGAGATGCGTTTTGAACAGGCAAAACACCAGCTGGCAGTTCCCGGATCGTCAGTCGATTCGGTCGCCAGTTTCTGCGGCTATGATTCGGCTTCGACGCTCCGCAAGCTTTTTGACCGACGGCTTGGAAAACCACCCTCCCTGTGGAAAAAGTCTATGCGTCATTGACACTGGACAAGACCCATGGCAGGATTTTCGCGATAAATGTGGCAGGATTTTCGCGACCATTGAGGTGTGATGTGGTATAATTTTAGTGCTGTTTTCATTTGAAAAAGGTTTTCACAAGATGTTTGTTCCAGTACTTGCGGCGGTGCTTGCACTGCTGACCGACAATCCGAAAGGCCAGGCCTTTCCGGACGAGGTTCGTCGCATTCATACGGGGGCGACGGTCACATGGGACGAGAAGGGATCCTGCGCGGGAGATAAGGAGATCCTCAAGACGCGCATCGAGGCGAAGTCTCCCTTTCGCAGTCGCATCTTGAACGGCCGTCTTTATGGCGACGGCGACTGCTGCGTGTGGGGGACATGGAACGGCACACGCAAGGCCGCGTTCACGATTGACCTCAGGGAACCGTACCTCGTTTCAAAGGTTACGCTTTGGAGCAGTGAGAACCAGTCCTTCCGCGGCATCGCAGGCTACACGGTGGCGCTGGGCAGTGACGGCACGAACTTCACCGAGGTCGCGCGGTGCAACGTGCCGGCTGATTTCGACGGCGGTTTTGGCAAGGAGGTGCATCCCGTTCCGTTCGACTGCGAGCTGGAGAAGCCCGCCGTAGCCCGCTACGTACGGGTGCTTGCTGACCGCCATCCGGGACGTCCCCAGATGGTTCTGGGCGAAGTGGCCGTGTGGGGCGACGTGCCGCCGGCGGACGCTGCCGCGCTTTCGCCCGAGAACCGCCGTCCCCTGGTGCCGTTGCGCGTGGACGGGTTCAGCTCCGGCGCGGCGGCGTTCGACTGGGACGGGTTCGCGGCGGCGGGCGACGTGAAGGCATGGCGGTTCTACTCCTCGCCCCGTCCGTTTGCGGACTGTCGAGAAGACGGCGTGCGGTTTGTCGTGGAAACGAAACCGAACGTGACCACTTGGACGGTCTATCCCCTTGTCCCGCATGTCACGAACCACTACGCGGTGGCGGCCGTCTATGCGAACGGCGAATACCATCAGGTGAAGAGCGTTCCATACGCGCCGATCGGCCCGTTGGAGGTGACGCGCTTCCGGGACATGCTCGGCATGAACTACTACTGGGGCGGCGGCGGCGCGAACGCGCGCGACATCCCCGGCGAATGGTACGGCGTGGCGGCAGACTTTCTCTCGAAGAGTCCGTTCCGCCGTCTTCGCTGGTGGATTTCTCCCGAGTGGGCGCTGAAGAACTACATGCCACGCCGCATCGAGGTGACGGGCGGATGCAGCGAGCAGGACATCGCGCCGTCCCGCACGTACGGCGTCTATCTCCACGGCCTCGGGAACGAACCGGAGCTGCGTCCGGGTTTCGCTCCCGCCGACTGCGCGGAAAGCCACCGCAAGGTCCGCGCCAAGTGGAAGGCCGCCGGCGTGGGTCCGGAGCACGTGTTCTACGGACCGGTGGTCAACATCTTCTCGCGCGGGTTCGAATATTTCAAGAAGTACATCGAGGCCGGCGGCGCGGACTGCGTGGACGCCCTCGACTTCCACACCTACTGCGGCAGCACGCGCGACTTCACGTATCCAGACGGCTATCTCTCCGGCGCGCCGGAGGCCATCATCCCTGCTGTCGCGCACATCCGCGCCTACTTGAAGGAGAAGGGGATCGAGAAGCCGTTCACGTGCAGCGAGTGGGGGTTCTCCGACACGACGACGGCGAACCCGCACATGGACGACCCCACGCCGCTCCGCAAGGCGCAGTACCTCGTGCGCGGCTGCATCATCCACCACCGACTCGGCTTCCGCCGGCTCTTCCTGTATTCGTTCTACGACGAGGGCCGCGACCTCAACTACTCGGAGCACTGCTTCGGCGTGGTGTCCCGCGACCTCCAGAAGAAACCCGCCTTCTACGCTCTGCAGACGATGGGTGACGTGCTGGGCGACGCGCTCGTCGAGTCCGACATGCAGGGGCTCGGTGCCGGCGACTTCGGGTACGTGTTCCGCAACGTGGACAAGCCCGGCCATGCCAGCGTCGTCTGGAACGGCGCCCGTGCGCGAAAGGGCGTGTTCAGGACGAAGCCCGGCGACGTGGAGATTGTCAGTATGTTTGGCGAACGGCGCACGGTGAAGACGAAGCCGGACGGCACGTTCCTCGCGAAGTTCGATGGCTCGCCCGTCTACTTCATCGGCCCCGATCCGGTCACGTGCGTCTCGGCGGAGGACGCCGTCGACGAGTCGAAGCAGATGTCCGTCGACAGGCTCTCGGTCATCGCGCCTTCGGCCGTGAACGTGTTCCGCGCGGACGACAAGCCGTCCGTCGCGTTCGTAGTCGACAACGCAGCGGGTGGAAAACGCGAACTCCAGCTCACGCTCGCGGACTTGTCCGGCAGGACGGTTCGGGAGGAACGGTCCTCCGTGGCCGGCGGCGAGAGCCGCACGTTCACGTTTCCCGTGGACATGAAAGGCTGTGCGCTTGACCGGTTCACGCTGTCGGTGGATTACGATGCGGACGGCGAGAGCGTCTGCGAGCGGCGGAGCATGTGGGTGCGCCAGCTCGGCGCGGCGCAGGCCGCGACCGTCGTGGAGGAGGTTCGCTTCGCCAACCTCGACCATCCCGTCTGGCGAATCGGCAACGGCGAAATCGAGCTGACGGTCGATCCGGTGCAGGGCGGACAGGTCCTCGAAATCTTTGAGAAGCGCGGCAACACGAACCAGCTCAGCGTCGACTACGACAAGCTGGCCGTGCTCGCGAGCGTTCCGTTCGCCTACTGTCTGTGGGACGAGGTGCGCGTGACGGACATGGAGCGCGCGAAATGGCCGTGGCCGAGCTTCAGGCGCGCACGGGTCTACGCGGCGAAAGCCGTCGCAAACGGTCTTGCGCTGGAGGCCGAAGAACGCGGGCTGAAGGTGACGAAGACGCTCACGCTCGCGGGGGCGTGCCTTTCTTGGCGTACGGAGGTGGCGAACGGCTCAGGCGGCGCGGCGAAGGTGCAATGGCACATCCATCCCGAATACACAATCGCGGGCGTAGCTGATTCGTTGCAGGACTACATGATCATTCCCACGCCGAAGGGCGAGGACAAGCTCGTGTTCTGGTCGGGTCTCGGCGAGCGCCGTCTGAACGAGGTGACGGCGGGCTGGTGGCGCATGGTGGACCCGAAGGCGGCGCTTGAGATTCGGCAGACGTACGACTTGAAGTCGTTCGAGGTGCCCAAGCTGTGGTTCGGCGTGGGCGCGTGGAACGTGGAGCTGTACACGCCCGTGACGATGCTCGCGGCGGGGGCACGGCTCACCGCCGCCCTTGACTGGCATTTCATTCACGGAACGTGCAAAGGAGAAACGAAATGAGAAAGTTGACGATTGCGTTGACGGTGATTGCCCTGGCGTTCGGCCCGCTGGCGGGCACGACGGGTTCGTGGACGTTGAAAAACACGTCCTCTAGTTACTCCTCTTTTCTAAACGCGAGTAACTGGCAGAACGGATACGTGCCGACGAACGCGAATGACTCGCTTGAGTTCAAAGTGACGTCGGACAACACGAACGACCGTGGGAACCCGGCGAGCGGAGCGATCTTCGGGAATGTTTTATTGCCAACCACTTCCGGAGAACTCGTGTTGGATGCCGTAAGTGGTTTCCGGCAGTATCGTCTTTACGCGGGCGGCAAGGGCAGTGCGTATTCCTTTTTGGACACCTCAGACTTCCTCGGGAAGTTCGAGATGGTGGCAGAGACGTCCCTGCGCGTGCGTGCTGGAGAGCGCGGCGCTACGCAGCAGTTGCACGGTTTGATGGTGGGAAGCAAGGTGACACTTGCGGCGGACGGAGGGAAGGTGGAGCTGGGCGGACTTTCCGGCGAAGGCACGCTCGTGAAGTCTGGATCTGGCGAACTGGAGTTGTCAGGCGTTACCGCCGCCCCGGGCGTCCGTATCCGTGCAGACGAGGGAACGGTGACCCTGCGCGGCGTGCCGTCGGTGCCAGCGCCCGTGTCTGGCGCGGCTCTGCACATAGACGCGAGCAGGACGAACACCATGACGTTTTTGGGCGGAGCCGTCCAGAGCGTGGCCGACACGCGCGGCTCGACAGGCGAGGGTTACCATGCGCTCAGCAGGGCGTACGGTTCGCCGACCCTCGTCGCCTACGGGGACAAACATCTCCTCAACTTCGGCTATGTGTGTACGGGCACGGACAATGCCGCTCTCGCGGCTCGCTGGGGCAACTATGGCAGCATGATCTGCGATACAACAATCAGCAACGTCAAGACGATGTTTGTTGTCTACCGCTGGAACGCTGACGATGGCAATGGATCGGCTCCTTTCCCGATCAATGACGAAACTGGGTATGTCCTTCGCCGCCCCGTGCCGCCAGACAGCACTTCGTCCGGCACGAATGCCGCCATGATGGCCGACTGGAGCGCGAAGTATCTGTTCATGTTTCAACAGTACGGCAACACCTGGCAGTGCTGGGCTCCGCAGTCGATCGTTACGGGCGACATCCGCCGCAATGGAGAGTCTGTCGTCTACAACCAGACGCCGCGTGGGTTCCGCAATTCACTGGAATGCCTCTCAATCAACGTCAACACGAACGGCATGGCGGGTTATGCCCTGCCTTGGTTCAGCTTCAAGTATGTGGCGCGTTGCCAGAACGAGGGTCAAACGGGCGGCTGCCAGATCGGCGAGATACTCCTCTACACGAATGCGCTCACGGACGCGGAGCAAAAACAGAACGTCGACTATTTGATGGGGAAGTGGGGGTGTGTTGCGGGACACAGACCATGGATGGCGGCATCCGTGGGCGGAACGGCGGGAGGCTCCTTCAACGTGCCAGATGGCGAGACGGCGTATGTCAAGACCATCGACACGCGTTCCGGCGCGTTCGTGAAGACGGGCGGCGGCACGTTGGCCGTCCGCCATGTGGACGGTGACGGACTTGTGCGCGTGGAAGGAGGTTCTGTGGCGTTCATCGGCGGGCAGGCATCCGAGGATACGGCAGACCTGGCTGCGGCCGATCCTCGGCCCGCGTTTGGCGTCACGGCTCATTTCGACGCGGAGACCTGGAACGATCAGATGGTGTTCGCCCCGGAGAGCGGTACGAACTTTATCCTGCGCTGGAACTCGCTCGCACGCGACCATTGGCAAGGCGATAACAACCTCGCACTGATGGTTACGAACGCATCAGAAACGACGCTGACCGGCATGAAGCCGTTCCTTGTGGACGGCGCGGACGGGAAAAAGTGGGTGGACTTTGGCGACTTGACGGTCTCTCCGTCCGGTGCCACCGACACGCCGACTTCCGGATGGTTCCGCGTGACGCGCCTCGACACGAAGGGAGACAAGGGAAACAATCATTTGCGTGAGATGTTCTGGGTATGGAAGACGCGCCCGGCGGCGGATGGCACGAACCCGATTCTTTGCGGCGGCGCGGCTCAGTGGTGGCGCTATGCAAGGCCAGGGAAGGGTGTCATGCTCAGCAGTACGTCCCCATATTCCTCGGGCGATCAGAACGACGTCGCATTTCGCACGTTCCTCAACGCGCAATGGGCGGTGAACGGCAGACCGGTCGATCCGCTCGCCGAGAACTATCCAGACGATGTGCATGTGGTGCGGGTCTCGCTCGGCACCGCGCGTTACGTGACTGGCATCGGCAATGACTGGCACCGCGTGAAGGGTGGCTTCCAGCTGGGCGAGCTGCTCATGTACTCGCGAGAGCTGACCGACCGCGAGCGCGTGGAGACGGAGGCGTACCTCCTGAAGAAGTGGAAGGGAGCTTCGCATCCGGACTTTGCCGGGGTGGCTCCATCCGCCGCGCAGGTGGTCTACGCATCGACGCCCGCGAACATCGTGGCGACCGAGGGGACGGTGCAGATGTCGTTCGTGGATGATGCGGAGCGTCCAGCGCTCGACACGGCGGAGAAGACGCTCATCCACATTGACGCATCCGATCTCGCGACGGTGTCGTATACCACAGCTGCCAACGGTTCCAAGCGCGTGTCGAAGATCGCCGATCCGCGCGGCAATGGACTGTATGCGGCAGTACCGGCGTCTGGGAATCCAGGCTATGGCTGCGCATTGCCCACCTTGCGCGTCGGCGGTCTCAACAGTCGCAATGTCCTTGATCTGGGCGCACATGGCACTTCGGATGCATCCTGTATCCGCTGGTGGAATGGAAGTGGTGTATACAACATAACATCCGAGAAGGCCGCGCTGATTGTGTATGCCAACCGAGACGAGGGGTACTATGCCGATTCGTTCTCCACGTTCGGCTACGGAAACAAGACATGGCAGACTGGCGGCGCGAACGCCATCTTCGATCCGGATAACGCGGCAAATCCGCAGGCGACGGCGGCAACGCTCTATTTGGACGGCACGAATCGGACGAATACCGCAGGAGGGTACCCGCCTGGCTTCCATGTCCTCTACATGCAGAACGGAAGCGGCTGGGGCAACAACATCAGCGGCGTGGGGCTCTACAACAACAACGGCAACGCCGGCGGCGGCATGTTGCTGGCGGAGATATATGTATTTTCGGCCGCGCCGACCGCTGCGGAACGCAACGAGGCGATTGCGTATCTGATGAAGAAGTGGGGAATCGGCGGGCAGTCGTTCGCCGCGCCATCCGTGGGGTCGATCTCGGCGGCGGCTGGCGCGAAGGTGAAGCTGGGTACGACCGTGGCGGCGACGTCGCTTTCTGGCGCGGGCACGGTGGAGGCACTGTGCCTCACGAACGTGACGGCGATCGCGGCGACGGTGACGGGCGCGGGCACGACTGAATGCCTGACGGTGGACGGCGAGGTGGCGCTGGGTGAAAACGGCACGGCGACGGTCACGTTCGCCCCCGGCACGTCTGCCGAGATCGGCTTCTATCCGATTCTGAACGCCTCGTCCTTCGCCGACGGAACCGCCGCGACGCTCCGAGACTGGACGGTTGACACAGTTGACGCTCCGCGTAACGTCAAAGGCCGCCTTGTGGTCCGCGACGGCGCAATCTGCCTTGAGGTTTTCCCGTCAGGAACCCTGCTGATCTTCCGATAGGCAGAGCACCGACGCCTTGCCGATCGAGAAGATTACGTGTGACTTTCGCAGAACGTTTGCGCGGCGGGGCGGTTTTTGGTAGAATGCCTGCATGAAAACAACATGCAGAAGGTTTGTGTCTGCGCGGGTTGCCGCCTGCGCGCTTGCGACGGGATTCGTTGCCGTTGTGTGCGGTGCGTCGCCCGAGGCGGATCCGCAGGTGAATGAGATCAACCGCCTGCCGGCGCGCACCTACTCGATGCCGCTCGCGTCCGTGGAGGAGGCGTTCACGCCTGAGGAGCCGACGTCGAAATGGGTGATGTCGCTGAACGGAGAGTGGCGCTTCCACTGGTGCGGCGAGCCCGCGCAGAAGCCGGAGGGTTTCGAGCGCGCGGACTTCGACGACTCCGACTGGCAGACGATCGACGTGCCGTCGTGCGTGGAGATGCGCGGCTACGGCGTGCCGCACTACACGAACGTGACGTATCCCTTCAAGAAGGATCCGCCCGTCATCCGCGACTTCGTGACCGGCGCGACGAACTACAACCCCGTCTCCAGCTACCGGCGCACGTTCGCCGTGCCGTCCGACTGGAAGGGGCGGCGCGTGATCCTGCGCTTCGACGGCGCGGACTCCGCGGCCTACGTGTGGCTCAACGGGACGTTCGTGGGGTACACCGAGGACGCGCGCCTCCCGGCGGAGTTCGACGTGACGGACGCGATTATTTCGGACACGCCGTCCGATCCCGCCGGTAGGGCGCGGCCTCCGGACGCGCCGCAGCGCGTCCCTCCCAATGTGCTCTGCGTGCAGGTGCTGCGCTGGTGCGACGGGTCGTACCTGGAGGACCAGGACATGTTCCGCATGTCGGGGCTCTACCGCGACGTATCGCTCTTCGCCGTGCCGAAGAACGGCGTGAAGGATTTCCACGTGGTGACGGACGTGGATTCTGTGCGCGTGGAGGTGGAGACCTACGGCGAGGCTGCCGTCTCGGCGGCGCTCTACGACGCCGAATACACGCGCGTTGCGACGGGCGAAGGCCGTCAGACGGTGCTTCGCCTTTCGAATCCCCGGCTGTGGTCGGCGGAATATCCCTATCTCTACACGCTTGTCGTGAAGGCGGGTGAGGACGTGCGCACGTGCAAGGTGGGCGTGCGGAAGATGGAGATCCGCGGCAACGTGCTCTATTTCAATGGGCAGCCGCTCAAGGTCAGGGGCGTGAACCGGCACGAGATGACGCCTGACGAGGGACATGTTGTTTCGAAGGAGGTCATGCTCAAGGACATCCTGCTCATGAAGCGGCACAACGTCGACGCCGTGCGCACGAGCCATTACCCGAACCACCACACGTGGTACGCGCTCTGCGACCGCTATGGCATCTACGTGATGGCCGAGGCGAACGTGGAGTCGCACGGCATGGGCTACAAGAAGCAGGCGCTCGGGCGGCAGCCGGAGTGGGAGAAGCCGATCGTGGAGCGCAACGTGCGCAACGTGCAGAACTACCGCAACCACCCCTCGGTCTTCTGCTGGTCGCTCGGAAACGAGGCGGGGCCGGGCGAGGCGTTCGAGGTGGCGTACGCGGAGGTGAAGCGCCTCGACCCCTCGCGTCCGGTCCACTACGAGAGCGGCGGACGCGACTACGCGAGCGGCACGGGGCGTCCGTTCTGCGACATCGACTCCATCATGTACCCGTCGCCCGACTACGTGCGCGAGCGCGCGGAATGGGGCGAGGGCAAGCGTGCCGAGGCGCCGCTCTTCCGGGGCAGCAAGCTCATCCAGGACCGCAACCACCCGCACATCGTGTGCGAGTACGCGCATTCGATGGGCAACTCGCCGGGCAACCTGAAGGAGTACTGGGAGGCGTTCTGGTCGTCGCCCGTCAACTGCGGCGGATTCGTGTGGGACTGGGTGGACCAGGGCCTCTGGAAGTACACCGACCGTATCCTGCCCGATGGCACGCGCGACCGCTTCGTTGCGTATGGGGGCGACTTCGACGAGCAGCCGAACTCGGGTCCATTCTGCTGCAACGGCCTCGTCGGCGTGCAGCGCGAGCCCACGCCCAAGTTGATGGAAGTGGCGCACGTGCACCGTCCGCTCGTCGTGACGGCCGCCGAAGCCGCCACGGGTGAGGCCGAGCTCTGGAACCGTTGCCTGTTCACGCGGGCGGACGCTTTCGTGGGCGCGTGGGAACTGCTGGCGGACGGTGTGCGCGTGGACGGCGGCGCGCTCGCGGTGTCGC
This sequence comes from Kiritimatiellia bacterium, assembly GCA_017427485.1. Lineage (GTDB taxonomy): Bacteria > Verrucomicrobiota > Kiritimatiellia > RFP12 > UBA1067 > RUG572. The sequence goes on from JAFRSR010000154.1 coordinate 35,240, forward strand.
CAGTGGAGCCGCTGGCGCGCGGACGGCTCGCCCTGCCGAAGCCGAAGGTGGAGATGAAGCCAGGCGTGGAATACTTCTACAACGTCACGTTCAGCCTGAAGGCGGACACGTCGTGGGCGAAGGCCGGCCACGTGGTGGCACGCAACCAGCTGGCGTATGGGACGGGTGAGATGAAGCGGCGAGACGCCGCTTCCCCCAGTGGTAGGGCGCGGCCTCCGGACGCGCCGCCCGCCGTTGCTGAAACGGCCGAGGTGGTGACGGTGCGCTTCGCGGACGGCGAGGCGGTGTTCTCGCGCGCGTCGGGCACGCTGTCGAAGTTCGTGCTGGGCGGCAAGCTGCTGTTGCAGGATCGGTCGGGCGTGGTGACGGGGCCGCGCCTCACCGTGGTGCGGGCGTTCGTGGACAATGATCGGATGAAGTACGGCAAGGCGGCCTTCGACGGCGGCATGACGCAGCTGCGCTACCATGCCAAGCCGTATCGCGTGGCGAAGAACGCGGACGGTTCGGTCACGGTGACGGCGCGCGTGACGGTGAACGGCTCGAAGTCGGGCGGGTTCGAGCACGTGGCGGAATGGACGTTCCGTCCGTCGGGACGGATCACCGTGAAGCACGACGTGACGCCGTTCGGCGCGGTGCCGATCCTGACGCGCCTTGGCATGACGTGGCGTCTGGAGCCGTCGCTGGAGAAGGTGGCGTACTACGGGCGCGGGCCGTGGGAAAACTACGTCGACCGCATGGAAGGAAGTCTGTTCCGCGTGTGGGAGACCACGGTCAAGGACATGTTCGTGGACTACATGCGTCCGCAGGACAACGGCTACCGGTGCGACGTCCGCTGGGTAGCGCTCACGGATTCGGACGGGAAGGGCGTGCGGTTCACGGGTTCGGAGCCGCTGTTCGTGCAGGCTTCGCGCTACCTGTGGGAAGACCTCTACTTCGCGCGCCACCAGTTGGGCGACGAACGCCGCCGCGCGCCGCTCGTGCCGCATGACGCGACGTTCCTCAACCTCGATTTACGCCAGAGCGGTTTTGGCGATTTCAACCGCAACGTCTTGCCGTTGGAAAAGTACCGCTTCGACGTGAAGCACGAAACCTGGTCGGTGGAGTTGCGCGCGGAGCGGTGATTCCCGCCGTCGATCATATTGACTGTTCTGTTAGGAGCCACGGAGACATACGATGACGCGAAGAGATTTTATCGGCACGGGCGCGATGTTCGGTGCGGCGGCGGCTGCGGGGCAAGCGGCGGTCGCGGGGCGACCGCCCTACCGGGCGGAAGATTATGCGGCACTGCGGAAGCAGCTGCGTGCGTTCCATCCGGACGAGTGCCATGACCGCTGCAAGGATCCGGCCTACGCCGTGGCGGAGAAGGCCATCCACGCCGACCTCGACGCGTACGCCGCCGCGCATCCCGGCTACGACGCGCTCGACATGCGCCAGGCGTGCTACCTTTCGATGCGGAAGCACTTCGTGCCGTTCCTCTTTACCGAGTCGCCGTTCTACTTCGAGGCCGGCATCAACGGCGGCTGGATCATGTCCAGGGCGCCGGCGCGCGGCGTGAACCGCCTCTGCGGAAAGTTCTACAAGGAGCAGGCGCTCGTCCCCGACGAGGAGTTCCGCATCCTGCACGCGCGCAGCCGCGAGGCGCTCGCGCTCTGCTGCGGTCCGTTCTCCGACGACATGCACCACGTGCCGCCGCTTCGGACGATCCTCGCCAAGGGCTTCGGCGGCGTGCGCGCCGAGGTGGCCGCCGCGCTCGCGAAGTGCCCGAAGAACGACCCGCACGGGAGGAAGCAGCTGGAGACGGCGCTCGTGGGGCTCGACACCATCCACGAAATCCAGCTCAAGTTTGCCGCCAAGGCGGAGTCGATGCTCGCCGCCGGCGGTCTCGACGAAGCCGCGCGCCGCCGCATGGCGCGCATCGCGGACTGCGCGAAGCGGTGTCCGTGGGAACCGCCCAAGACCTTCTTCGAGGGGCTGAACACGATCTGGTTCGTCCGCGAAATCCTCAGCTACGTGGACGGACTCTGCATCTTCTCGCTCGGACGGCCGGACGCGATGCTCTACGATTTCTACAAGGCCGACCTCGCGACGGGGCGCCTGACCGTGGAGGAGGCGCGCGACCTCGTGGCGCGCTGGCTCGTCCATTCCGACGCCCACATGGACACGACGAGGAAGATCGACTCCTACTCCGACCAGGAAGCGGAGATGCCGATGTCCCTCGGCGGCTGCGACAAGGACGGGAAGCCCGTCTGGAACGAACTGACCGAGATGTTCCTCGACGCGCACCTCGGCTGCGACTGCGTGTTCCCCAAGCTCCACTGCCGCGTGGGCTCAAACTACCCGGAGCCGTACCTGCGCAAGATCGGCGAGCTGCTCGTCAAGGGCCACGCCGTGTTCACGCTCCTCAACGACGACCGCTACGTGAAGCAGTACATGGACGAGGGGTTCTCGGCCGAGGACGCGCGGTCGTTCATCGGCGTCGGGTGCTGGAACGGCTACATCGACTCGGTGATGGACGTGGAGGGCGCGAACTACACGTCCGTGATCCGCATCCTGGAGCTGACGATCCACAAGAACCCGAAGCTTGAAAAGGAGCTGCGGCTCAAGCTTGATCCGATCGACGGCGCGCAGACGTTCGAGGAGGTGGAGGAAACCGTCTTCCGCAACTACATGCGCTTCCTGCGCGATCTGCTTGCCACCTACACGCGCTACGGCGGCGTGAACGCGAAAGTGTTCCCGCATCCCGTCTATTCCGTATGTCTGCGCGGCGGCATCGAATCGCGGCGCGACACCACGGAAGGGGGCGTCGCCTCGCGTCCGCGCATTATGACGCTCGGCTTCATCGGCAACGCGGTGGACTCGCTCTGCGCGATACGCCAGCTCTGCTTCGTCGATAAGACCTGCACGCTCGCGGAGCTGCTGGACGCGGTGCGGTCGAACTGGCAGGGTCCGCGCGGAGAGGAGCTGCGCCTGCGCGCGCTCGCGGCGCCGTACTGGGGTGACGGCGGTAAGGTCGCGACCGGCATGATGTCGCGCTGGATGAAGCGCATCCGCGCGGAGATCGACGGATTCCGCAACGACCAGGGCGGGCCGTACCGCCTTGCCGTCTACGCCTACCGCGAGTTCATGTACTGGGGGATGAAGACGAAGGCTACGCCTGACGGGCGGCATGACGGCGACCGGCTCGCGCAGGGATTCTCGCCGAGCGAATACCGCTGCAAGGAGGGCGTGACCGCCGTGATGAACGCGATCGGCGAATTGCCGCACGAGGCTCTCTACGCCTCGAACGCGAACCTCACCTTCGACCGGTCCGCCATGAACGAGGCGCTGCTGGCGGCGATCCTGCGCGTGTTCGCGAAGAAGGGGTCGCACATGATGCAGCCGAACTGCAACTCTGTGGAGGAGCTTCTCGACGCGCAGGCGCATCCCGAACGCCACCAGGACCTCATCGTGCGCGTGTGCGGGTTCTCGGCGCGGTTCGTCTCGCTTTCCAAGCGCTGGCAGGATGAGGTGATCGCGCGGCACCGGCTGCGATAGAAAGAGGGAGACGATGAAGATTGTTTTTCTGGCAATGGTAATCTTCGGGGAAACGGCGCTCTCGCCGCTTCTCGCAGGCGTCACCTCCGACGGCGAGACGTTGCCGGGGCAGGGTGTGGAGCGCCTGACGGACGGCGAGATCAACCCCACATGCGCGTGGCGCTGGCAGAAGAAGCCCATCCGCGTGGAGTTCGACCTCGGCGAGGCGCGCGAGGTGGGCGGCGTGCGCCTCACGAGCGGACGCAGCTGGGTGAACTGCGGCATCAAGACGGCAAGCTTCTACGGCGACGGCGGCAAGCCGCTCGGCGAACATCTTGCGTTCCGCCCCGCGAACACCTACCGCGACAACTACGCGGTCTGGAAGCCCGTCACGTGCCGCCGCGTGACGATGGTGATCGAGGACACCTACGACTTCAAGCCCAACTACTATTCCGGCTACACGCACGCCGCGACGCCGCTTCTTCCCAAGATTTTCGAGACGCCGCCGTATCCCGAGTTCTCCGGTAAGTTCCCTACCGTGCAGATCGCGGAGATGTCGTTCTTCGGCGCGACGCCGCCGGATGACCTGCCGCTCCCGAACAAGGACGGCTCCATCGCTTATCCGCAGAGCCGCCTTGTGCGCGACTGGCTCTACCAGAGTTGCGCCGTGTCGAACATCTCCCACCTCGCTAACGTGGAGCCCGACACCACGAAGCCCGATCCGATGGGCGAGGATCTCTCGTCTGTCTTGAAAGCGACCGCTTGCGGTCGCGATCCCGCTTTCCTCGCCGACCGCGCGCAGCGCCGCCGCAAATTCCTCGCCGCCTTCCGCAAGGATTTCACTCAGTTCGTCTACGTGAAGCACATCGTGATGGGCAACTCCATCTTCCACGCGACGGACGACATCACGGACGCCTCGTACCAGGAGTGGAAATCCGTGCCCGACTACACCGTGGGCGGATCGCAGCTCGTGCTGGCTACGATCGGCGAGGACGGTGCCGTCTCGCAGGAGGTTCTGATCGACAAGCCGCACGGCTACATCCGCGACCCCAACCTTCACTTCGACGGCAAGACGCTTGTCTTTTCCATGCGCGACAACCTCACGACCTCCAACTACCACCTGTTCACGCTCGACCTCGAGACGCGCGCACTCAAGCAACTCACCTTCGACGGGGTCGTGCGTGGGGCGGACGTGCCGGGGCAGAACGCCGACTTCCCGATGCCGTGCAGCGACATCGAGCCGTGCTGGCTGCCGGACGGCTCGATCGTGTTCCAGTCCACGCGCTGCAGCCATTCGGTGGACTGCTGGCCGCTTCCCGTCTCGAACCTCTTCCGCTGCGACGCCGACGGCTCGCACATCCGCCGCCTCGGCTTCGACCAGGTGCAGACCTTCTTCCCGCAGCTGATGGACGACGGACGCGTCTCGTACACGCGCTGGGAGTACAACGACCGCTCCGCCTCCGGGCTCCAGCAGCTCTACGCGATGAACCCCGACGGTACGAAGCAGACGGGCCTCTTCGCGAACAACAGCGAGTTTCCGTTCTCGCTCATCCACACGCGCGGCATCCCCGGCACGCGCGACATCATGATGATCTCAAGCGGACACCACGTGGGACAGAAAGGGCGTCTTGCGATGTCGCGTCTCGCGGACGGCGACGACTACACGAGCTTCACCTATGACCCCGCGAAGAGCGTGTGGGGCATGAACACGAACGCCGTGCGGATGACCTTCCCCGGCAACCGCGTGATGGAGATCCCGTGGTCGCCGTGGGACAACCCGAGCGGTCCCGCCACCACGAACATCCCCGGCATGTACTACCTCGCGGGTGCGGCAATGAACGCCGCCCCGGGCGTTCAGCCCGCGCGCCAGCCGCACGACTACCATTACAACGTCTTCGACATGCACTCGCAGTTCGGTCCGCAGTGGGCGTACCCGTTCCCGCTCGGCGGCGGGCGCCTGCTCGTCTCGTACATGCCCGAGGGATGCCGCTACTACCGCGGGCCGTATTCGCCGCGCTTCGGCGTGTACGCGATGGACGAGACGGGCCGCCGCGAGCTGCTCGCGTTCGACTGGGGGCAGCACTGCATGCAGCCGATTCCCGTGAAGCGACGCACGCCGCCGCCGCGCACGCTCGCGAAGCACGATTACCGCGAGGGCTTCGGCACGTACTACGTGCAGGACGTCTACGCCGGCGCGGCGATGGCGGGCGCGCCGAAGGGATGCGTGAAGCGGCTCCGCGTGATCGGGCTCGAGTACCGTCCCGTCCACATCGGCTGGAACTGGCAGTACGGCTGGCACTCCACGCAGGGGAAGATCGGCACGCCCATCGCGGTGGGCAACGGCGCGTACGACGTGAAGCACGTGCTCGGCGAGGCGGACGTGGAGGCGGACGGCTCGTGCAGCTTCCGCGCGCCGGCGCGCACACCTCTCTATTTCCAGCTCATCGACAAGGACGGCTGCTGCATCCAGACGATGCGGAGCTGGTCCACGCTCCAGCCGGGCGAGGTGAACGGCTGCATCGGCTGCCACGAGCATCCGCACCAGGCGGGCGTGGAGAACGCGAAGGCGCTCGCGCTGCGCCGCCCGCCCCAGCGCCTCAAGCCGTGGCTCCCGGGCGGCGAGACGCATCCGTTCATCGCCACGCTGGAGAAGGAGGGGCCGCTCGCCTCGCTCGACAACTGGATGGGGCTCAACCGTCCGAAGGCGGTGGTGGACACGGACCGGAACGACGGCTTCAGCTTCTCGCGTCTCGTCCAGCCCATCCTCGACGCGAAGTGCGTCTCCTGCCACGACGGATCCGGTAGGGCGGGGCGTCCTCGACCCGCCGAACCTGGAATGACGCCGCCTCCGTCGATGGACCTCCGCGGGACGCGCGGTAAGCTTCCGCCCTCGGATGACCAGTCGAAGCGCAAGTACACCACCTCCTACCTCGCGCTCACGTACAAAGGCCAGTGCAACGAGAAGGTCAACTTCGCGCACGGCCTCGGCTTCGCGCCGTTCAAGCCGCCGTACTCCTTCGGCGCGGCGAAGAGCGCTGTGTGGCTGTCGCTCAAGAAGGGGCACCACGGCGTGGCGCTCACGGACGCGGAGCTGCGTCTCCTTGCGTGCTGGATCGACCTCGCCGTGCCGTTCTGCGGCTCGTACGTGGAGCATCACGACTGGAACGACTGGTACAAGCAGCGCTTCCAGTACACGTGCAACAAGCGCGCGGCGTTCGCGTGGCAGGAGCTGAACGACGTGCGGCGTGAATACGGTCTTCCGCCGGTGCCACTCACGGGCTTTGTGCCGAACGTCGCTGAGCCCCGCCGCCAGAAATATTGGAGCGAGTGATTCGGGATTCGGGCCCATTTTTGGTATACTAATGCGCATGGACATTCGCTTGAAGATCATGGTGGCCGCCTGTCTTGTCTGCGGGATGGTGTCGGCCGAGGCCAGAGTATGGAACGTGCGCGATTACGGCGCAAAGGGCGACGGCGTGGCAAAGGATACCGCCGCCGTGCAACGGGCCGTTGACGCCTGCGCCGGGGCGGGCGGCGGCGAGGTGCTGCTGCCGAAGGGCACGTACCTCAGCGGCTCCGTGTTCCTGAAGAGCGGCGTGGACTTCCACCTCGCCGAGGGCGCGACGCTGAAGGGCAGCCCCGATCCCGCCGACTACAACGCGCTCGACGTGGCGCCGCAGAACTGGGGCCGTCTCGGGAGCGGCGACAACATCAGCGGCGGACATCTCATTCTTTGCATTGAGCAGAAAAACGTGACCCTGCGCGGCCCCGGCAAGATCGACGGCAACGTGAAGGCGTTCCTGAAGATGCCGGACGGCTCGCATCCGGCGAACAAGCTCAAGATCCCGTGGCGCCCTGCGCAGATGGTGTGGTTCGTGGAGTCGAAGGACATCACGATTCGCGACATCGAGCTCGCGGACGCGCCGTACTGGTCGTGCTTCGTCTACGGCTGCGAGGACGTAGTTGTGGACAAGGCCTACATCCACACCGTGCGCCAGCCGCACACGTACAACGGCGACGGGCTCGACATCGACTCGTCGCGCCGCGTGCGCGTGACGGGCTGCCGCATCTTCACGGCGGACGACTCGATCACCCTGCGCGCGGCGGGGCAGGGGCGCCTGAAGACCGACGGCCCCTGTGCGGACGTGACGGTGTCGAACTGCACGTTCTCCTCCGACTGCAACGCGATCCGCCTCGGCGTGGGCAACGGCGTGGTCAGGGACTGCTCGTTCACGGACATCCGCATCGAGAAGACGCGCTACGCCGTCAACGCCGTCGGCGCGTGGTCGCGTCCCGAGCCGGGCGTGGACATCTCCAACATCTCCTTCCGCAACATGACGATCGACGCGAAGGGCTTCTGCAAGTTCTACTACAAGTTCGCGACGAAGAGCGTGTTCGACGGAATCACCTTCAGCCACGTGCGCGGCACGGTACGCGAGCCGTCGATCTTCGACGACAAGCAGGAGCGTCCGTTCCGCAACCTCCGCTTCGACGACGTGAAGCTCGCGGGCGAGACGTCGCCGCGCGTGATGGGGCCGCGGCGGCCTGAGGGCAGGCCGCCCTACCGGAGCGCCTTCACGCCTGCGCCGCTTGGCGCGATCCGCCCGAAGGGCTGGCTGCTCGACCGCGCGCGCGCCGCGCGCGACGGGTACACCGGCCACATGGACGGCGTGAGCCACCACTTCCGCCGGGCGTGGTCGGCGGACTGGAAGCCGCGCGGCGTCAACCTCAACTGGGGGAACGACGAGAAGGGCTCGTGGAGCAGTGAGGGCGGCACCTACTGGTTCGACGGTCTCGTGCATCTCGCCTGGCAGATGGACGATCCGTACCTGAAGGACCTCGCGAAGAAGCGTCTGGAGCCGGTGCTCGCGCACATGCACGCGAACGCGTTGGGGACGCTCTGGTGGATGGACCGGCGCGACCCGAAGCAGATGGAGGAGTTCTTCGGTCCGGGCGCGTGGCAGTCGCGCTGGGTGCTCGGCATGCGGGAGCGTGCGCTTGCGGCGTTCTACGAGGCGACGGGCGACGTGCGCGCGAAGCGGGCGATCGAGTGGGCGTTCGGGAACGAGGAGGTCGCGCGGCGCGCGGGCGGCGCGACGTTCGCGGCCGGCTGCATCGACGTGGCGCGCGTGACGGGGAGCGGCAAGGTGCGTGCCTGCGCGGAGATCGCCGCCGAGGAGCTGAAGAAGAACTCGCAGTACGCGAAGCCGCCCGCGCCGTGGCTGCCGGAGACGCTCTGGACGCGCCGCACGGCGCAAAACGCGCTCAAGATGCCCACGCGCCACGGCGTGTTCTGCGCGGAGCAGCTGCTCGGCGTGTGGCGCGCGTGGCAGTTCACGGGCGACGCGAGCCTGCGCGACGCGGTGCTCGCGTGGTACGCGTTCCTCGACAAGAACTGCCACCAGCCGTATGGTCTCACGATGATGGACGAGGAGTGGGGCTGGTCTGGGGCGAAGCGCGGCACGGAGACGTGCGACGTGGCCGCCGAGACGTTCACGCGCATCAACATCCTCGCGGGGACGGGCGACGGGAAGTGGGGCGACGACGTGGAGCGCGTGCAGTTCAATGCCGCGCCGGCGTGCGTCTCGCGCGACTTCAAGCGGCACGTCTACTTCCAGCTTCCGAACCGCGCGGGGTTGCCGGGCGAGGCGAAAGGGCTGTCGTGTCCGTACGACAGCCAGTGCGAGTACCGCGAGTCGAAGCAGTGGCCGCTCTGCTGCGTGGCGGCGCTCAACAAGGTGCTGCCGAACTACATCCAGGCGATGTGGATGAAGACCGAAGACGGCGGCGTGGCGGCGACGGCGTACGGCCCCTGCACGTTCGAGGCGAAACTCGCGGGCGGGCGTGCGGTATTCACGGAAAAGACGACCTATCCCTTCTCCGAGACGGTGGAGATCGTGGTGGATGAGGCGCCGGGGGCGGCGTTCCCGTTGCTGGTGCGACTGCCGGGCTGGTGCGAGAATCCGTCCGTTGAGCTGAACGGGAAGCCTCTCGCGGCGAAGCCCGAACGTGGCTTCGCGCGGATTGCGCGCGAATGGAAGCAGGGTGACGTGGTGCGCCTCACGTTCCCGATGAAGCCGCGCGTGGAGATCGTGCGGGACATGAACGACATGGGGCGGCGGCGCGCGGTCGTCTCGTTCGGTCCGCTCCTGATGGCGTACGCGTATCCGGCGAAGGACGACAACACGATCGTCGGCGACGCGGCGGAGCCGGTTCTCGATCCGGCGTCCGTGCTGGGCGCGCAGGTGGTGCGCACGGCGATGCCGGCCGTGTGGGACTGGCCGCTCGACGCGCCGGTGAAGCTGGTGGCGAAGGACGCGTCCAGAAAGCCGCTCGCGCTCGTGCCCTACGGCTGCACGAAGCTGCGCGTTTCGATGTTCCCGGTCGATTAGAGGCCGAGGATTTTCCGCACGGCCTTCGCGTAGACAGGGGCCATGTACATGAAGCCGTAGACGTTCGGATGGCAGTGGTCGGTGGTGCAGTCTGAATTGTTGGGAAGCTGGTCCACGCCGGAGAGGAAGTGGAGGTTCGCCCACTTCGCGGGATCTTCGGCCTTGAGCTTGTCGAATATTTTCTGGGAGATGACTTCCTGTTGTCGCGGGAACGGCTTCTCCGTGCAGCCGCCGCAGAGCAGGATTGGCGTGTCGGGGCGCAGTCCCTTCAGCTTGCGCACAAAGGGCTCGTAACGTTCCTCCACCATCTTCGGGGTCATGTTCCATTCGCAGTCCACGATGTAGAGCGCGGCGTCGATCTCCGCGAGGATGTCCGCGAGCGCCAGTTCCATCCGCCCGTTGCCCGGGAAGCCGAGGTTGATGAGGTCGATGTCGAGCTCGCGCGCCATGATCGAGGTGAACGTCAGGCCGGCCCGGTCGGCGCGTCCGCCATGCACGATGGACGTGCCGTAGTGCACCACGGGCTTCGCGAGGCGGTGCGGATGCGCGGGGCTGAAGTTTTTCCCTTTCTTGACGCCGATTGAGAAGGAACGCGGCAACACGCGCATCGGCAGGTACACGAGGCATTCCTCGCCGGGCGTCCACGGCACACGTAGTTCGCCGACACCCGTCTCGACGTTCGGCGCGCCTGCCACTGCATGTTCCCATGCGCCGCCAGTCGCGCGCTTGTACACATCCACGCCCTGCGTCCCGTTCAGCGTGATCTGCGGATGCGGACGGTAGCCCGTCGGGACTTCCCAGCGCACGACAACCTCGTCGGAATCCGTCACGAACCGCGCGTTGATGTCGATCGATGTCTGCGACAGGTTCCACACCGACTTCGGCACAACGTCTTTCCACTTCTCGGGGAGACGCGAGTAGAGCGTCGCCTGCGGGAATCCGCGTCCCTCCAGCGTCAGCGCCTTGCCGTCGCGCCAGTCGTAGTCCTCAGTGACGGCCTTCGGCACGGGGCGCGCAGCCAGGGCGTCGAGGAGGGTTCCTGCCAACACGCAGGCCAGTAACACATGAACAATTTTTTTGTTTTTCATTTCACTATCTCCATTCATCGTTCATTACTATACAATCATTCCGCCGGACAGTCAAGCACGGGAGCGAGATTTTTGGTATAATCCGCACGCCATTGGAAAACAAGGAGCAAGAAATGAAGAAGATCATCGCTACCGCAGCCGTGGTTTTGTCTGCAGCCGCCTTCGCCGATCTTTCGGCTGACTTTTCATCGGAAATCGGGCCAGTGCGCCCGGCGATCCATTCCTCCGGCTTCGGCCCCACGGTCTGTTCGCAGACGGCGCAGGACCTCGAGGACGTGAAGTCGATGGGGTTCACGTTCGCCCGCACGCACGACTGGGCGCTCGTGAACGCCAACCAGCGCGTGTGCGACTACTTCCACATCTTTCCGCTGATGCACCTCGACGCGAAGGATCCGAAGAACTACCATTTCGGTCCAACGGACTACCTCCTGAAGCGCACGCGGGAGGAGGCCGGTTTTGACATCTTCTTCCGGCTCGGCACGTCGATCGAGCACTCGGGGGCCAAGGTGCACTTCAACTCTCTGATCCCCGAAGACTTCGACAAGGTCGCGGAGATCTTCGCCGCCACGGTGCGCCACTACAACCGCGGCTGGGCCAACGGGTACAACTGGAACATCAAGTACTGGGAGATATGGAACGAGCCGGAGGGCATCGCAAACATGTGGGCGCCTCCCGAGGGGGCGGCCGGCAAGGACGACAACTGGACGGACGGCCAGCGCAAGGCGTGCCGCGAAAAGTTCGTGAAGTTCTTCGTGATCGTCCTGAAGAGGCTCAAGGGCGAGTTCGGCGACGAGATCAAGGTCGGCGGCCCGGCGCTGTGCGGATACAACACCGTCTGGCTCAACGAACTGCTCACCGCCTGCCGCGAGGCCGGGGTTGCCCCGGACTTCATCTCGTGGCACGGCTACGCCCGCGACCCGATGCAGTACACCCGCCAGGCGGAGCTGGGACGTCAGTTGTGCGATTCCTACGGATTCCCCAAGTGCGAACTCATCCTGAACGAGTGGCACTACTTCGGCGAGAACTACAACTGGACCGAGATGCAGCGCTGCTCCGATCCGCTTGTCAAGGCGCGCATCTGGGAGGGGCCGGACAGCCACAACGGCATCCGCAGCGCGTGCTTCACGCTCGCGGCGCTCGCGAACCTCGAGCGGTCGAAGATGACGCAGGCGTACTACTACGGCTGCCGCCACACGGGGGCGTGGGGATTCAAGGACGAGCTTCAGAAGAAGTACAAGGTGTTCTACGCGCTCAAGCTGTTCGGCGACATCGTCAAGAACTACAAGACGATCTGCGCGAGCGAGTCCGACGGCACGGTCACGCTCTTCCCGGTGAAGGGGTCCGACGGACGCCTTGGCCTGCTCGTGTCCGATTACGGCGGCGCGTCCCGGCAGATCTCCGTCAACGTGAAGGGGCTGCCCAAGGACGCGAAGGCGACCTGCACGCTGCTTGACTACCGGCATGACCTCGCGCCGCATGACGTTTCGTTTGCGAACGGCAGGCTGAAGCTGGTCAAGCCCGACTTCCACTCGGCCGCTTTCTTCGTGGAATTCAGCAATTAGGAGAGTGGGCAAGGGCTGCCGATGGCAACACGGAGAGCACGGAGAGTTCACGGAGACAGGGAGATTGTTATGGAGAATGTGCTTCGCACATATCAACAACATCCAGCTGGTTGAGAGGTTGAGTCACTCTATTGCGCGAAGCGCAACTCCAAAATGATCTCCGTGTCTCCGTGCCACCTCCCAATCTCCGTGTTTAGCGCCGCAGGCCGATACCCCTGCCGATTACTTGTGTTCACGCGGAAGAATTGATATACTCTTCCACATGAAAACAAAAATCATCCTCTCTTCGGTTCCGTTGATGCTTCTTCCGGCGGCGATGCCTTGCTTCGCCGTAGTTGAGCCCATTTCTCCCGGCGGCGGCGAGATGGTCGCGCTCGTCCCGGACGCGCAGAAGAAGGCGATGTCCCTGCCGACGCTTGACGCGCGGCTGAAGCTCTTTGCTAAGGACAAGGTGTCCGGCAAGGTCCTTCGCCACGACCCGCTCTGGCGCAAGTCGAAGCCGCTTGAGCTGAAGTGGCGCGCGACGGAGGGCGAGGTCGGGCCGTGGAAGATCGAGATCGGGAAGTCGCCCGACCTGTCGGACGCGCGGGTCTGGTACTTTTCCGACTTGAAGACCGACGCGGCCACGGGACGCGAAGTCGGCAAGGCGGCCGCTGCGGCAGAGGTGTCGCGGACGATTCCGCGGGCGAACCTGGAAATCGCGCGCGACTACTACTGGCGGGTCTCGGGACGCAAGCCGTGCGGCCCCAAGTGCAGTCCGCGCCATGCGAACAAGAAGAGCCGGTGCCTTGTCCGTTCGGCCGTCGCGTCGTTCCGCACGGAGGACCTCGCCCCGCGCTGGATCGAGATCGACGGGCGCGTGTCGAATTTCCGCGACTTCGGCGGCCGGCGCACGGCGGACGGGCGCCGCGTGAAGCAGGGAATGGCCTACCGGGGGCAGGGACTTAACGACAACAGCCTCACGGGTGACGAGCCGGGGAGGAACCGGCTGACGGTCGAGGACGTGAAGTACCTCACCGGCACGCTCGGCATCCGTACGGACCTCGATCTCCGTAGCGACGGCGAGACGGCCAAGATGAAGGAGTCGCCGCTCGGCCCCGGCGTTGCGTTCATCCAGCGTTCGTCGGCGTGCTACGCGGGAATCTTCACCTCCGACGGCAAGAAGGTCATGGCGGAGAACTTCCGTGTGTTCTGCCGCCAAGAGAACTATCCCATCTACTTCCACTGCATCGGCGGCGCGGACCGCACGGGCTCGCTCGCCTACGTGCTGAACGGCGTCCTCGGCGTCGACCGGCACGAACTCGAGACGGACTGGGAATCCACCTTCTACCCGCGGATCCCCGATGCCAACCCCGATCCAAAATTCTGGTGCCGGGAATCCCACTTCAACAATGGATTCTCCAAGTACGGAAAAGAGGGCGACAGCTGGAACCGGCGCATCGAGCTTTACCTGCTCGACTGCGGCGTCACGAAAGAGGAGATTGAGGCCTTCCGTTCGATCATGCTGGAATAGCCGGACAATTGTCACTTGTAAACTTGGCAACTTGTAAACTGTTCAACTTGCATGGTGTGCATCCAAAAAGGAGTAAAGGCGATGATGCGAGCATTGGGGGCAGTGTTCACTTCGATAATGATCACTTGCGTGTGTCTTTCGATGGCAGGGTGCCGATATTGGCGCACATCTCCCAGCAACACGCTTCTCAAGTACTTATCCTACGACATATATTATGGCCATGATGTCTGGTGCAAGACCTTCGGTCCGCAACCGATTGATCCAGATTTCAAGATTGATAGCGCTGGGACATGTGCGCTCAACACGTTCATGCCATATTTGCCCAATGACTATGATATCTTCCTTGCGGCAGATACAAAGAATGAATCTTTGTTTGACCACTCCACTCGTAAAGAAATCGATGATACTCTGAAAAGGTCTAACGGGGCGATAGAGCTTATCATTCAACAAGGATGGCGAACTCTTGTTCCGAAGACGGAGATACCTTTCTCGCGTTTGAAGCTCTCTGGAAATTACAGTTACAATTTGATACCACTCGCAAAGGTTCCGATGGAGGGCGCCGTTGTGGAAATGCCGATTACTGTCAAGGTTACTGTGAAACGCGCAGACCCCCATTTGCAAAAACTGCTTGGCCAGATTACGCTCATTGTAGATACGAGTTTTCATGAGTGACAAGCGGTTGTTGAGACCTACTACCCGAGAATCCCTCCCTGCGGCCATAGGGATTTGACGGAATGGCGTACTTCCAAAAGGAGTAAAGGCGATGATGCGAACAATGCAACACATGAAGGCAACAATGAAACTGATGAAGTTTGGCGCGTTTGCGCTCGCGGTTTTCTGCTGCGCTGCTTCGGGCGGCGCGCAGCAGAGGATCAAGCCGTTTCCGGAGTTCTCGAAGGCGCGTGCGCTCACGACGGGCCCGCACGACCACTTTTTCGCGAACTACTTCGCGATCAATCCTTGGAGTCCCGACAACCGCTACGCCCTCGTTCTCGAGACCGACCTCAAGGACAAGCTGCCGGACGGCACCCCGTGTACGCTCGGCCTCGTCGACACCGAGGACGGCAACAAGTTCATCCCCGTCACCACCACGCGGTGCTGGAACTTCCAGGAGGCGGCGATGGCCCACTGGTTGCCGTGGGCGAAGGACACGTTCGTCTTCAACGACGTCCGCGACGGGAAGTTCTGCGCCGTCGTGATGAACTGGAAGACGAAGAAGGAGCGTCATTTCCCGTATCCGGTGAGCGCGGTGAGCGAGGACGGCGAATGGGCGATCTCCATCAACTACGCGCGCCTGTTCATCACGCGTCCCGACTACGGCTACTACGGCGACGGACAGGATCCGCGCAAGGGCGTGGTGTTCCCCGAAGACGACGGCCTTTGGCGCGTGAACATGCGCACCGGCGAGGCGAAGCTGATCGTCTCCACCGCGGCGGTGAAGGACCTGGTGCCCGCCGTGAGCAGCCCGGAGGGGATGAGCTACCTGTGCCACACCGTGATATCCAAGGACAACAAGCGCATCTACTTCCTCTCCCGCTCCGTGGAGGAGTCGTTCGAGGGCGTGAAGAAGTTCAAGGGCGTGAAGTGGCAGACCACGGCGTTCACCTGCAACGCCGACGGCACGGGCATCCGGCGCTGTTTCCCCGACGGATGGGGCTCCTCCCATTTCAACTGGAAGCCCGCGTTCACCGAGCGCGACGGGCGCACGATGGTGGTCACGGCGAACTTCCAGACCCGCGCCTACACCCATGTGGAGTTCACCGTCGGCGAGGAGGGCCGCGCACGCCAGCTGGGCGGCAAGGCGATGGACTTCGACGGACACTGCATCTACACGCCCGACGGGGAGTTCATCTCCGGAGACGGCTACTTCGACAAGAAGGGGTTCCGCCATTGGAAGATGCTGCGTCTCGCCGACGACGCCATCAAGGACCTGGGCGACTGGTGGACGCCCGAAAACTACCGCGACATCTACTGCCGCTGCGACCTGCATCCGAGATGGCGTCCCGACGGCCTGCAGATCGGCTTCAACTCCGTGCACGAGGGGTCGCGCCAGGTGTACGTGATGGACGTGGTGAAGGACCCGCCGGTGAGGCGTCCGGCGCTCATCCCGATGCCGCGCAAGGTGGAATGGAAAGTCGGGAAATGCCCGGCTGGCACCGCGGTCTCCAAGACGCGCGATTCGTCGATTCCGGCAGAGGGATACCGGCTCGACGTGACGCCGAAGGGGATCGCGATCGCGTCCTCGGACGACGCGGGCGCGTTCTACGCGGAGAAGACGCTCGCGCAGCTGAAGCTCAAGGGCGGCGACTGCCCGTGCGTCTCGATCGAGGACGCGCCGGCGTTCCGCTGGCGCGGCGCGCTGCTCGACGAGGGGCGGCATTTCTTCGGGAAGGAGACTGTGAAGCGCATGATCGACCTCCTCGCCGACTACAAGTTCAACGTGTTCCATTGGCATCTCACGGAGGACCAGGGCTGGCGCATCGACGTTCCGGGCCTGCCGGAGCTCGCGAAGCGCGGCGCCATGCGCGAGCAGTCCCCCTGCCACGGGGCGCGGCTGAAGAAGGTCGCGCCGTACGACTACAGGAGTTCGGCCCTGAACGGGGAGAAGTACGGTCCGTTCTTCTACACCGAGGCGGACCTGCGGGAGATCGTGGCGTACGCAAAGGAGCGGTACGTGACGGTGGTTCCGGAAATCGAGCTGCCGGGCCACGCCTACGGCGCGCTGGCGGCGTATCCGAACCTTGCCTGCTTCCCGGAGCGCATCGGGAAGGCGGCCGCGAGCGACTGGGGGATCTTCCGCGATGTGTTCTGCGTCGGCAACGACGAAACGGTCGCGTTCCTCGAGAAGGTGCTGGATTTCGTGTGCGACGTGTTCCCCTCGGAGGTGATCCACATTGGCGGCGACGAGTGTCCTCGCGTCAACTGGAAGGAGTGCCCGAAATGCCAGGCCCGGATGAAGGCGGAGGGGCTCAAGACCGAAGGCGAGCTCCAGGCGTGGATCACGAAGAAGATGGCGGCGCATCTCGCGAAGCGCGGCCGGCGCGTGATGGGCTGGGACGAGATCCTCGCCGGAGACGTGCCGACGACCGCCATCGGGCAGAGCTGGCGCACGAACGCGAAGGAGGGGGCGGGCACGGAGCACGTGTCCGCCGCCGCCGGCGCCCTGCGCGGATACGACATGGTCATGTCGCCCCACAACCTGACCTATTACAGCGCTCCCCAGGGAATCGAGAACGACCCGTTCCTGCGCGGCGGCGGCGGCTTGACCCTTGAGAAAGCCTACGGGTTTGATCCGCTTGCGGGCGTGCCGGAGTCGGCGCGATCGCACGTCCTCGGCGGGCAATGCTGCCTGTGGGGCGAGTACCTGTGGAACTTCTTCGACCTCAACTGGCGGATGTGGCCGCGGGCGTTTGCGATGTCCGAGATTCTCTGGACCTATCCCTCGACGCGCGACTTCCCGGAATTCGAGGAACGCGCCGGCGAGCACCGCGTCAGGCTGCTGAAGCAGGGAATCAACTGCGCGCCCTTGAAATAGCGGTGTTGGAGTTGTGCCGAAAAAGACCGTGCGCGATGACAGCGAACATGCTTGACGATCTATTCAGACAAGAAGGAGTACACGAATGAAAATGAAAGTGATGATGGTGATGTCGTTGGCCGTGTTTGCGGCGACGGCGGCGGATTGCGTGAAGTCCGTGACCGTGCCAGGCGAGGCGGCGAGCCTTCTGCCCGCCGGAAAGAAGTTCAGCCTCGTGTGGAACGACGAGTTCAACGGCGACAGGCTAGACGAATCGAAATGGAGCTACCGCACCAACTTCTGGGGACGGCGCGCGCCGTGGTTCGCCGCCCCCGAGGACGGCGCCGTGGAGGTGAAGGACGGCAAGGTGCATCTCAAGATCGTCAAGAAGCCAAACGGGCAGTTCGTGTCGCCGCAGCTCCAGACGGGCGAGCTGATGTGGGACATCGCCTGGGACGAGAAGCGCACCGGCTTCTTCCCGCTGCCGAAGCGCGAGAAGCCCAAGTTCGTCCACAAGTACGGCTACTACGAGTGCCGTTTCCGCCTCCAGCGCAAGATGGGCTGGTGGAGCGCGTTCTGGATGCAGACCGAGCAGCAGGGCTGCACCCTCGATCCGGCGATCAGCGGAGTGGAGCACGACATCATGGAGTCGTTCAATCCCGGCGAGATCATCGCCCACTGCTTCCACGCGAACGGCTACAGCCGCAACTGGATATTCTTCAAGACGCCGCGCGTGAAGAGCGCGTTTGACCCAGAAGCCGTCGTTCAGGTTGGAACCGCCGATTTCCACACGATCGGCATGCTCTGGGAACCGGACGGCTACACCGTGTTCATCGACGGGGTTCAGCATGGCCCGAAGGTCGGCATGGGCGAGGGCGAGGTGGTCTCGCACATCCCGGAGTTCGTCCTGCTCACGACCGAGTGCAAGCCCTATCGCGAAAAGCGCATGACGGCGCAGCCGGACGAGAACCTGCGGAAAACGCTCGACGAGGCCGTGGCCGCGGGAGATGATTTCGTCGTCGATTTCGTCCGTGTCTATGACGTGGCGGCCGAATAGGGCCAATGCCCGTCCCTTCTATGACGGCGAATGGACAAGTGTCGGCGTGGCGCATCGGGTGGGCTTCCGCGAAAGCGAACGCCGTACCGATGGTCGTGCTGTGGTGCCTTGCGGCGGCGACGGTGGCGGCCTACTATCTCGTGCCGGGCGTGGCGGCGGCGTTCGAGCCGCTGATGCGATGGCAGGTCGAGAGCGGCTGGGTGGCGGCGTTCTTGAACCGTTTCGTGTTCGCGGGACTGTTGCCAGGCGTGTTCATGCTGTCGTTGCCGCATCTGCGCGCGCCAGTTCATCCGGTGGCGAGCGTCTTCGTGATCGGCGTGTGGTGCGGTCTGTGGGGTGTTGCCACGGATGCGTTCTTCCATCTACAGGCGATATGGTTCGGGGAGGGGCCCGATCTGGCAATCATCCTCGCCAAGACCGCCGTGGACCAGTTAGCGTGGAATGTCCTTCTCGTGACGCCGAGCGTCGCGACGTTCTATTTCTGGATCGCATGCGGCTACTCCTTCGCGCGGATGCGGCGCGACTGGCCGAAGAACTGGATCCGCGGCGTGATCCTGCCCAACCTGATCGCAAACTGGTGCGTGTGGATCCCCGTCGTGGCCGCGGTTTACGCGTTTCCGCGCCCGCTCCAGATCCAGGTCTCGGGATTCGCCACGGCGTTCTGGGTGCTGATGTGCCTGAAGATCGGCGCGCTCAGCCGCCCAGCGACGAACGGCGCGGAATGAGCTCGGCGGAGAAGAGCACCTGGCGGGGCGGCAGGGTGTCGTGTCCGAGGCGGAGCGCCATGAGGCGGGCGGCCTCCTCGCCGATGAAGCGGGCGGGCTGGCGCAGGGACGAGATCCCGAGGTGCCGGCTGTGCGAGATGTCGTCGAGGCCGATGTACTTGACCGGGCGCCGGTAGAGGCGCGAGCAGACGCCCATGAAGGCGATCGCCATGTCGTCGTGGATGAACACGAGGCCGTCGGGGCGGCGGCGCATGACCGCGCGGACGAACGATTCGTCCGTGGGGTCGCCGCGGAACAGGAGCGGGCCGTCCGTGGGGAGTCCGCACTCCTCCAGCGCGCTGCGCATGCCGTTGAACCGCGCGTCGACGGTCCAGACCTGCTTCTCGTGGCTCACGTACACGAGGCGGCGGCAGCCGCACGCGATGAGGTGCTTCGCCTGCACGTAGCCCGCCTGCACGTTGTCGATGCCGACGAAGTCGAAGTCGCTGCGGCGCGGGAAGGGGACGATGTCGCGGTCGATGAGGACGACGGTGATGCCCTTGCGGCGGAGCGTTTCGGCGATCTCCTGGTTGCGGAGCTCGACGCCCCGCTCGCCCATGGCGTCCTGCGGGACGAAGAAGACGCCCTTGATGTTCGCCGCCTTGCAGCGGGCGACGTAGTCGTCGAGCGAACCGTCGCGCGCGAGCTCGTTGAACTCCTGCCGGGCGCCCCAGATCAGGTTGAGGTTGTAGGCCCGCGCGCGGTCGGCGATCGAGCCGCAGATGGCGGAGAAGAACTCGCGCACGTCCATGTCCGCGATGAGCGTGGAGACGTAGGCGTTTTCGGGCGTGGCGGACTGCGGGTTCACGAACGCGCCCGCGCCGCGCCGGCGGACGACGAGGCCCTCGCTCTCCAGGGTGGCGAGCACCTTGGCGGCGGTCGCGCGCGAGATGCCGTACTGCCGGATCAAGGCCCGTTCGGAAGGGAGTTTCCCCAACGCGTACTCGCCCGCGAGAACCTTCTCGCGGATGCTGTCGGCAACGAGCCGGTACGGCGGTTTCGTATTTGTTTTCATGGTAATCGCACAACTCAATGCGCAAGGATGAATAACGCAGATACGCACGGCAACCGGTTACTCACCTGTAAGGATGTCTAGAACAGGAGTTCGTGCACGTCGACGAGCGAGTTGAAATAGCCCGACGCCTCAACCGTGGCGGCAAGGCGTCCGTCGTAGACAAGTGCCGTGCGGACGGAGGTGTCTTTGGGAAGGGAAAGAGCCTCAAGTTTCTCCTTCACCTCGTCCAGCACCTCATCGCCAATCTCTTTTCGACGCTTGACCTCCACGAGACAGCATGACTGCGCGGTCTGTATGAGAAGATCCACCTGGCACCCTCCCCTATTTTTCTTTGCGTTGCCGCGCTTGGCGAACGGCGCGGCCGATTCGATCAGCGCCCGCGAGAGTCCAAGGCGCGGCAGGATTTCGCGGTAGTGGTTCACGACCAGGTTCTCAAACGCCAGCCCGAGAACGACGTCGATTCCCTTCAGCTGGTCAAGCGACGTAAAGGCGTAGGAGCCGTCGTCGATGATGTCCTTGACGGGTTCGATGAACTTGAGATAGAACTTCGTGTAGTTGTCCATGAGCCGGTAGCGCCGTTCGCGCACGGGCCGTCCCGTCTCCGGATTGCGGCCATGGTCTCGGGCGACAAGTCCGGCCTCGACCAGCCGATCAAGCGCGGCGGACGTGTTGCCGCCCTTGGGCAGCCCAAGCTTCGATGCGACTTCGGCAGGGGTTCGGGGACCGTCGGCAAGACACCGAAGCACCTGTCCCGTGAACGTCTGCTGCTCGGTGATCACGTCGAAGAACATGTCGTCGAAATCCTCGCGCAGGGGGCTCTTCCGCGCAAAGCACATCCGGCGGATGTTTTCATTTGCCGAGAGGGCGGGATTGATCTCTTCGAGATATCGTGGCACGCCGCCCGTCACGGAAAGGACGTCGAGGATGTCACGGGACGCCAGATTGCGGGCGGTTGCTCCCCAGAACTTGACACAGTCCCGGAGCGGCAGTTCGCCGACGACGAAGTCGCCGCTTCGTCGCCCCAGATAGGCGCTGTTGTCGATGATGTTGTCCTTGATCCAGCTCGAGACGCTGCCGCAGAGAACGAGGATGAGCCGATCGTGCTTTTTGAACATGGTGTCCCAGGCAATCTTCAGGATGTCCGGGAAGTGCGGGTCGCCATGCGCCATCCACGAGATTTCGTCTAGAAGAATGACGATCCGCCCATCGTCGTCGATTTGGCCGGCAAGCGCCTCGAAGGCCCGCGCCCAGTTGTCGTATGACTCCGCCGTGGCGTTGGACTGCAACGACAGGAACATCGCGAAATTCTGAAGTTCGTCGGCTTTCGTAAATTCGCGCTTGGGCTTGATGCCCTCAATGCGTATGAACCGCGCGGAAGACTTGCGCGCGAACTCGGCAACGAGCGTCGACTTGCCGATGCGCCGTCGCCCGCGGCAGGTGACAAGGGAGGAGACACGTTTGCCCCACAGGGACATCATGTCTTCCAATATGTCTTCGCGTCCATAAAACATGTGCGATATTCCTTTTGGTCGTGCGAAATGAGTATACCACAATCCGAGTGCTGGAACAACGGAAATTATCCCCAATGTGGCAGTTTGGCGCTTTGGGGATAATTTACGGTCTCGAAATTTATCCCCAATATTACATTTCAGCGTTTCTGGGATAATTCTCCGTCTTCATTATGCTTATTCACCTTGCCGCTTCAAGGCTGGCGAAGCGGTTCCGTCCGTGCGATTACGGTACGGACGAAATCTCAGGCGGCAAAAGTGGCATAGGCCAGTTTTTCAGAAAATTCGCTCACGCGGCGGAGGAGGGCGGCGGGGGTGTGGTAGAATTATCGCATCCGTTTGTAAACTTCCTTCAGGAGAACCAGAATGAAAATGAAGCTGATAGCCGTCCTATCTGTCATCTTGTGCGTTACGGGTACGTTCGCCGCCTCGAACGCCGACTACGTGCAGGACGGGCTCGTCACGCACTTCGACGCGATCAACAACGCCGGCACGGGCGCGCATGTTTCAAACGCCACCGTGTGGCGGGACCTTAAGGGTTCGGCGTCGATCACGCTTGTTTCTGGAGCGTCATGGGGAGGAGGCAACTATCTGAACACGACCACGACGCGGCACCCCATCTCCAACATGCCATCCTACAACCGCGGGTCCGTTACTGTGGAGGCCGCAGTAGACGTGACGGAAACTGGAATGTCTAGCACAAAGAAATGGCCGCGCATCTTTGCCGACGGACAGTATTTCAGCGTACACTATACATACAGCCGGAACGATCTCTGCCTGTTCATGTGCGCGGACAGTGGTTCGGGCGCCGCCGAAGGCCGCGTCTACTCCCAACCTCCCCTGTTCAGCTCGGGGACGGTCGTTGGCTTTTCCGGCAGCGACGGTTACGGCATTGCCATTGACGGCAAGGTGCACACGAACCGTACCCAAGCCACGTCGGTCGCAATGCAAAGGGCGGCCAACGCGAGTTGGTCGCTCAATGCCTATGAAGGGCCCCTGAACGGCCGCTACTACGCCCTGCGCGTCTATAACAGGAAGCTGAATGCCGAGGAATTGCTGCAAAACGCCATTGTCGACAAGGTACGATATTGGAATACCTATCCGACAGGCTACCGTGACAGCGGCGGCGTGCTCCAGAAGCGCGTGCTGGTAGCGAAGTCGACGGGCTGCGTCCTGGAAGTTGACGGCGTGGCGCAGGCGGGGGACTTTGAAGATTGGTCGGCATTCGGCACCCGTGCCACATACACGCTCACGGCCACGCCGGAGAGCGGCTATCAGTTCCAGAGATGGACAGGAGACATGGACTTCGTCACCTCCGGCAACCTCTACTCCAACACCATCACGGTGGCGCGGTCGCTCGCGATGTCGTTCACGCCAGTGTTCTCGGCGATTCCCGAACCGGTCCTGGCTTCACCGGTCTACACGATCACCGTGGCCAGCGGGACGCGCGAGCTGACGACGGCCGTAGATGACGACAACAACGCCATCGGCACGACGGGCACCATCGTGAAGAAGGGCGCCGGCACGTTGCAGATCAAAAGCGACGTGATCTCGACATTCGCGGGCGAAATCGTGATCGAGGCCGGGCGCTGGTATTCCGGCACGCGGTCGGGCCTGGGGACGAAGAACGGCGGCGCCGTGTGGGTGAAGAACGGCGCGACGCTGCACATGTTCCACGGGGAGAAGCATAACTTCGCGACCGCCGATCAAATCACGCGCAAGGCGTACATTATCGGGACGGGTACGGACGGGAAGGGCGCCCTCTACGGATCATCCGGCCTTGGCGGCGGCACGGAAGTGTACGGCATCTATCCAAAGTACATCACGCTTCTCGGCGATGCGCGCATCGAGTCCGCCGACCATGTCAATTTCGACAACCTTTACGTGGACATGAACCGCCACACGCTTACCGTGTCGCCAAAAGATTCGGATTGGGACCGTCTTTCCGGGACATGGACGAACGGCAACATCAACGTCGTGACGAAACCGATCTTGATTGAAGGCAGCCCTGTGCTCGCCGGCGGCGACGAGAACGTCATCCGGTTCAAGTCCAGCAGCGGCTACCGTGCCAACAACTATGCCGCGACGGAGAACAACGCCCAGGGCAGATGGACGGCGGTATTCGAAAACAACAGCACCCTCTACGGGCCGAACAAAAGCGGCACGATCGCCGGCTGGAACGGTCCCGTCATCCTGGAGGGGAATACCGCCATCACGTGCCAGGATACCTTCGGCAAGTTCGCCTTCTGGGGGCCGGTTTCGGGTCCGGGGAACTTTGGCAAGAATACGACCGCCGTGAAGTACACCAACCTCAAGCTGGCGAACGCCAACAACTCCTTCACGGGCGGCATCTGGGTGAAATGGGGCTCGCTGACCGCCACGACGGACGGCGCGATTCCCGCGAACGGCGGCGCGGTGAACGCGACGAACTCTACTGTTGAATTGTCGGCGGCGATGGAATACCATCTGCCCGACCTCGTGCTCTCCGGCACGGGTAGCGTGTTTTCCGTCGCCGGCACGACGGGTTCGTTCAAGAACGCCACGAAGACCGGCGGCGACACCATCACGTGGAACACGAAGGTGGGCGCGAAGTCGTTTGCCTTGAACGGCGGCACGCTGAAGTTCGGTACGGTCCCCGTGGCAAACGGCGTCGTGCAGGCGGACTTCGGCGCGTTCTCGGCGGCGCGCGGCACGACCCTCGACCTGAGCGGAAACGCCTGGACGTGCACGAACCTCACGGGCGCGGCTACGCTCGTGGATGGCGCGCTCACCGTGAACGGCCCCTGGACGCTTGACGCGGCGAATGCCGGCACGTTGGGCGGCGGCACGGCGACGGTCGCCTTCGGTCCGAACGCTGTGCTCACGCTCGCCAACGCTTCTGGTCTGAGCAGGGCGCAGGCCTACACGATCGCCACCACCGCCGCGACGTATTCGGCGCCGCCGGCGCTCGACGCCGATTCCATGGCGGCGCACTGGCGCGTGCGGGTGTCAAGCGATGGCAAGAGCCTGGAGCTGTACAACGCCAGCGGGATGACGATTATCGTACGCTGACCCGTATCTTGAGGTGTGCTGACTAAATCGTGCAAAAATCATATGGTTTTAGATAGTGCCTGCTGCAAACTTCGCGGTGCCGAACAATTTCCAACATTCCATCTCGTGACAAAGTTGAGTCCGTGAAGATTCCATTTCGTGACAAAATATGACCTGCGAAGATTCCATTTCGTGACGATACAATTGACATGAGAAGAGATAGGTGATATACTTTCCTGCGTCATGAGCGAAAAAAGCGAGATTCAGGCGGAAGCCGTATTTGAGAGGAAATTCTACGGCAAGATGCTAGACTGGAAAGCGCATCTCGCTGACAAGTGCGCGCTTCTGGTTGAAGGGGCGCGCCGTGTCGGCAAGACGCACTTGGTGACACGCTTTGCAAAGAACGAATACGAAACGTTTGTTTACATAGACTTTTCTTTAAAGGACAAGGTTACAAAAGAGAGCAGACGAGCGTTTGAGGAAGAGTCGTCAATCGAGGATACGATCGAGCGACTGGCTGTGATCCAAGGTGTCAGGTTGATTCCGGGCCGGACATGCTTTGTGTTTGACGAGGTTCCAAGGTATCCGCCAGCGCGCGAGGCGATTAAGGCCTTGATGACGTATGGCAAGTATCATTACATCGAAACGGGTTCTCTTCTCGGCATCAAGGAGAACGTGAAGGATATCGTCATCCCGTCCGAAGAGCATTCGATGAAATTGTTCCCCCTTGACTTTGAAGAGTTCCTCGATGTGTTGGGCGAAGATGTGCTCAAGGAAAAGATTCGTGAGGCGTATGCCGGACACAGGCCATTGCCGGATTATCTTCATGACAAGGCGCTCAAGCTCTATCGGACATATATGGTCGTAGGAGGGATGCCCCAATCGGTTGAGGCGTATGTGTTCGGCCGAGAGCGCAAGCTGGAGGCATCGGAACTGGCCAAGCGTGAAATACTTGCCCTTTATCAGAAGGA
Source organism: Kiritimatiellia bacterium (assembly GCA_017427485.1). GTDB lineage: Bacteria > Verrucomicrobiota > Kiritimatiellia > RFP12 > UBA1067 > RUG572. Next base: position 61,167 of record JAFRSR010000154.1, read on the forward strand.
CATTGGCAAATACGCGAAGGGATATGCGACCAAAGTCCGGGCCGTGTTCAGGAACATCCCGGGAGCATTGAACTCAAGGGAAAAGAAATTCCACCTTTCGGACATTTCCGTCAATGCCCGGATGCGCCGGTACGAGAACGCCTTTCTGTGGTTGTCAGATGCGATGATCGCGAACATCGCCTATAACTCTACCGACCCCAATGTTGGATTGGAAATGAGCCTCGAGAGTTCGTTGTTCAAGTGCTATTCCCACGACACAGGGCTGCTGCTCACACAAGCCATGTCGGGAATGGCTGATGTGGACGGTCGTCTGCTGAGAGGAATCCTGTTCGACAACCTGGGAATCAACGAAGGGATGTTTTTCGAGAATGCAGTTGCCCAGGCTCTTGTTGCCTGTGGTGTCGACCTGCTTTTTTACTCCGTGAAGGATTCGCGAAACCCTGCAAGGACGATGGAGATTGACTTCCTCATTCGCAATGGGATCAAGATCTGTCCTATCGAGGTTAAGAGTTCGCGCAACCGAGAACATGTGTCGCTCGACCGGTTCATCGCTTCCTATTCAAAGCGGCTTGGTCCACGCTATGTGATTACCGCAAACGGCTATTTCAGAGAAAAAGGCATCGAGTACGTGCCGATTTACATGGCGCATCTCATCGTACCGGAAGGCGTTCTGTTCTAGTTGTGCAAGAGCGAAAGGAACTTCTACATGAGAAGAAGGAAGATGGTTTCACTTGCGGTTGCTTTGTCGGGGCTGGCGGCCTTGGCGGGCGAGGATCCGGCGAGTCAGGTCAACCCGTTCATCGGGTGTTCCTACAACGGCCACTGCTACGCGGCGGCGGCGTATCCGTTCGGACTCGTGCAGGCGGGGCCCGACACCGGCAACACGTGGTGGGACTACTGCAGCGGCTACCGCTACGCGGACGAGCGCATACTCGGCTTCTCGCAGACGCACATCTCCGGCACAGGGTGCGGCGACCTGGGCGACCTCCTCGTGATGCCGTTCACGGGCGAGTTCGACCACTCGCGCACGAACTACACGAGCCGCTACCGCAAGGAGACGCAGCAGGCGAAGCCCGGCTACTACGCCGTCACGCTCGACGACAACCACGCGCGCGTGGAGGTGACGGTCACGCACCACGCCGCGATCTACCGCATCCGGTACCTCGGCGACGCCACGCCGCGCCTCTTCGCCGACCTGCAGTACGGCATCCTCAACTGGAATGCGAAGGACGCCGAGCGCCGCGTGCTCGAATGCGACGTGGAGCAGGTGGACTCCCGTTCGTTTTCCGGGCGTCTGCGCACGAGAATCTGGGTCGACCGCGAATACTCGTTTGCCCTCGAATTCGACCATGACGTCAACGACATCTACCAGCTGCCGTCGCGCGTGGAGACGGAGAACGGCCCGCGAGGGATCTTGTCCTTCGACATGCCCTCGGGCGGCACGCTGATGATGAAGGTGGCGTTCTCCACCGTGTCGCCCGACGCGGCCGCGCGCAACCTCGCGGCGGAGATCCCGGGCTGGGATTTCGACGGCGTGCGCGCCGCCGCCACGAAGGCGTGGAACGAGACGCTGGGGCGCGCCGAGCTCGTCGGCGGCACGCCCGACATGCGCACGAACTGGTACACGTCGCTCTACCACCTCTTCCTCCAGCCGGCGGACATCACGGACGTGGACGGCGCCTACCGGGGCGCGGACGGCCAGGCGGCGAAGGCGCCGGGCGGGCACTACTACTCCACGCTCTCGCTCTGGGACACCTTCCGCGCCGCGCATCCGCTCTACACGATCCTCGCGCCCGAGCGCGTGGACGGATTCGTCGGCACGATGCTCGAACACGCGCGCGCGACGGGCTTTCTGCCGATCTGGACGCTGTGGGGGAAGGACAACCAGTGCATGATCGGCAACCATTCGGTCCCCGTGATCGTGGACGCCTACCTGAAGGGCTTCCGCGGCTTCGACGCCGAGCAGGCGTACGCGTCGATCCGCAAGACGCTCACGGAGGACGCGCCGGGGCGGCGCTTCAACTTCACGGACGTGTGGAAGAAATACGGCTACTACCCGTTCGACATCGTCAAGACCGAAAGCGTCTCGCGCACGCTTGAGCACGCCTACGACGACTGGTGCGCGGCGCGGTTCGCCGAGGCGCTCGGCAAGAAGGACGACGCGGCGTACTTCGACCGACGCGCGAACAACTGGACGAACGTGTTCGACCGGACGGTCGGCTTCGCGCGCGGACGCGACACGAAGGGGAACTGGCGCGAGCCGTTCAGTCCGTTCAAGCTCAACGTCGGCGGACGAGGCTCTGGGCCGAAGGACTTCACGGAGGGGAACTCGTGGCAGTACACCTGGCACGTGATGCAGGACCCGCGCGGGCTGATCGTGGGGATGGGCGGGAAGGAGAAGTTCCTCAAGAACCTGAACGGGCTCTTCTCCCAGCCCGAGAAGGTCGAGGGGATGGGGTTCGCGCTTGACGCGACGGGACTCGTCGGACAGTACGCCCACGGCAACGAGCCGAGCCACCACACGATCTACCTCTTCCAGTACGCGGGGTGTCCCGACCGCACGGCTGAGCTCGTGCGCGAGGTGTGCGACCGCTTCTACCGTCCCGAGCCTGATGGGCTGTGCGGCAACGACGACTGCGGGCAGATGAGCGCCTGGTACCTCTTCAGCGCGATGGGTTTCTATCCGCTCAACCCGTGCGGCGGCGAGTACGTGCTCGGCGCCCCGCAGGTGCCGAAAGTGGTGTTGCATATTCCTGGAGCCGCCGGGACGGCGGCTCTCCATACATTCACAGTTATTGCGAAGAATCTTTCGAAGGAAAACAAGTACGTCAAGTCCGTCACGCTCAACGGCAAGCCGCTGGACACGCCGATTCTTCGCCACGCCGACATCATGCGCGGCGGCGAACTCGTGTTCGAGATGACAGGAAGTCGGTGATTTGCATGATGAACAAAGCCTATCTGCCTCTTGCGGTTGTGGCGCTGGCCGTAGGTCCTGTATTCGCGTTGGACGTTTCGTTTACGGCACGCACCGAGCCTGCCGTCCCGGGCGTCACCGCCACGGCGGACGCGCGCGCGTCGGGAAACGAGTGGGAGATCGCCGTCACTGTCACGAACGCGACAGACAGGACGGTGCGCCTGAAGGCCGTGCTGAGCGCCGAGCCGCGCCTCGTTGCCACGCGCTACATGATCCCCGGCGTCAACTACAACGGCAACGAGTACGGCGAACGGATGCCGAAGGGATGGGAGAAGGACGGCGAGCCGTGGATCTTCGGCTACGACCGGTGCAGCATCCCGTCGTGCACGGTCAGCGAAAACGCCGAGACGGTCTTCGCGCTCTTTGTCTCGGACGCCGATCCCGACTCGCACGTGAGCTCCTGCTCGATGGAGAAGCAGGCCGACGGCTCGTTCCGGCATCTCGTCTACTGGCCCGTCACGGAGGCGCCCGTCTCGTACACCGACAAGAAGACATTCTCCGAGCGCTACGACACATACCTGACGCTGGCGCCGGGCGCGGCGTTCCGCGCGAAGGCGTTCGCCTGCACCGGCAAGCCGCCGTGGCCGAACTATGGCTTCGAGACGGTCTTCCGCTGCGCGTGGAAACGGCTCGTGCACGCGATGCCGGCCGCGCGCACCGTCTCCGAGACGATGCGGCTCGACAAGGCGTTCCAGGACTGGAGCCGCCGGCAGGACGACGAGGGCTTCTGGTACTACGGATTCCTCGTGGACCAGACGCTCCTGCTCGGCAACCACCGCGTCAACGCCCCGACGAACGTCACGATCGCCGACATCGAGATGGATCCCTCGCGCAACTGGTGGAACACGCCCGACCTGGAAGAATCCAAGCATCTCAAGAAAGGCGAGTACGTCCGGGGGCCGGGGCAGGACATCGGATTCTCCGCGCAGAGCTTCCAGATGGCGCGCCTCTCGATCGAGTACGGACTGCGCAACGGGCGGCGCGAGGACGTCGACTTCGGCCTCAAGGTGCTCCGCAGCTGGATCCGGGTGCGGCAGCGACCAAGCGGACACTTCATGCATCCCGGCCATCCCGACTGGAAAAAGACGAACGCCTCCACCGTCGGCTGGGCGATCGGTGAGCTCGCCCGCGTGGCGATTCTCCTGAAGTCATATGGAATGGACGCGTCCGACTTCGAGGCGGCCGCGGCCAAGCTCGTCAAGTCCGTCGTCGGGAACGTGCGCAAGGACGGCAACCTCGGTTCGCGCTGGGTCATCGAGAGCGGTGAGACGATCGGCTGGGGAGGAGATTGCGGCGGCTACGTGCTGATGGGTCTGGTCCGCTACTGGCAGCTCACGCGCGACCCGAAGCTGATGGAGACGATTGAAAAGGCGTTCATCTACTACTACAACCACGACGTCAACAAGTTCGCGTGCAACGGCGGCGCCATGGACTGCGTGAGCGTAGACCGCGAGGGCATCCATCCCTTCTTCACCGCGGCCATCACGATGCATCGCGAGACGGGGCGGATCCGCTACCTGAAATGGGCGAAGCAGGCCGCGTGGTACTTCCTCTCCTGGCTCTACCTGCAGAACCCGGTGTACGGCCCCGAGACCGACTTCGCGAAATTCGGCTTCCGTCCGGCGGGCGCGACGATCGTCGGCTGCGAGCATCCCGCGCTGGACGACTACGGTTCCGTGATGATCGCCGACCTGTTCGCGCTCTACCACATCACCGGCGACGGGCTCTGGCGTGACGTGGCCGCCTTCATGTGGCGCAACGCCACGCAGGGCTTCGCCGACGAGAAGCACCGCGTGTGGCACGCCCTCGAGCGTCCGCTCGGCGCGAAGAACGAGGCGTATTTCCAGACGCGTTGGAGCAAGTACCGCACGGGCGAGCGCAAGCGCGGGCACTTCAACGACCTCTGCTCGGCCTGGGGCGGCACGTATCGCCTGGCGTCGATCTACGACCTTTCGCCGGAAGACCTGCTCTGGCTCGAGGCCCATTGCCGTCCAATGCGATGAAACTATGAGGCCGTCATCAGCGTTCGGGCGGGAATGAGCGCGTCGAAGTACCCTCGTTCCTCGACTTGCGGGGACAGCGTGCCGTCGTAGACGAGCGCCTTGCGGAGCGTCACGTTCTCGCGCCGGGGAAAGCGGCTGAGCTTCGCCTTCATTTCGTCGATGACCGAGAGGTCAATGTTCTTCATTCGCTTGACCTCGACAGCGTATGCAAGGTATTCCGTCTGGAAGAGGATGTCGACCTGGCATCCCTCTCCGCGCTTGCCGCGCCGGGTATACGGACCGACCGAAAGGATGTTTGAGCGATCCAGGCCCAGCGAAGGAAGAAGAGCATGGAAGTTGTTCAAGACGAGCGTCTCGAACTGGAGTCCGAGCATGGTGTCCCATCCGGGCATGGAATCAAGCGCCGTGATCGCATACAACCCCTTCATGACACGCTCGCGCACCGGTTCGATGTAGCGCAGGTAGAACCTCGTATAGCAGTCCTTGATCCTGTACTTGATTTCAAGCGCCGGACGCCCCGTCTCCGGATTGATTCCGCGATCCTGGGCCACGAAGCCGGCTGTGTCCAGTTCCTTCAGCTCCTCCGCGAGCGTTCCGTTGCGCACGACGCCCAGCGCCTGGGCTATCTCCGAGACTGTCTTCGGCCCGCTCGACAAAACGGCCAGAATGTTGCGTTTGCGCATGGCGGACTTGCCGAATACGCGGCTGAAGATGTCCTCGAAATCCTCAAACAGATAGCCGTCAGGGGAAAAGCATGTGCGGCGCACATTCTCTGCGATGTCCAAGGAGAGGTTCATCTCCTCAAGGTACTTCGGAACACAGCCGGTAACCGCGAGGGTGTCCAGTATTTCGCGAGTGGAAGTGTCGTCGAGTCGATCCCCCCAGAATTTCACCGCATCGCAGATGGGGAGTTCCGGCAAGACAAAGTTGAGCGAGCGGCGGCCAAGGAACCCGGAAGACTTTACGATGTTGTCCGTAATCCAGCGCGATACCGATCCGCACAGCACGAGTATCAGTTTGTCATGTTTCTTGAAGAAGTTGTCCCACGCCACCTTGAGATCGCCGGGAAATGCCGGGGCGTCACGTCCCATCCATGAAATCTCGTCGAGGAGAACGACGGTCCATGCGTCGTCACGGATGACGCTGTTCAGGAGGTGGAATGCCTTGAGCCAGGAATCGGGGACGAGTTCTGGCAAGTCCGATTGAAGCGCCAGTTGGCTTCCGAACGCCGCGCGCTGGTCACGGTCCTTGATGTCAGGCTTGGGGGCGAGTCCCTCGATCTTGATGAACCGGCATCCATTGCGCCGTGCAAACTCTTCAAAGAGCGTCGACTTACCCACTCTACGCCGTCCACGGCATGTCACGACCGATGCAATAGGCTTGGAAAGCAGATCCGTTAGACGGTCAAGATAGTAGCCTCTTCCAAAAAACATATTATCCTCCTAAGTCTCAAAACGGAAGTATTATCGCATTTTTCGTTTGTGAACGCAAGTAGAATTGCACACTTTTTTATTTTGTTCATATCTGTGCGTTTTGTTGCCCGTCTAGTTTTCACACACTCTTCGAGAAGTATCATAACTGTGCGAATTTAGAGAAGCCAGATTTTCGCACACTTTGTGGCAATAATGCTAATTGACCATACGTGCGCGACATGGTAATATATTTGCAATTAGTTTTCGAGATAAAAGGTATGGGCTATTGCAACTTCAATCTGAGCGAGGTCGGGCGGAAGTTCCACGACGAGGAGTGGGGCGTGCCCGTCCATGATGATCGCAGGCTGTTCGAGTTTCTCGTGCTGGCGGTGATGCAGTGCGGATTCACGTGGGAGATGATCCTTCGCAAGCGCGAGGTGTTCCGCCTGGCCTTTGACGGATTCGACTTCGACCGCATCGCCGCCTACACGGACGACGACATCTCCCGCGTCCTTGCGACGCCCGGCATGATCCATTCGCTTCCCAAGGTGAAGGCCATCATCGGCAACGCGCAGGCGGTTCGCCGCCTGCGCGCGGAGCACGGTAGCTTCAGCGCGTTCCTCTGGAGCTACGTCGGCGGACGGACGATCGTCTACAACGGCCACGCGAAAGGTGATGTCCCCGCCGGGAACGGCCTTTCGGCCCGCATCGCGCGCGACCTTCGCCGACTCGGCATGAAGTACGTGGGACCGATGACGATGTACCTTTATCTCCAGACGTGCGGACTCGTGAATGACCATAGCGAGGACTGTCCGCGGTTCGCGTTCATCAACAGCCGCTATCCGACCGTCTGCAAACGGCGCGACCATGAGCGCGAGATGCAGTCCACGGCGACCGAGGTGAAGGCGCAGGCGGCGCTTCCGCCAAGGAAGAAGAAACAGGAGAAGGCTGTTGTGGAGCCAATGTGGGAGTTTCGTCCACCAGAGGTAATCTTCCGCCAGCGGCGTGTCGTGTTCGGTCGGTTGGAGCCGTTCGGTTTTCGGGCTGAGGGCAAGTCGTTTCGTTTCGAGACGCCGCTGCTGGACGGACAGTTCACGCTTTCCGTCGTGGTGGACGAACGAGGGACGGTCAAAACCCTGCTCGTCGACTGCGCGAGCGGCGACGAGTACGTGCAGCACCTCGTGCCGGCGGCAGCCGGCGCGTTCGTCGGGCGCGTGCGGCGTGAGTTCGACGATGTGCTTGACCGCATCGACGCGGCATGTTTCGTGAAGGGTAATTCTTGATGGTCGTCAATAATTGTTGAGCCAGGACGACCAAATTATAATAAAATTGGCAAGCGGCGCTTGCCAATGTGGGACCCATAGACGAGAAATCGCGCCAGCGGAACGATGAGACGAAGGGCGGGAGAGAAACTGTGTGGCGGTTGGCTGGGGTTACTGCGCGGATGTGGGGACGGCAAGTCCGCCACGTTGAAAAATGTTTTAGTCCCGCTTGACATCATACTCCTGTGGGAGTATAATATGCGACATGAAAATTAAACTCTACCACGGATCGCCTGTCATTGTCCGAAAGCCCCTGTTTGGGGTTGGAAAGACATACAATGACTACGGACAGGGTTTTTATTGCACCGAGTCGCTGGATTTGGCAAAGGAATGGAGTGTTGACGAGGGGAGGGACGGATTTGCCAACGTGTACTCTCTTGAAACGGATGAGCTGAATGTAGTCCATCTGAATGAAAGCCCATTTTGCATCATGCATTGGCTTTCCGTATTGTTGCTACACAGGGAGTTTGAACTGGACACTGATCTTGCGGCTGAAGCGCGTGAGTACATCCTCTCGCGTTTCCCAGTGGATCTCTCAGATGCGGACGCGGTCATCGGCTATCGGGCAGATGACAGTTACTTCACTTTCGCTCGTAACTTTCTAAATGGCGCAATAACCCTCACGAAGCTCTCGGAGGCGATGCATCTCGGGAAACTCGGGCTTCAATTCATGCTGAAGTCAGAGCGGGCCTTTGGTCGCATTGTATTTGAGGAGGCTATACCGGCTGCTGCATCGGAATGGTATCCGCTAAAGAAGGGACGTGATGACGAAGCCCGGCGTTCTTATCGGGAGATTCGCGGTCGGCGCGAGCGCAATGGTCTTTACATGACGAGGATACTTGAAGAGGAGATGACAGCCGATGATCTGCGCCTATGATCGAGTTTACCTGGCCCAGGCGAGAGAGACGCTTGGCGCGATGCTGGACTACGCCGTTTGGGACTGCAAGTTAAACGCAGATGAATATTTTTCGCTCTTCGTGACTTCGGGCCTTGCTGATCGCTTTGGCCGTGGCGACCCCAAGCTCGTCTCCGGCATGTCGGGGGTGGAAATCGTGTGGGAGACTTTTGCCAAGACGCATTATACAGAAGAACGCCCTCGTCCACGGTATAACCTGAACCGCAGCAAAGACTATTGGGTCGGCTGGGCGTTGGCGCACTGCCAGTGGGCGACATCGCTCTCGTTTCGCGAACTGACGCGCTATGTTCCTCCGTCTCGGATGGCTGGCCTTTATTCGCCCTACCATGAGCGCGATGTACAGGCGCTTGTGGAGAAGGTCGTTGACATTTGTCGGGCAGGCAAGAAGGAAACGAATCTTAAGTCAGCGCGCCAGAGAAGGGGTCTGTCGCAGTCCGAATTAGCGGAGGCGGCGCAGGTGCCTTTACGGACGCTTCAGCAGTACGAGCAGGGTCAGAAGGACATTCTCAAGGCAAATGTGTCGTATGCGGTGTCTCTTGCGCATGTCTTGGGCTGTTCTGTTGAGGAGATATTGGATTATGTCTGACTCGGTGCTTGTCCGTATCGTGCCGGCATGCAAATGGCTTCTGTCGTTAGAAAAGGATGTGTAACGTGATGAGGCTATTGGGAATCTTTGCAGTCGCCGCCGTGATGTGCGTTCACGGCGCGGACGAACTGCCGACGTGGTCCGGCGAGGCGCTTCGGAAGGGGTGGCACCACGAGTGCGCGATCTCGTGCGGGCCGGAGGGACTGACGGTCGATTCGCGGGGACGCGATCCGTTCATCGTGACGCCGCAGTTCAACCTGGAGAAGCCGAGCAATCTCCACGAAGTCGTGTTCCGCGCGAAGACGACGGTCGGCGGCCTCGGCGAGCTGTTCTACAGCCGACCCGGCGACCGCGCGGCGCCGCAGGCGCTCGCGCAGCCGTTCCAGTGGATCGGTGACGGCGAATGGCACGAGTACCGCATACGTCCGTTCTGGGGCGGGCAGCCCAAGGTGGTCTCGATCCGCATCGACATGCCGGCCGACCCCACGGTGAAGACAACGTTCTCCTCCGTCGCCGTCGTCTCCTCCAACGAGAAAATGGAGCCCATCGGCACGGCCGTGCCCGGCGTGGGCGCGGCGTTCACGGTGCCGCCGCAGGACCGCACCGTGTGGGCGAACATCGAGTGGATCAACGGCGCCGGCGAGTACGTGAAGGTGCGCGAGCACCTGCACCTGATCGGCGACGGCAAGGAGCGGCGCTACTTCTTCGACGCGAAGAGCTGCGTGGGCTGGAACGCGAACTACCCCTACCCGAACCAGCGCGACAAGTGGCGCGGCGACATTCTCCTCTTCCGCGTGATCAACGCGAAGACGGGCGCCGAAGTGCCGATCAAGGACCTCGAGCTCTGCACGAGGCGTCCCGCGCTTCCCGCCGAGCTGATCCTTTCCAACACGAAGATTCCGCTGGAACTCGATCGTGCGGGACGTGGCGTGGACATCGAGGTGGGCGTGTTCAACGTCGGCACCATGGCCGCGACGGGCGTGACGTGCCGCGTGAGCGGGTTGCCGTCCGGCGTGAAGATCGTCAACCCCGAGAAGGCCGGACGGCTCTGTCCGCTCGGCGGCGGCGACTCCGTGCTCCACACGGTGACGGTTGTGGCGGAGAATCCCTGCGCCTTCACGGCGCGGCTGGAGTTCGCGGGCGGCAACGCGCCGACGGCCGTCGCGGAGATCCCCGTGAAGATCGCCCCATCGCTCAACCTGCCGCAGAACCTTTCCTACATTCCCGAGCCGAAGCCGCTCAAGGCGGGGCCCTGCGAGGTGGGCGCGTTCTACTTTCTCGACTGGGCGCGCACGCACCACTGGCTCAAGATCTGGCGCACCACGCCCGAGCGCCGTCCGGCGGCCGGCTGGTACGCGAACGACAACCCCGAGCTGCTCGACTGGCAGATCAAGTGGGCGGTTGAAAATGGCATCTCGTTCTACCTCCTCGACTGGTACAATTCCGAGGGCTACTTCCAGAAGGCAATCAAGAAGGCGCGGTTCGCGAAGCACATCAAGTGGGCGGTCATGTGGTGCAACCACATCCCGTCGCCCGGCTGCGACGAGGCGCACTGGACGGCGATGATCCAGAATTGCCTGAAGACCGCCTTCAACCAGCCGCAGTACATGTACGTGAACGGCATGCCGTACATGAGCGTGTGGGACGGCAACGGCCTCGAGCGCGACAACGGGAAGGGCGGCTGCAGGCGGATGCTCGAGAAGGCGCGCGCGATGGCGCGGGCGGCCGGATACAAGGGCATCTACTTCCAGGCGCAGTGCGGGTATCGTCCCGACGAGGTGAAGCGCATGGCCGACTTCGGCTTCGACGAGACGACCACCTACCACTACATGGGCACGGGCGGCAAGCCGGACAAGACGCGCGGCGTGCGCGACTTCGCCGACGTGGCGGCGTCGAGCTACGACTACTGGAAGAGCGTGTGGGGCGTGGGTGGCATCGACTTCCTGCCCAACCTTGCTACCGGCTGGGACGACCGTCCGTGGCACGACGGGCTGGAGGTGCGCGGCCGCACGGTGGAGCACTTCCGCCGCATCTGCCGGGACGCACGGCGCTTCGCCGACGAGACGGGCGTGAAACGCGTCTGCCTCGCACCGCTCCACGAGTGGGGCGAGGGTTCGTATGCCGAACCGAACGGCGAGTTTGGCTTCGGGATGTTCGAAGCCGTGCGCGACGCGTTCTGCGAGAAGCCTGCCGAGGGCTGGCCGCTCAACTACACGCCCGCCGACATCGGCCGCGGCCCCTATCCCGTCGCGGACGAGGACGGCGGCCCCGTCAAACCCTACGGCGGACTCCAGTGGCGATAACTTCGGACTGCGGTCTTTACGCGGGTGCAGGGAGTATGGTAGAATAGGGCCATGAAAAGAAAAACTGACTGGATGCGCGCGGCCGTGGCCGGCGCGTTGATGTGTACTTGTGCGGCGGCCGCGACAAGCACGGCCCTCCCGACTGGGACAACGGGCGTCTCGCCCGTTGCCGACGCGCGGCCGTGTTCCAACATCCGCTTCGAGCCGATGTCCCGCCTGATGCTCTACGGCGACACGACGCGGCTCGGGCGTCCGTTCGCGAAGGACCCGACCGTGATCCGGCACAACGGCAGATACTTCATGTACTACAGCGAGTGCGGCTACGCCAAGGGCCGCGCGCCGAAGGACCTGCCGAAGTACCGCACGTGGTGGTGGGGCGGCATCGCGACCAGCACGAACCTTGTGGACTGGACGCGCGTCGGCAACATCGAAGTCGAGGGCGCGCCGGAGACCGTGGGGTGGGTCGCGCCGTGCGTGAAGAAGTTCGACGGCAAGATCCACATCTTCGCCCAGGGACACGACGCGCGCGGCGTCGATGCGCCCAAGGACAAGGCGCCAAACAGGCTCAACGTCCTCTGGCACGCGACGAGCGACGACGGCATCCACTTCAAGAGCGATTCGGACAAGCCGGCGTTCATCGCGAAGAACGAGTGGTCGCTCAACCGCGCCATCGACGCCGAGGTCTACCGCGTGGGCGACCGGATGATGCTCATGTTCGCCACGCGCGAGCATCCCACCGCCAAGATCCAGATGCTCGGCATGGCCTGGGCCAAGTACGGCAGCGCGTACGGTCTTTCCGACTGGCACGAGCTCACGGTCAAGGCGCCATTCTTCAAGCCCGACCTGCCGTGGGAGATGAAATGCATCGAGGCGCCGACCGTGATCCGGCGCAAGGGCATCTGGTACATGTTCTACGCAGGCGCCTACAACCACGAGCGCCAGCAGATCGGCGTGGCGTGGTCTGCGGACGGCGTGAACTTCACGCGGTGGCGCAACGAACCGGTCTTCCCGCACGGGCCGGAGGGATCGTGGAACGCATGGGAGAGCGGACATCCCGGCGTCTTCGAGGACGACGACGGGCAGGTCTACCTCTTCTTCCAGGGCAAGGCGACGCTGAAGGGCGACTATCGCCTTTCCTGTGTGAAGGTGAAGTTCGAGGATTGACCAGTCGGAGGAAGGAATCCGTATCATGAAGGACACTGAACAAGAGACGTCTCCGAACTACAAGTGGTTCGCCCTCCTGCTTCTGTGGGTGGCGTTCTTCCTCCAGCAGGGCACGCGGCAGATCTATTCCGCCACGCTGCCATCCATTCGCACGAGCTTCGGCGTGTCGAACGCCGCGATCGGCGTGGTGGGGACGGTGTTCACGTTCATGTACGGAATCTGCGTGCCGTTCGCCGGCATCGCCGCGGATCTTTTCCGCCGCAAGTGGATGGTGACGCTCGGCGTGGCCGTGTTCTGCTGCGGCATCTTCTGCAGCGGCTTCGTGAGCACGGTCGGCCTGCTCATCCTCACGTATGGCGTCTTGAACGGTCTCGGCCAGACCTTCTATTACCCCTCCGCCACGTCGCTCATCTCGCAACTCCACAAGGATACGCGCGCGACGGCTCTTTCCCTCCTCCAGGTGGGGCTCTACCTTGGCATCATCGGCTGCTCGTGGGCGAGCGGCTGGATGGCCGAGGGCGGCGCCGAAGGTTGGCGCACGCCGTTCCTTCTGTTCGGCGGCATCGGCCTCGCATGGGCCGTGGCGCTCGCCTTTCTGTTGAAGGACACGAAACCCGCGCCCGTCGCCGGCGCGCCGCAGAAGGCCTCCGCGATCGAGGCCGTGAAGGCGATGGTGGGCAAGCCGAGCGCCCTGTTGCTCGCGCTTGGCTTCGGCATGATGGTGTACGTGGACAGCGGATTCAAGACGTGGATGCCGGACTACCTCAAGACCTCGACGGTCTTCGTATCCGATTTCAAGGCAATTTCCGATCGTCTGCCGTGGCTGAAGGGCGCGCCGGCACTGTTCGCGGTCGTCTGGCATTACCTCGGCGCACTTGTGGGCGTGATGGTGGCGAGCCGCGTGTCCGACCGCCTCGTGAAGTCCCGTCCCGGCATCCGCATGGAGATGAACATCCTCGGACTCGCGCTCGCCGTGCCGTTCATCTGGTGGATGGCGCATGCCAATACCCTCCTCGGCTGCTGCGTGGCGATGGCGCTCTTCGGCGTGTTCCGCGGCGTGTACGACTCGAATCTTTTCGCGTCGCTCTTCGACGTGATCAAGCCCCGCTACCATGCCTCGGCGGGCGGCATCATGCTCTGCTGCGCGTTTATCTTCGGATCTTCCTCCTCAACCGTGCTCGGATGGATGAAGGGACAGTTCGGCATGCAGACGGGCCTCGCGTCCCTCGCGGGATTCTACCTCACGGGCGCGATCGTGATTCTCGTCGCTCGCCTCTGGTTCCTCAAGAAGGACTACGAGGGATGACGCGCCTCGTCTCGCTCGACTTCGAGACGACGGGCCCCGTGCCGGGTTGGGAGAACGAACCTTGGCAGCTCGGCTGCGTGGAGATCGTCGATGGTGAGCCCGTGGCGTCGTCATGTTGGGAAACGTACTTCCGCATTCCCGCTGACCGTCCGTTTTCGCCGCGCGCGCCCGGACGCTGGGCGCAGCTCCGCGGCGAACTCGCCGCCGCGCCGTCCTTCGCGGACCTCTGGCCGGACCTCGCCGTGCGCTTTCAGGGCGTGCCGCTCGTCGCGCACAACGCGACCACGGAACGGACCGTCCTCGTGAAACGCGCGCCGCTTGCGCCGTTCGGCCCCTGGTTCGACACGCTCCGCCTCGTCCGGCGCTTCTGGCCGACGCTGAAGTCCTACACGCTCGGCGACCTCGTGCACACGTTCGGCCTGCAGGCGCGCGTGGACGCGCTGTGCCCCGGCCGCACGTGGCACGACGCGCTCTACGATGCCTGTGCCGGTGCGGCGCTTTTCGCGCACGTCCTGCACGTGGCGGGCTGGGACGTGGTCCGCGGGGAGGCCGTCTGATGGAAACTCTCAACTACTTCAAAAGGAGCTTGCAATGACGCGAAGCGAATTCATGAAACTCATGCTGGGCGCCGCCGTCGTGCCGTCCACCGTTGTGGGCAGGGCGCCCTCGCCCTGCACGGTAGGGCGCGCTGTCTCCAGCGCGCCGCAGAACTTCTCCCCGAAACTCGCCCGCGCAAAACGTGAAGTCCAGCTTCAGCTGGACTACCATCTGATTGGCGGATGCGTGTTTTGCTCCACCGAACATCCCGCCCCAGTCCCAATGGGCACGCGCCTCCACGCGCCCGAGCGGAAGGAACCGATGCCGGCGAACGCGCTCTTCGACATGATGAGCGTCACCAAGACCATCGTCGCCACCGCTGCCGCCCAGCTCGTCGCGGAAGGCCGACTCGATCCGGACGCCCCGTTCACGAAGTACCTGTCCGAGCACGTGCTGGGACCGAATTGCGACATCACCGTGCGCGACCTCGCCACGCATTCCGGCGGCTTCGACAACGAGCGCGCCTATTTCGGCAAGAAGCAGTCCTTCGTGAAGGACCTCATGCAGAAGCGTCCCTCGTGGAAGCGCGGCGAACGCTTCCACTACGCCTGCTACAACCTCATCCTGATCGGACACATCCTGGAGCACCTTGAGGGCAAACGGCTGGACGCCATCTGCAAGGCGCGCATCTTCGATCCGCTCGGCATGGCGGACACGCGCTGGTGGCCAGTCGTCGGCTCTGACCGCGCCCGTACCGTGCAGATCATGCGGAACCCCAATTTCATCGGCACGTGCCAGGACGGTCTCTGCCAGCGCTACAAAAAACCGCAGGGCAACGCGGGCGTGTTCTCCACCGCCGCCGACATGCTGAAATTCGTGACCGACGTCCTGCACCGCAAGACGTTCAAGAAGGAGGTATACGACCTCCTCTACACGCCCACCTTCGACAACGCCACCGGACGTCGCAGCTGGGGCTGGGACATGGGACCGAAAGCGCGTCCGGACGGCTGGAGCGCGGCGTCGATTTTCCACAGTGGCTTTTCGGGCCAGACCATCGCCATCGACCCTGAGGCGGGCTTTGGCGGCGTGGTGCTGACGTCCCGCACGGCCGAGCACGGCACCGGCATCATCTGCCGCAAGCGCGTCCTCACCATCCTGAAGGAAGGCCACGTATGAAACGCCTTGTAGCGGTTGTTCTTCTTGTCGCCGGCACCGCATTCGCCGAGACGGGGTTCGAGACGGCAGAGGTGCATGTCGGCTACCGGGGGCGCAAGGAGGAGGTGCGCACGGTCGCGTGCCAGAGACAGCCCGACGGCGCATGGCGGTTCCACATGCCCACGCGGGACATCCCGCGCGACGCCTGGTACGTCGACGTGTTCGCGGACGGGGCGACGATGCCCAAGGGCGACGGCTATTGGGTGGCGGGCGACGGCAACTACGGCCGGCTGACGCGTGACAAGGGCTTTCACGAAACCTACGCGATGCGCATGCCGATCTTCGGCGGCGTTTCGACGAAGGGCGCGTTCGTCGCCATCATCAAGACGCTGCGCGGCGAATACGTCCAGCAGGTGAAGGCTGCGAAGGGAATCTGCCGCATCTACCCGCGCTTCAAGATCGAGAAGATCGAGTTCGACGTCTATGACGACATCGTCGTCGACTACTATCCCCTTGAGGGGGCGGACGCCAACTATTCCGGAATGGCGCGGAAGTATCGGGCCTGCCAGCTCGCGGAAGGCGGGGTGAAGCCGCTCAAGGAGAAGATCAAGTCGAGCGATGCGCTCAAATACTCGACAGAGTCGATCTTCCTTAGCTGCAAGTTCGGCCGTTCCGTGCGCAAGGGCATCGACCACAGCACCTTCATCACCAACAAGCCGCCGATGAACATCGACCACACGTTCAACGACTTCATGGGGATCATGCGCAAATGCAAGGCGATCGGCATGGACAAGGTGGACATGTGCATGGTCGGCTGGCAGCCGGACGGACACGACGGACCTTTCCCCGACCTCTTCCCACCAGACGCGCGTTTTGGCGGCGAGGCGAAGATGCGCGAGGCGATCGCGCTCGGCAAGTCGCTCGGCTACCGCATGAGCGTGCACGTGAACTGGCACAACTACTATGAGAAGAGCGTGCGCTACCGCGTGGAGGACGTCGCCAAGGACAAGGACGGCAATCCGCGCGTCTACGCGAAGTTCAAGGGCATTCTGCCGGCGGGGCGCGTCTACGACTGCTGCTGGGAGGTGATGAACAACCGCTACGTCGATGACGACATCGACCGCCTTCTTGACATGGGGCTGAACGGCCTCCTCCACATGGACGTCACGAGCGCGGAGGAGCCGATGCCCTGCCACGACCCGCGCCATCCCAACACCCGCGCCGGCATGATCCGCTGGCAGAAGGTCATCGGCGAGAAGGCGCGCCGGCGTTTCGGAGGATCGAGCAGCGAAAGCGGGTTCGACCACTTCGCCTCGGCGCTGGACAACATCCTGTACGTCGCTTGGGAGCCGAGGACGCATCCGCTGCACCGGAAGCCCAATCCGTTCTGCGACGGGATGTTGCCAATCTTTCCGATCGTCTACAACGGCATCATCATGAGCCAGCCGTACTACGCGACGATCGACGCGCCGTGCCATCGGTCAAAGGACGAGATGTTGAGCGAGGCGTTTGGTGCGTTTCTGTGGATCCCGACGCCGGAGGAGCGCGTGCTGAAGGTGTTCGAGTGGGGTGGCCGGCCGATGTTCTACTACTCGATGTACACGGACCGCGACCTCGCGGACATCAAGCGAATGTACGACCAGTGGCAACCGCTGAAGCACCTGCAACTCGAGTTTATCCACGAACACATGGAACTCGCGCCTGGCGTCACCGTCACGCGCTATGAAAACGGCGAGGAGGTCGTCTGCAACGCCTCTTCTTCCCCTTTCTCCTATCGCGGCGAGACCACACCTCCAAAGACCCATCGTCTCTTTGGACCGTCTGGCTATGTCCGCCGCGGTATGCTAAACTATGGACCCACCGGATGCGAAAAGAGGAAATGACATGATGAACATGAAACACGTGCTTGTTGGCTTCGGCGTGTGCGTCGGTCTGGCGGCGGGAGCGCAGGTGCCGCCGCCGGCGTTCGTCACGCAGGAGGACGCGTTCGAGGAAACGTGCGACGGCGCGTTCTGGCATGTGCAGGGCATCGCGATCTCGGACGATGCGGTCTACTGCGGCCTGCTCAAGAACATCGTCAAGTTTGATCTCGCCACCGGGAAGTGCATCAAGGGCGTTCCTGCGCCGCACCACACCGGCGACGTGTGTTGGCACAATGGCCGCCTCTACACGTCGGTGCTGGCGAACTTCGAGGTGGCGCGGAAGAATCAGTCCGACGGACGCGGCGTCATTCAGGTGTACGACGCGGACCTCAACCTGATCCGCGTTCGCGAGTTCCCGATGGGATTCGACGGCATCGCCGCGCTGGACGGCGTCCTCTATCTGGGCCGCGGCGTGGCCGGAGACGGGATCAGCCGCACGTGCCGCATCGTGCGCGTGAAGGAGGAGTCGCTGGAGTTCATCGACGAAGTGGAGATCGAGCCCGGCTTCGACTTCCGTTCCGCCGTGCAGGACATCGCGACCGACGGACATCACCTGTTCCTCTCGTTCTATCCCGTGAAGGGGCCGGTGGGCGTCGCCGTCTACACGAAGGATCTCCGGCTCGTCAAGACGTTGCCGGAGACGTTCTCGAACGGCTTCGACCGCCTGCCCGGCCGCTTCCAGCGTCCGGGAGCCCCGACGCTCTTCGGCGTCCTGCGGTCCTTCACGCGCAAGGACGTGCAGGGGCTCGCCGTTCCCGGGTATTCGGCGTATCTGCAGACCTTTGCATGGGACGGCGAGGCCCTGCGCGACGTGACGCCGCCGGCCGCCCTCGCGCTGCGCGACCGTCCGTCGCGCTGGCTCAACCTGTTCAACGGCAGGGACCTGTCCGGCTGGACGCCCAAGATCCGCGGCTACAAGGCGGGCGAGAATCCGGGGAACACCTTCCGGGTGGTGGACGGCTGCCTCTGCAACCGCTATGACGACCCGATGTACGCGGACGGCTTCAAGCAGCGTTTCGGGCATCTCTTCTACAACCGCCCGTTCTCCAACTACGTCCTGCGAGCCACCTACCGCATGCCCCTGCCGCAGGTGAAGGGCGGCGAAGGCTGGGCCGTCTACAACAACGGCATCATGCTGCACGGGCAAACGCCGGAGTCTATGGGCATCGACCAGCCGTTCCCGGTCTCGATCGAATACCAGCTGCTTTCTCGCGCGAAGAAGGGGCAGGCGCGGTCCACGGCGAACCTCTGCACGCCGGGCACGAACGTGGAGAAGGACGGGAAGCTCTACACGCCGCATGTCCTCAACTCGACGTCGCGGACATGCGAACCGGACGCATGGACCACGGTGGAGGCGGAGGTGCGCGGCGGTGAGCGGATCATCCACCGCCTCGACGGCCGGACCGTTCTTGAATATGAGAAGCCGCAGTACGATCCGCGCGACGGCTCGGCGAAGAAACTCATTGAGGCGGCGGGCGGCGACTTGATCCTGCGCGGCGGAACGATCTCGATCCAGTCGGAAAGCGCGCCGACGGACTTCAAGTCGATTCTGGTGCGCCCGCTTGTCCGCGACTCGGAACGCTGACATGATGTTCTTCCGGATATTTTTCCTCTCGATGGGCCCGCTCTGCGCCCTTGTGGCGTACATGACGGTCGTGCGCGCGCTTCGTCTGGGGCGCGCGTGGAGGTGGACGCTCGGCGGTGCGTTGCTGCTGTGCTCGCTCAAGTTCACGTGGTTCGGGCTGCTTGGCGGCAACATCTTCTTGCCCGAATTGCCGGCGGGGGTGATTCACGCCTTGTCCGTGTGCAACGATTTCGTGCTCGTGCTGGCGGGCGTGGGCGTTGTCTGGGCGGTTGTGCGTTTCCTTCTCTCGCGTTGCCGTGTGGCGTCCGCGCAGGTTCCAGACCCCACGCGTCGACGCGTGGTGGCCGGCACGCTCGCGTGCGTGGCGGCGGGGGTGGGCGCAAAGGGCGTGTACGACGGGGTGCGTCTGCCGGACGTGGTGGAGGTGACGCTGGAATTCCCCGACCTGCCGTCCGCCTTCGACGGCTACCGCATCGTGCATCTTTCCGACCTGCACATCAGCGCCGCCGCGCGCGCGGACCGGACCGCCGGCGTGGTGCGTCTCGTCAATGAGCAGGCTCCCGATCTGATCGCCATCACCGGCGATTTCGTAGACGGAACGGCCGCGCGCCGCCGCGCCGACGTTGCGCCCCTTGCGGACCTGCGCGCAAAGGACGGCGTGGTCGGATGCACGGGCAACCACGAGTACTATTCGGGTTGGGCGGTTTGGCGCAATATCTTCCACGGCCTTGGCGTGCGCGTGCTGGAGAACGAACGTCTGCTCGTGCGTCGGGGTAATGAGACATTGGCCATTCTGGGCGAGAACGACCCCGTGAGCCACGATTCCGACATCCAGATTGCGGCTGGCATGGTGCCGTATGGTGCGTTTCGAATCTTGCTCACGCACCGGCCCACGCGTCTTGCGGAACACGCGGCGTACCGCGTGCGGCTACAGCTTTCGGGGCATACGCACGGCGGCGCCGTCAGGGGCCTCGACCGGTTCGTGGCGCGTGCCAACGAAGGACATGTGCGGGGAATCTACCGCGAACACGGCCTTACGCTTTACGTGAATTCAGGCACGGGGCAGTGGGCGGGGTTCCCCACGCGCCTCGGCGTCGCCCCGGAAATCACGCTCATCACCTTGCGTAAAACTCCGACGAAAGAAAAGGAATGATGAAAGGCATTTGAAGATGAAGAGTCAACTAACAGGAATGGCGTGGATGGGGATTGCGCTGACCGTGTTCGGCGCGGTGACGCAGGAGGTGTCGGTTCCGGGATGGGACGGCGCACCCGTCGGGTTCGAGGTTCAGGAACGCTACCTGGCCGCGCGCGGCAACCGCACGGCGGTTGAGTTCACCATCGCGGATGACGGCGCGTGGGCGCCGAGCGGCGCGGCGGCGAATTGCGTGAAGCGGACGGACGAGGCGCAGCCCTACGTGCGCTTCGGCGGCGACGACAAGCGCGTGGGGCTCGCGCACGGCGTCAAGCCGGCGAAGCCCGTGCCGCTGGAGGCGGGAGTTTCCTGCACGCTGGAGGTGTCGGCCCGCGTCGCGCGCGGCACCGACACGATCATCGTCTACATGCGCGCCTTTGATGTGGCCGGACGCGACGTCACGGCCTCCGCTCCTGCGCCGTCGGGCTGGAGCTATTCTATCTACTCGAAGTGCTATGTGAAATACCCGCTCTCGCTCGATGCCTGCGGGAAGTGGACGACGCTTAAGGTGCCGTTCCGCGTACCGGAGGGCGTGGCGAAGATGACGCCCATGGTCTGCCCGTGGCGGGGCGGCGGCGCGGACGTGCGCGGGCTGCGCATCGTGCAGGGTTCGGTCGTAAAGGCGTACACGGTCTCCTTCGATGTGCGCGAAGAACCACAGACGGGTGTGACGCGCTTCACCAGCTCCGCCGATGCGCTGGCGTTGGAGATCTCGGCCAAGGCGGATGGGTCGGGCGCGGTGGCGTTCGAGGCAGAGGTGAGCGATCTCTCCTCGCCGCCCAAGCCGCGCGCGTTGGACCTTCTGGTGAAGGTCCCGGCGGAACTTGAAGGGTGGACGTGGCACCGCAACTGGCGTGAGGACGAGAAGATCGCGGCGGATTCAAGGTTCTTCGACATCGAGCAGGTGGGCGGGTTCCCCGTCACGCGCTATCCGTTCTCGGCCGTGTCGAAGGACGGCGCGGGGTTTGTCTTCGGCACGCCGCTCGACGCGGACGCATACGAAAACCGCATCGTCACGGCGAAGGGCATAGAGAGCCGTCTGCCGGTGGGACTGCTTGCGCGCGGCGCGGGACTGGGTACGCGGGCGAAGTTCCGCTATCTGCTTTTCCCGTTCAAGGGCAAGTGGGGGTTCCGCAGCGCGGCGAAGGCGTACTACGCGCGCGAGGCGCATAAGATGCCGCCTGTACATGTCAGCGCGAAGGAGGGGACGTGGGTGTGGCCGATCTGGCCGTCGAGGGGCCCTGCGAACCCCGATGATTTCGGACATACCTTCTGGGAGGCTCCGTCTTCGATCGAGAAGCATCCCGAGGCAATCCGCCGCGCGCACGAGCTGGGCATCGGCGTCTTCCCCTACACCGAAGTGTGGGGCATGCGCCAGCACCTGCCCACGGCCAAAGACGGTTCGCATCCGCCGCTCGCGGCGCGTCTCGCCGAACTGGAGGGCTGGGCCGCGCAGACGAACTCGGGGAAGGTCTGGTTCGACGCGCCGCGCGAGGTGTCCGCGCGCGCGTGCCTCAACTCGATGCCGCTGAAACCGGACGGTTCACATGCCTACATGGAGGATCACTACTCGACATGGAACACCTGGTGGCGAACGAATCCGGATCCGCGCCTTCCGAAGCCGAACCGCAGCTCCATCTGCTGGGATCACACGCTCGCGCCAGGACTTGATGGAATCGACGGCGTGTACCTCGATTCCGTGTCATACGGTTTCGCGGCCGACTACCGCAACGTGCGGCCCGAGCATCTGGCCGTGTTCGACACGCCGCTCATCTACGACACGGACACGCTTCGTCCCTGCACGGACGGCATGCAGCACATGACGACGTTCATCGGCTGGCTGGCCGGAAAACTCCATCCGAAAGGCAAGCGTCTCTTCGGCAACACCTTCGGCATCGCGCATCGCTTCACCGCCACGACGATCGACATCTTCGGCCACGAGGTGGGCAGCTGGGGTTCGCGGCCGTGCGAGAAGTTCCTGCATTCGGTGATCACGGACGCGACCGCCTGCGAGCAGCGTTTCTTCGCGTACCGTCGGCCCGTCTCCAACCTGCTGCAGGAAGGACACTGGGAACGTCTCTGCAAGGAGGTGACGCACCGCGGCATGGAGATGTACATCGAGAACCAGATGTTCTACGCGTTCTATCCGGCGGTGAGCACGATTGGCGGCGAGGAGAAGATCGGCTACAGCGGCTGGCGACGTTACTTTGATGCGAACAAGCGGTACGAGCGCGACCGCGACCTCTTCAAGGCGGCGATCCCGGTGATTCGCCGCCTGAACCGCGCGGGGTGGCAACCCGAGACGCTCATGCGCGCAAACACGGCAAACATCTGGATCGAGCGTTACGGCGAGCCGGGCGCCGCGGGCGAATGTCTCTTCACCGTGCGCAACGCCTCTGCCAAGGAAGTTGATGCCATTCTGATGTCCGAGTTCCCCGTCAACTCGCTCACGCCAATCTGGCACGGTGCCGGAATCGCGCAGCCCGAAACGAATCGCTTTACCGTCCGCCTCGCCCCATGGCAAACCGCCGTCTTCAAGGCAGAGTAGCATTTGAAAACATTTCATTGAAGAAAGGAATACGATGATGAAAAACACGGCAACGACGCGCAGGGAGTTCCTGCGGTTTTCGGCAGGCGGGTTCGCCGCCTCGTGGGCGATGTTCCACGTCCACGCGCTTGCGGAGGCGGTGGCGCCGCGTCCGCCCCTGCGCCTGGGCGTGGTGAGCGACATACACATCCGCGACAACGGCAAGACGGCGAACGACTACGTCGGCGGCACGACGGGCACGTTCCGCGCCGCGCTTGAATACTTCCGCGACCGGCGCGTGGACGCCGTTGTCATCGCGGGCGACATGGCCGATACGGGGAAGGTCGCCGAGCTCGTACGCGTGGGCCAGACGTGGCAGGCGGTCTTCCCTGACTGCAAGGGCTTGGACGGCACGCGCGTGGAGCCGGTCTTCGTCTACGGCAACCACGACCGCCTCGCGTGGAAGTGGCCGCTGAAGGGCGCGGCCGCGAAGGACGCGGCGAAGGTGGCAGCGGCGAAGAAAGACGCGATCGGGCCGATCCAGGCCGAGGCGTGGAAGCGCGCGTTCGGCTGGGACTGGCAGCCCGTCTATTCCGTGAAGGTGAAGGGGTACACGTTCCTCTGCGCGCACTGGGGCTACGAGAAGGACATCCCGGCCTACGCGGCGGCGCACGCGGCCGAGCTGGACCTGCACGCGGCGCGGCCGTTCTTCTGCGTGCAGCACCCGCACCCGAAGGGGACGCTCTTCAGCTACTGGGGGAAGGGCGCCGAGGACGGCGGACAGCTGACCGAGTTCCTGAAGGACTATCCGAACGCCGTGTCGTTCTCGGGCCATTCGCACATGGGCCTCACGGATGACCGGTCCGTCTGGCAGGGTGCCTTCACGGCGATCAACACGTGTACGTTGCTGCAGATATCCACGCCGTACGGCGGTGAATGGCAGTGCGTGAATTCGCGCCGCAAGGACACCTCCCAGCCGCGCCACATGGCGGCGACGAGCCGCAAGGGACGCCAGGGCATGGTGATCGACGTCTGGCCGGACCGGCTGGAGATCGAGCGGCGCGAGTTCGTGCTGGGCGTGTCGGCGGGATCCGTGCGCTCGGTCCCCGTTCCCGCCAACCCGGCGAATCCCGTCTACGGCTACGCCGCGCAGGCTGCGCGGACGAAGGCGCCCGTATTCCCCGTGGGGGCGTGCGTGGCCGTCACGCGGCGGAAGGGGATGAACACGAAGAAGCAGCTTGAGGACCAGATAGCGGTGTCGTTCCCCGCCGCCGTCGCGGCTGGCGAGGCGGGGCGCGTGCTCCTGTACGAAATCGAGGCGCGGCCGGCGGCCGGCGGCGAGCCGATCGGCACGTGGCGTCTCGCCCAGGAACTGTTCTTCCATCCGCTCGACCGCATTCCGACCTCCGCCGAACTGGTGATCGGCGCGGACGAGGTGCCGGCCGACAAGGACGTCGTCTATCGCGTGACGCCCGTCGGGTTCTTCCATCGCGGCGAGCCGATCGTCGCGCAGGTGAAAGGAAATGGCTGATGAAGAAGTTGGTCCTTGCGTTGGCGGCATGTGTTGCCGGAATCGCGTCGGGCGCGGTGCCCGCGCCGTGGACGCCGGTGACGGCGAAGGATGGAACGGTCTCGACGTGGGGGCGCACGTTCGTCTTCGCGTCGAACGCGCTTCCCGTACGCGTGACGAGCGCCGGACGTGATCTGCTGGCGGGTCCGATGCGGATCGTGTGTGCCGACGGAAAGGGCGAGGAGATCGTCTGGAAGAAGGGCGGCAGCTGGGTGCAGGAGGCGACCGACGAGGCGGTCGTCGTCTGCGCGTGGCAGGAGGCGGACATCCTGACGGCGGACGTGACGGCGCGCATCGAGTTCGACGGCATGGCGAAGATATCGCTCGCGCTCGTGCCCGGTCCGAAGGGCAACCGCAAGGACTTCTCGCGGGCGTGGCTGGAGATTCCGCTCGTGCCCGCGCGGGCGACGCTCTTCAACTACTCGCCAGCCTCGTGGAGCAAGCTCGTGAACACGGGAGCGGTGAAGGACGCGCTTGCCTGGCCGTTCCGTTGCGCCGTGTGGCTGGGCGACGAGGACGTGGGGCTGTGCTGGTTCTGCGAGAGCGACGAGGCGTTCTCGCCGGCCGATCCCGCGCGGACGATCGAGGTGCTGCCGGGAACGGACGCCACCATCCTGCGCATCCGCCTCGCGGAGACGGCGCCCGCGTTGCCGTCCACCTGGACCTTCGGCCTCCAGGCGACGCCCGTGAAGCCGTTCCCGAAGCGCTTCAACGCGAACCACACGGTCCATGCGCCGCAGATGGGCGCGGGCATCACGATCAAGCGTCCGGAGGTGTGGTGGACCGCG
>JAFRSR010000155.1 GCA_017427485.1 Kiritimatiellia bacterium
CTTGCGTCGGCCGGATGGCGCCGCGCCGCGGACGCGGCGCAGGCGGCTTCAAACATTCGCTATTTCCCGCTTCCCTTCCGGGCCGGGCTGTGGTAGACTCGCAGGCGTCGGAAAGGGAACGCCATGTGCATGCTTGACGAAATCCGCGCGAAACGGGACGAAATCTACGCCATCGCGAAAAGGCACGGAGCCGAAAAGCTCTGGGTCTTCGGTTCGTGCGCCCGCAGGGAGGAGCGCCCCGACAGCGACGTGGACGTTCTTGTCAAGTTCTCCTCCGGCGCGAGTTTCAGGGATTACGACGCCATCGAGGCCGGGATCTCCCGCATGGTCGGCCGGCCGGTCGACGTGGTTTCGTCGGGCGTTCTGCCGGTGTCGCCCCGTTTTGCGGACAGGGTCTGCAGGGAGGCGGTCGCGATATGAGAAGCGGCGGTGCGGACTACCGCGACGCGGCGCGTCTCGAGCACATGATGCGGGGCGTGTCGCGGCTGAACGGACTGAAAGCCGGACTGGAGCGCCCCATGCTCCGCGAAGGCGACGACAAGTCGGAGTTGGTTCTCTACAATCTCCAGTTGATCGGAGAAGCCGCGAACAACGTCTCCGAAGCGATTTGCGCAGCCCATCCGGAAATCGACTTCAAGGGCTGGGCGGGTTTGCGGCACCGGCTCGTCCACGACTATGCCAACATTGACTTCGACATCGTCTGGAACGCGCTCGTCAACGACTTGCCGGTTCTGGAAAAGGTCTTGGCACCTCTCGTCGCTTCGCTTCCGGACGTTCCGCCTCCGCCCGACAACCTGAAGGACTTTCTCTGAGACTCCTTCCACCTTTTTGCATTGCGCATTGAGGACCACCCCGCCACGCAGCACCCTTTGACAACAAACTAACCAGCTTGCAATTCTGCAAGAGTCGTCGGTTCAAATCCGTGGAAAGATTTGTAGGACGGCACATGCGGAAGCGCGCGCCCGGGTGGCGCGCCTTCCTTCACGTGTTTCCTACAAGGCCTTCCACGGAGCCCGAACCGAGACACCGGAGGAAGGCGCTTTTCTTTTGCCTTGACGTCGGAATCCGGACCAGCCCACCAACAAGGCAAAAGGAACACGACCATGGCTTGCTACCAACAAACTCAAGCAAAATCATCAAAGAACAAGAACGGCGGCTGCGGCAAGCTGGTTCCGACCGGCTCCGGAAATAAATCGCTTTCCGGAATCATGTCGGAATGGAAGAAACAGAATCGTCCCGGTTTTCACGAATATCTCGACGGTTACCGTTCCCCTACGTTCCCCGACATCTTGAAAGCCGCCTCCCACGGTGAATGGCCTCCCAACAGCGAGAAGGCGGGGAAGCGGCATCCCCACCAGTGGAGAATTTCGGACAAGGCGATGAAACAATGGGCGGCAAAACTGGGTAAGGCTCAAGCGAAGATCCGATCGTTTCAAGGTCGTGCGTTCGAGGAACTTTTCGACTTCTTCGACGAACAGGCCCGCACCGTTTCCGGCATCGGCCCCTTGATGGTCTATGACACGGCGCTGCGCATCGGCGCAAACATCGGGTGTTTTCCCAAGGATTGGGTTTACCTGCACGCCCATGCAAGAATTCCGGGTGTTCGGTCGGACGTCCCTCGCATTAGGAAAACCGAACTGCCCGAACCGTTCAATGAACTTGAGATGTGGGAAGCCTACGAAATTGAGGACTTCCTTTGCGTCTGCCAAAAACAGATCAAGGAGCTGAAATCTCGCTCATAGTCTAAGATTAGTCAGTCACTCTCAAACACAATCAACCATCAACAGAAAGATTCCAAAAATGAAAAAGATCCTCGCAATCATT
Source organism: Kiritimatiellia bacterium (assembly GCA_017427485.1). GTDB lineage: Bacteria > Verrucomicrobiota > Kiritimatiellia > RFP12 > UBA1067 > RUG572. The sequence continues at coordinate 1,825 of JAFRSR010000155.1, forward strand.
CTGGCAGCAAATATCGCATTGTCGGTCTTTGGTGCCGAAATCAAAATGTCGCTGTCAAAAGGTACGATAACCGCCTCGTCTGCCACGGTCAACTATACATTGAAGAATACGATCGGTAATAGCGCCGCAAAGCAAAACGGATGGGCGAAACTTCATCTTATTTCGGAATACGATGACAAGTGGGTAACCATTAGATCATTTTCCCAAGCCACAGAAACATTCGAAAACAACAGCAGTTACACTTTCTCTGGTCTAAAACCTTACACGCTCTATATCGTTGAATGGATTTGCTCTGTTGAGTCAGTTAGCTATGGAGGTGATGGTTCGACTTCCCAAGCAAGGTATTTCAGCAGTGAATCCTCTCGACGGGTCATGTTTCGAACTCTTCCCGCCGACCTCGCGGTCGGTTCGGTCACTACGACACCCAACACGACGAGCTGCGTGTTCGCCGTTCCGATCACTGAAATCGGCACGGGTAACGAGCATACGCAAATTGACATCGTCGCGACGGGGCCGGATGGACGGACGCACAGCGCGACGAAGACCGTGACGGCATCGGGAACGGCAAGTGTGACCATTGATACACCACCAATGTTGGCGGGAGCGAACTACACCGCCGTGGTGACGGTGACCGGAAGCAAGACGGGAAGCGTGACGCAGAGCGTTTCGTTCACCACGCTTGCGTCCGCGCCGACGATCGGGGCGCTTTCCACCAATGACGTGGAGGACGTTTCCGCGATGTTGAGCCTCCCGGTCGCGACGATCGGCGAGGGCAACGCGTATGTCGACGTCCTCGTGACGGCGGACGGAGCGGACGGAAGCTCCGTGACGGGCGAGGTGCAGCGCGTCTCGGCGGACGGCGGCGTGGCGCAGGTGACGCTTGCCGGCCTCACGCCCTACACCGAATACACCGCCACGGCGGTTGCGACGTCCTCGTCCGGCGGCACGGCGACCCGGACGCTTTCGTTCACGACGCGCGCGAGCGATCCGCAAATCGGCGCGGTGTTCGTGATGAGCCAGCAGGACACGGCGGGCGCGTTCCTCGTCCCGGTGAACGCCTTCGGCGCAGGGAACACGGAGGTGACAATCAAGGCAATCGCCATGGGAGACGACGGCACCCGGGCGGAGAGCTCGACCGTCTGCACGGCCCTCGGCAACAACTACGCCACGATCTCCGGCCTTTCACCGGGGACACCCTACGACGTCACCATCACCGTGACGGGCAACCACGGCGGCAGCGCGACGGCGTCGGCGACGATTACGACGACCGGCACGCGGACGACGATCGTTTCGGTCGTCATCGACGGCGACACGCTCCCCACGCGCTGGCTCATCGACAACGCCATCATCCAGAACTCGCTCGGTCTCACGGAGGCGGATCTCGTCGAACTGTGGGGAACGAAAGCCGCCAACGGAATGACGCTCCACGAATGCTACGTGGCTGGACTCGACCCGGGCGATCCCGATGCGGACTTGGTGGCCAACATCTCAATGAACGCAGCCGACGAGCCCGTCATCACCTGGGCGCCGGACTTCACGCCGGATCGCGTCTATACGGTCATCGGCCGGACGAACCTGACCGACAGCGGCTGGGTGGACCCGACCAACGAATCGACCCATTTCTACAAAGTCAAGGTCTCGCTCCCGTAAGGTTCTGCGTGAGAACCGACTCCGCGGCCTCCGCGAACTCCGCGTGAGATCTCTCGCGTCGTGGCGGGGTGCAGACCCCGCCCCCCGCC
>JAFRSR010000156.1 GCA_017427485.1 Kiritimatiellia bacterium
GAAGAACGAGACTCTCGCGACGTCGTTCGCGTTCGGCGCGGCGGACGGCGCGAAGGTCGACCTCAACGGCCACGCGACGGGGATATGCGTGGCAAAGGCATGAAGGGCATGGTGGACAGCATGAAACTTTCAGGTACCATAACGGCGATGGTGACACCGTTCTCCAAGGACGGATCGGTCGACTACGAGGCGCTCGCGCGCGAGTGCCTCTACGTGTCGCGCAGCGGCTGCCCCGGCGTGATCTGGTGCCAGTCCAATGACGCGATCGACCTCCTCACGCTCGACGAGAAGAAGAAGGGCTTCGAGGCGCTCGCGAAGGCGATGGAAGGCCAGCCCTGCATGCTCACCCTCGGCGCGAACGGCGCGAACGACGACGGGATGGTCGCCACCGCGCAGGCGATCGAGGAGGTCGCCAAACGCCACCCGAAGACCAACATCGCCATCATCTCGCGTCCCGGCGACGACACGCGCACGGAGGCCGACCTGAGGCGCTACTACGAGAAGCTCGGCGAAATCGCCCGCCGCCCGATCATCATCCAGACGGCGTGCAATTCCAAGACGCCCACGCCGAGCGTGCCGTTCATCGTCTCGCTCGCGAAGAAGTGGCCTGACCGCTTCGGCTACATCAAGGAGGAGTCTGGCGGCGCGAAGGCGAACGACCGCATGAAGGAGGAGAACGCCGCCAAGCCCGTGATCCACACCGTGTTCAGCGCGTGGGGCGGCTGGCAGTGGCTCTTCCAGAGCCGCCAGTGCGGCAGCGAGGGCCTCATCACCGAGCGCTGCGCCTACGCGCCGCTCCTCGCGAAGATCTGGCGCCTCATGGAGGCAAAGGACCAGACGGGCGAGGTGGACCTCGCCTACGCGCTCCTGCGTCTCCTGATCGACCAGCGCAACTTCCCCGGCGGCCTGCGCGGCTACTCGCTCTACTACCTGCAGAAGGCGGGCTGCTTCGCGAACCTCGTCTCCCGCGAGTACGAGAAGTCCAAGCAGGACGACGGCGGCACGCGCGGCGAGGGCAAGAAGTGGAAGCTGGGCAAGGTGTCGCTCTCGGACGACCAGAAGGCCGAGCTCGACGCGCTCTGGAACACGATGCAGGCGTTCTGCCGCCGCTAGACGTCACCAGAACACGCGCACGCGCACGCCGCCGCGCATTTTGCCTTCGCGGCTGCGTGCCCCCGGACGCATGTAGAAGCGTTTCGTGTGCTTCAGGTGCGGGAAGATCGGCTGCACGAGGTGTCCCTCCTCCATGGGGACGATCACGACCGTCGGCTTGACGCCGGCGGCCGCGATTTGCTTGAGGTCGTCAAAGGACGTCCAGTAGCCGGTCTGCGGCTCGTACGGGCGGTTGTACCACGGAAAAGGCCAGGTGTCGGCGGCGGGGAGCGCCACGGCGATGAAGGGCGTGGTTTGCGGTTCGTGGTTCGTGGCGGATCCCACTGCTGCGGCGACGGTGGCGGCGAGCTGCCGTACTTCGGGTGAGGCCGAGGCGTAGTTGTAGGGAATGTCCTTGGAATCGGGATCGCGCGACATGCGGGCGATCTGGTAGCCGTTCGTCAGGAGCAGCACGGCTGCGGCAATGGTCAAGGGTAACGCGCCCAATGCCTTGATCAGGCGCGGATGGCCCTGTAGCCAGACGACATAGTCCCTGCATCCCGCCGGCAAGTTGGATGGCGGAGGCAGCGAAAGGACCGCCGTGAACATGCCGCATGCAACCGCAAATCCAAGCACGGCCGCCAACAACAGGCCGATGTGCATCTGAAGCGCGCACCAGGGCGTCTTGTACGGGATGGCCGAGTAGAAGGCGAGGAGCAGGAGCGCGTAGCCGAGCGCGAAGAGGAACGACCTCGACAACGGACCGCTGGCGCGCTCGCGAAGCTCAGGACGTATTGCCGTCCAGACGAACCGCGCGAACAGGCCGAAGCAGGTTCCGCACAGGACGAAGAATGCGAGTGCACCGTATTCGTCGGCAAACAGCCACCGGAAGTACTGCCACCAGGGGTGGACGTGCCAGTTCGCGCCCGTCGAGGCTGCCGCGTCGCCTGCGGCGCGGCCGATGTAGGAGAGAGGAGCCGCGATGAAGGCGTTGTACACGCCGTGGAAGTCGCGTCCGAAGTCCGAGTAGAGGATGCACGCGACGATCAGGAACCCGAGGACGGCCAGAACCCCGTCGCGGGCGCGGGCACTGACTTTTTCCCGCGTCAGGTGTCGGACAAGGAAGGGCGCGGCGGCGAGGGCGGCGGCGGCAAAGGAGATCAGGCAGGTCTCCTTCGTGGCGAAGGCGAGTCCGGCGGCCGTCCCGAAGAAGAGCGCCCACGTGCCGGTTTTCCATTTCGCGCCGGGACGGAGGTAGCCGACGCCCGCCCAGAACATCATGGTCAGGAAGCAGGCGAGGAGCGTTTCCTGGATGAAGTCCGTGGCGAAGAAGGCGAAGACCGGCGACGTGCCCAGAAGCAGGGCGAACAGACTGGGAGCGAACCGGTCGACGAGGCCCGTGGCGGGCTTCATGATCCTGCGGACGGCCAGAAACCCGAACACGAGCGCGAGGACGGCGAACACGAGGGGCGTGCAGCGCAGGAGCGTGCCGTCGAGCGACGCCGTGTCGCCGTGTCCGGCCGCTTTCTGGAGGGCCGCCGCCGCGTAGTAGAGCGTGGGGCCGTGGTGGTCCTGCGGCTGATACGCGTATTGGCCGGTCTCGAGGAGACGGCCCGTGGTAAAGGCCTGGTTGGCTTCGTCTGGATGGAATGTTCGGTCGAAAAGCATGGTTCAGTCTATTGGTGATTGGCGACTTTGCGGACAAGCAGTCTTTTCACGCTTTCGGCATCGACTGGGCCGTTTTTCTCTTGTCCGGAATCGGACAGATAGGTATTCTTGATGTAGGCGGGGGCCGTCTTGTAGGCCTTTTCCGCAAGCTGGCAGGCCCCGTCCAGATCGGGCTCCTTTGACAAGACCGTCTGGGATGCTTGCGTGAGATAGGCTTCCGCCGCGCTTCTGAGGGCTCCCTGGCGCTTCTCGTCCGGAAGGGCCGGCACGGCATGCGCGTACATGTTGGCGAGCCGTTCGTAGACATGCTCGTTCTTCACCGCCTGGGCGAACCGCGAATAGCAGTCGAGCGCCTTGTTCTGGTAGTCCGCAGCCTCGGCCATCGACCGGGCGCCGTTGCGGAACAGCCAGTAGTATTCCGCGAGTTGCTGGACTTCCTGCCAGGTGGTGTCCGTACGCTCCAGAAGGGGATCCAGGATGTGCTTGGCCACAAACGGCACGTAGGTGGGGGCGTCGATTCTCAGCAGCATTTCCCCTGCGGCGAGAATGCGGGCCGTCGGGGCGTTGGTGGCGAGGGGAAGCGCGAGGTCGACGGCGTGGGCGGCCTCGTATTTCTTCCCGTGTTTCAGGAGAAGGTTGGCGTACTGCAGGAGCTTCTCGAAATCCTGTGATTCGGGAAACGACATTGCGGACTGGACGGCCTTGACGCACGCTTCCTTCTCTCCGGCGCTGTCGAAGACGAGGGCGGCCGCGTGCTGTTTCTCGTATGTGTTGGCTTCCGGGAATTTCTGCGCGGCCGCAATGCTCGGGGCCGCCATCTTGTCGAGTCCGAGGGTACGGTAGATCGTGGCGAGGCGCCAGAGCCGGTCAAAAGAGTTCGTGACGGACGGGATGCGCTGCAGGGTTTCCGCGCACCGGTAGGAGGCCTGAGGGTTGAACATCAAGTTGGCCTCGCCGTAGTCGAGGTAGGCATCGGCTTGCGCGTCGGGACTCTTGTCGGCAGATTTTCCCTCCAGCGCAGCGAGCGCGTCCCGCGCGGCCTGGGCCTGTTTCCGGAGATCCTTCGTGCGGGCGTTGTTGGGGTCGACGCGGTCCGTGTACCCGATGAGGTCGAGGATCGCGTTCCACTTGCCGGTGGCGCTGAGAATCGACTGGATGTAGCGGAACGTCGCCTCGGGGGAAGCCGGATAGAGGGCCACGGCCTCGCGGAACGCCTGCGCAGCGAGGTCATTGTATTTCACGTACTTGCCATTGTCTCGGGCCTTGTTCCGCGCGTCGGCGTAGAGTCCGGCGATGGCGGCGCGGAGCTTGGAGAAACTCTTCTGCGCGGGGATGTCGCGGCGGAAGGCGGGGTCCCTCAGGAGACGGCGCGTGTACCAATCCCAGAACTCCAGGTCGTTGCGGATGATCGCGTTGTCCAGGGAATTCGCCTCGGCGTTGATCTTCATGATCAGGCCGTGGGGCGTGAGGTAGTCGTACATCCACGGGATGACGTAGCTCTCCTCCACGTAGAAGGCGCGGCGGCGGCGCTCGTGGTCGAACATCATCTTCGTGAGCACGCCGTTGATCTCCATC
>JAFRSR010000157.1 GCA_017427485.1 Kiritimatiellia bacterium
CGGCGAGCGCCATCGCGATCATCGCGCGCGGTTGCTGTCCGCCCGAAAGCTCGCAGGGATAGGCGTGCGCCGCGCGCGTGGGATCGGGCAGGCCCGTCCGCGCCAGGAGCTCCACGACCCGCGCCTCGGCGGCCGCCTTGGGCATCCCCTTCGGCAGCGCCTCGCGGATCTGCGCCGAGATGCGCATCACCGGGTTGAGCGAGTCGGACGGGTTCTGGAACACGTAGGAAATGCGCTTCCCCGTGAACATGGTCGTGCCGGAGATGTACGCACGGTCGGTGGGCGGCAGGTGCAGGAGTGAGAGCGCCGTGAGCGACTTGCCGCAGCCGGATTCGCCCACGAGCGCCACACGTCCGTGTTCGGGCACGGAGAAACTGACGTTCCGCACGGGCACCGTCTCGTGCCCCTCGCGCCGAAACGCAATCCGCAGGTTCTTGACTTCCAGCAGCATCCGGTCACACCTCACGACGGTACGGCACGGAGGACTGGGCGCCAGGGCGGGTCACGGAGATCGCGGCGGCCTTCGAAGCAAACGCGAGGGCGTCGTCCACCGCGCGGCCCTCGCAGAGCGCCGCTACGAACGCGCCGTTGAACGTGTCGCCCGCGGCGGTCGTGTCCACGGCCTTGACGGGCACGGAGGGATGCATGCCCTCGCACCAGCAGCCGGCCGATCCCATCGTGACGATCACGTGCCCCACGCCACGGTCCTTTAGGACGCGCGCGGCGGCGGCCGCGCTCGCCTCGTCCACCACCTTCACGCCGGTGAGGAGTTCGGCCTCCGTCTCGTTCGGCGTAATCCAGTCGAGCTGGGCGTAGAGCTCGGCGGGCAGCTCGCGCGCGGGCGCCGGGTTGAGGATCACCGGCACGCCCTTCGCGTGCGCGGCCTTCGCGGCGTACAGGACGGTCTCAAGCGGCGTCTCGAGCTGCATGAGGAGCGCGGAGGCGGTCTCGATCTCCTCGCGGTGCGGCTCCACGTCCGCCGGCACGAGTGTGCCGTTCGCGCCAAGCGCCACTGAGATGCAGTTCTGTCCCTGCGCGTCCACCATGATCACGGCCACGCCGCTCGGCGTCTCCGGGTCCACGATGAGGCGGGGGACGATGCCGTCCGACTCGAACCGCGCGCGCGAGTCGCTGCCGAAGAGGTCGTCGCCGACCTTCGCGATGAACACGCAGCGCGTGTCTTCGGACGCGAGGCGCGCCACGGCCACGGCCTGGTTGGCGCCCTTCCCGCCCGGGTTCATGAGGAAACGGCCGCCGGTGGCGGTCTCGCCGGGCACGGGGATCTTCTGCCCCGTCACCACCATGTCCGTGTTCGTGCTGCCCAATACGACGATGTGTTTCATGACTGTTTTCCTTTCGGCGCTTAGCGCTCCATGTTGAAAATGAGTTCGCCGCCGGCGACGATGTCGGCGTGGCGGACGATCGGCCCCTCAAGCGGCTTTCCGTTGAGCGTGGCGGACTCGACGTACTTGTTCAGGCGCGAGAGGTCTTTCGCCACGACGCGGAACGTCTTGCCGCCCGGCAGCGCCACGCGCACCTCCGGCAGCTGCGGCGCGCCGAGCACATACTCGCCGCTGCAGGGGTTGAACGGATAGAAGCCCATCGCGGCAAACACGTACCACGCGCTCATCTGCCCGCAGTCGTCGTTGCCGCAGAGGTCGCCCGGCTTGATGCCGTAGAAGCGGTCGCACACCTCGCGCACCACGTCCGCCGTGCGGCGGGGATGTCCCGCGAGCGTGAAGAAATACGCCACATGGTGGCTCGGCTCGTTGCCGTGCGCGTACTGTCCGATGAGGCCCGTCACGTCGCCCACGAAGCCCATGCCCTCGGTACGTTCGGGCTGGACGAAGAGGGAGCCGAGTTTCTGGATGAACACCGGGCGTCCGCCCATCGCCTCGATGAGTCCCTGCGGATCCTGCAGCACGTGCCACGTGTACTGGAAGGCGTTGCCCTCCGTGAAGTCGTTGGCGGTGTCGCCGCCGTGGCCGAGATGGAACGGATCGTACGGCATGCGCCATTTCCCGTTCGTGTCTTTGCCGCGCATGAAGCCGATCTCCGCATCGAACACGTTCTTCCAGTATCCGGCGCGCTTGCGGAAGAACGCCTCGTCGCCGCGCCCGAGCGCCTGGCAGAACTCCGCCGCGCACCAGTCGTCGAAGCCGCACTCGAGCGTGCGGCTCACGCTCTCGCCGCGGATCTTGTCGTAGGGATAGTAGCCGTAGCGGTCGTAGAGGTCCCAGTTCTCCTTGATCTTCTGCCGGCCGAACGGGTCCGTGTGCGTGACGGTGAGCGAGTTCGTGACCGCCTCGAAGGCGAGGTCCACGTCGAAGCCGCGGAAGCCCTTCTTGTAGGCGTCCACGACCACGGAGACGGAATGGTTGCCGATCATGCAGTGCGACTCCCAGCCGAAGTACGGGATCACGGGGAGGAACCCGAGCGCCCGGTAGTGGCCGAGCATCGAGTTCACGAAGCCGTCCACGCGCTCGGGCACGGCGATCGTGTAGAACGGATGCGCGGCGCGGAAGGTGTCCCAGAGGGAGAGGCCCGTATAGTAGACGCCGTCCTTCGCCGTCGCCACCTGCGCGTCGCCGCCGCGGTAACGTCCGTCGACGTCCGCGATGTCGTTCGGCTGGATGAAGAGGTGGTAGAGCGCGGTGTAGAACGCGATGCACTGCACGTCCGTGGCGCCGGGCACCTCGAAGCGGCCGAGCAGGTCGCGCCACTTCGCGCGCGCCGCGTCGCGGACGTCCTCAAACGACGTTCCCTCTGCCTCGGCGGCGTAGTTCTTCGCCGCGCCGTCCTCGTCCACGGTGGAGATCGCCGCCTTCGCGACGAGCGGCGCGCCGGGCGCGAACTCCAGCACCCAGCGCTCGCCCCGCTCCTTCGGGTCGGCCTTCGGCAGGAGACGCGCGCTCGTCCACGGACGGTCGAACACGACCTTCCAGCAGACGCTGCGCTTCAACCAGGCGTGCGTGCGTCGTCCGCCAATGATCGCGGCGTTCGCCGCGTCAAGCCGGTTCGAGAACGACACGACGGCACCCGACATGTTGCCGGCGTTGACCCACTGCAAGTCGACGAGCAGCTTCACGGGCTTCCCCGCGGAGTACGTGTAGCGGTGCACGCCCACGCGCGGCGTCGACGTGAGCTCCACGGTGATGCCCGCGTTGGTGAGGGCGACCGTGTAGAGCCCGGGACGCCCCTTCTCCGTGCGAAAATCCTTCGCAAGGCGCCATGTACGCGGATCGGGCGAGGCGAAGTCGTCCGTGAACGGCAGCAGGCGCACGTCCTCGAGGTCGGGACACCCCGTGCCGCTCAGATGGGTCTGGGAGAAACCGTAGATGCAGGGATCCTCCCACACGTAACCCGAGCAATGGTCCCAGTTGCAGAGTCCCGTGTCGGGACTCACCTGCACCATCGAAAACGGGCACGTCGCGCCCGGAAACGTGTGCCCGCGGTACGAACCGCCGATCAGCGTGTCCACGGATTCAAGCGGATCGGCGGGCGCGGCGACGGACGCAAGGGCCACTGCGACGAGAGCCGCGGAAATGTTCAGTTTCATGTCTTTTGCTTCCTTTCAAGGGTGACAAGCGTTTCAAAGCGCGCGGTGCGCGGAAAGAGGTCGAAGAGCTTCACGCGCGCGATGTCGTAGGTGCGGGTGAGCACGGCGAGGTCGCGCGTGAGCGTGGCCGGGTCGCACGACACGTAGAGGATGCGCGGGGCGGGCAGACGCGCGAGC
>JAFRSR010000158.1 GCA_017427485.1 Kiritimatiellia bacterium
CAACAGTTTGCATCTTTCTTTCCTTTCTTGCTTGGCGGCAGAAACGGAAAGAATATGCAAATCAGCGCCTGAAATCAAGGGCTTGGGCGATGCTCGGCTGTGGTTTCAGGCGCTTCTTCTCACGAATAACCGGGAAGAGCCAAAACTCCTCTTCAGCACTATTCGCGAGCCAAACCACGCAGCTTGAAAGAACCCGTAGAAAAGACCTTGCACGCCTTAACGACCGGTGCCATCTTAATCGCCTCGGGACACGTTCCGAACACCACCGTTGTTTTATTCATTCAAGCGTCCTTTCTTCTTGCTCCTAGGGTTAACGTTTCCCAGGGCGCAATTCTGACACCTTTAGATTCTCAAACCGAATTGACTGCGATCCATTCCCTCTTATGCGAAGATCCCAGTACCCAACTTCGGGGACGGAAAACTCCCAATGAACTTTCTTCTGTTCATTGCAGAACCCCGTATCGAACATCATGCGCCTCCAGACATTGCCCGAACGCACATTAAGAAGAACCAACTCCACCATTTCCGGCAAAGGAGACCCCGTAAAACCAGTTGCGTCGACAACATAGTTGAATCCTCGCCTGATTGTAGGCACGATTACCGTGTCGACGTTATTGGTCGCAAGCTCATACCGTATCGGAACATTCCTGACAAACGTCGATTTCTCCCATTGAACAGCCTCAGGCGTACCATACCTAAAGCACTTCAATGCAGTAAATACATTTGAATTCACCAGTTGGACAACCATATCGGGCTTCGTTTGAACAACATACTCGGCAATCGTGAATTTATTCAGGAGTCGAGGGTCAAGCGTGTCGATTTCCGAAAATACTGCCGAACACAATGCCCAGACGGGATATGCAAAACTATCCCCCACCATCAGGAGTTTCTTTTTTACAGGTGCATGGCTGTTGCGATAACACACAAGAGCCTTCGTGCCACCGTAAAGGCCATAGGCACTCTTTGTGAATAAATCAGGCCGCGTCTCCACATAGTCACGCAGGATTACCGCAGAGGCAAAATCCCCCTTGGCCCACATAGACTCTCGTATCCGTGCACAAGACAGCTGAGATGAAAACTTGGGCTCATGCCATATTATTTCATCAAGTCCGCCGAAAAAGCGTCCGGTCCGTTGGCCCCAACTGCCAAGAAACCAATCCGGACGTGTTCGCCGATGCCAAGATGACACATTGATTTCATCGCTAACCATTGATTGAGGGACCTCTAGCCTGTCTGCCATTCTCTGAACCGTCAATTGATATGCCGCAAATATGGCGTCGCCATTCCAATGGTGGTCGGTCCGATAGAAATACCTTTCAACATCCTCAACGCTTTCCGAAAAGAACGGCCTTAAGTCAAGAAAGTCGACTTTCGCAGTCGAAAGGGCAGACAACAGTTCTTCCACGGACTCATAGGCATAATGGTGAAATGAGGGGGGGAGCATCTTTTTCCCCTTATCCATCTTATAGGGAGCCTGAACATAGAGAAATGGTATCTTGCGTTGCTTCAGGAACCTTGAAAAGCCAATGATATTTGTAGCGATGGCCTTTGGTTTCCCCCTGCCTATGCTAACTGGTATAAGAAAACCATTGTCCAATCTTACAATGCCGTTGCTGACCCTTATCCCACAAATTCTGCAGAACAAGCCGTTCAAATCTATGAAGTCAAATTTTCTGTCGAAACGAGAAACACACTGTTTGTGGATGCGCTGGATTGTGCCTTGGATTTTCTCATTGGGCTTCCCCCCCTTTAGTGCTTCCCTGGCAGTTTTTGCCGTAGGGATGCAGAACCACCCAATGGCAACCAGAAAACAAATTGCCAAGAGCCCCTTCGGCTTGAAGACATCTTTTATCCGCATCATGGTCATGGTAGTCCCTAGAAGTTGAAATAGATGAATGGGTTATGCGCGTTCATGACAAGATACGACACGCCGAACGCAAAGAGTGCGAACTGTACGGCGCATACCGCATAATCGCATGCCGCATGGTTCCCGAAACGCGTTCTGAGCCATGAGAGCCACGGAACAGAAAAGGCAATTGCCGCCAGGAAGGGAATGGTTACATTCTTGAACTCAAAAGCAGCAGAATGTGGACACGCCTCGTGTGCGCCTGCACCAAACATCGTGCAAATATAGCGGTAGGCGCTTGGCATGTCAGAAGCCCTGAACAGCACCCATCCAAGGACAACGGACAAAAGGGTCAATGGCTGGTAGACGGCTCGAAGAACAGAATGCCCCTCAACGCGCTTTGGGATATCGAACACCTTCTCAAACATGATCAAGAGGCCATACATGCACCCCCAGGAAATGAATGTCCAGTTGGCGCCATGCCAGATTCCAGTCGCAAGCCATACAATGGACAAGTTCAAGATCAGGCGTCCGCGCCCCACCCGGGAGCCTCCAAGCGGGAAATAGAGATAGTCCCGAAACCACGTACCGAGCGAGATGTGCCATCGCCTCCAGAACTCGGTCACGGTCTTTGATATGTACGGGTAATTGAAGTTCTCAAGGAAATGGAATCCGAACATAAGGCCAAGCCCAATGGCCATGTCAGAATATCCGCTAAAGTCAAAGAATATCTGCAGCGTATAACATATTGCGCCAAGCCAGGCCATCGGCATGTCCAATGCCGTCGCGGAAAAGGCCTTGTCGGCCACAACGGACAACAGGTTGGCAAGGAGCATCTTCTTGTTAAATCCACACAAGAATCTGTAGACGCCCTCGGAAAACATTGTAAATGACGTCTTTCGACATTCTATCTCGTCGCATATCGTCGTATAGCGGACTATTGGCCCCGCGACCAACTGGGGGAAAAGTGAAATGTACAGCGCGATCTTAAGCGGATTGCGCTGAACGGGAATTCCCCGGTGAACGTCAATTACGTAACTCAGCGCCTGGAATGTAAAAAATGAAATGCCGATGGGGAGGACAAAACTTGTCTGGGGAATCAATGGCTGCCAGGCGGGAAACAACGACCTGACCGTAGACGTGATGAAATTCAAGTACTTCCAAACGCCTAGCACTGACAGGTTGCCGATGGCGGCAATTGCCAAGAATGCATTTGCAATGCGCCGCCGCCCGCGCACCGACGCAATGGCCAGTGCCATGACGTAGTTGAACGCAATGGACAGCAGCATGACGGCAACGAAACTTGGTTCGCCCCAGGCGTAGAAAAAGAGACTGGCACAGAGCAACCAGAAGTTCTTCAGCCCAAACCGCGAAGGCAATAGATAGTACCCCGCCAACACGACTGGCAGGAAAAGGAATAAAAACTCGATACTGGTGAACAGCAACTTCTGAATCCCCGTTCTACGCTATTTCTTCTTCTTCATCTCCACGACCGCCTCGTAGGCGCCGTGGAAGTCGCCGGCTCGGCATTTCGCCAGAAAAGTGTCAATTGCCTCGCAGCCGCCCTTGTAGTATCCGTCGTAGAGTTTGAGGATGTCAAAGAGTTTGTGGGCGCATTCATCCGCCAGCTCCGGGTCGGCGTGGCGAAGCTTCTCGAAATACCATCCGGTGACGTAAGTCGCATAGCGGTTCTTGACGTAATCCTTCATCAGTCCCGCCGGGACGATCCACTTGACGCGCGCGACCTCGGTGAGCATATGCTTGTCGAAGAACTTGGTCGTCACCGAGTTGACGATCGAGTCGCCGCGTTCGGCGTAGTAGATCTGCACCTTCACCGGCACGACCTCGATGCGGCGCGCGGCAAACATCATCTGGTTGCACAGGAGCGAGTCCTCGCCAATGCCGCCCGGCACCTGCTCCAGCCCATTTTCCAGAAGGAAGTCGCGGCGAATGGCCATCGTCTGGATGTTGGCAGGCAGGAAGTTCGAAGCAGCCACCATCTTCCGGCAGTTCGTGAACGAAACGCCTCTCGCGCATTTTTTGAGAATGCCGTAGTAGTCGAACGTCATCAGGTGGCCGTCGCAACGGACGGTGTTGCCTATCGTTAAATCGTTCTCGGGATTCCTCTGCAGGGCGTCGTAGAGCGCCGCATAGCCGTCCATGATGCCCTCGTTGTCGGGGTCGTGGAAGATGATGCACGGGGCCTTCGCCATCTTGACGCCCTGGTTGCGCGGACGCGACGGCGACCCGCTTCCGCCATCGTCGAAGAAGTACGTGCGCACATTGGGATAGCGGCGCTCGAGCTCGCGCACGACCTTGGGCGTCCAGCCGTCCGTGGAGCCATCGTCGACGATGATGATCTCCATGCGGGGGAACAGCGAGCTGCGCCGGAGCGCCGCGAACGAGCGTCCGTACAGGAAGCGCCCGTTGTTGTAGACAGGGATGACGGCCGACACGGCGGGGTTCTCAATGCGCGGCAGCGTCTGCGGACGTAGCGCGTAGCTGAAATGGTCAGAGGCATACCCGTTTTCACGTTTCACGGCACCAGTTGCGCCCAGCAGCTCTTCAAGCGTGAAAGCGTCGCGCCAGAAGACCGTGCGCGTGCGGTCTGCAAAAGCCGAAACATAATCATGCTCCTTGCCTTCGACAAGCGTCCCGGTTTCGTTCACATACGCCGCCTTGGTCACGTAGTCGCAGTTCGTGTACTTGAAGCCGTTGATCATGTCCTCGAGATAATAGGCCCCGTAATCTGCATCGGCGCCGAAGAACGCAACGATGTCGGCGGCAGCGTACATCTCGGGCGTCACGTGGTCGAGATCGGTCAACGTCTTCGCCTCGTAAGTCTGAAGCTCGAACATCTCCTTGACGCGATCCGTGGTCTTCGTGGCAATGACGAGCACCTTGCGCGCGGGTGGCGAATCGGCCAGGCCGACCGCCCGCAGCATCTCCGCGACCCGGTCGTAACAGGTCTCGCCCGTCATCACACGCCGCACGCCGGCGGTCTGGCGTTCGTATATCTCGTCGTCGGTGAAACCGTTGAGGATCAGCCCGACCTCCTTCTTGTCGTGGATCATGAAGACGTTCGGGAACGTGTTGCTCACGCCCAGGCTGTAATTGGAGACGAGCAGGTTGCCGTTCGCCTGCAGCTCGTACACGCGGTTGGCGAACATCGTGTTGCTGTCCTTCACGGTGTTGATGTTGATGCACCAGTCATACAGCTTGTGGATCTTCTGAAGCGAATCGTGGTCCACAGCTGGGGCTTGGTACTTCAGGTATTTCTCCGGATAGCGGTAGCGCTCGTCATTACGCAGATTATAGCATCGGTCGACGATATTGAGTCCGCGGCCGGCCTCCAGCACGCCGTCAAGCATCCGCTCCATGTCCGTGCAGCGTTCGGGGAATTTCGTCATCCACGAACCGGCGAAGAACACGTTCCGCTCCTTCGTGCGGTACCGCGTTCCAACGGGGTTGTGATAAGTCGGGTTGATGCAGAAGCGCAGGGGAAACACACGGTCGTGCCCGCAATCCGCCAGATAACGGGCAACGCATCCGTCATCGGACGTAAAGACGCAGTCGCAGCGTTTCGCCAGGCCGAGAAACTCCGCATAGCTTGGCGGATCTTCCTTTGAATAGAAAATGGTCGGGATACCGCGTTCCTTACACGTGTCGATGATCTCGTACGCCAAAGCCCGGCGCTTGGTCCCCTCGTAAGCCAGCCCCTGCCAATCCGTGCCGGATCCGAGACCGTGCCACGCACTGACGATGAGCAGGCAATCGATGTCCTTGATACAATCCTGCCACTTTGCGGGATCGATGTAGACGAAGTCCGCCGCCGCTTTCACTGAATCCCAGTAGAACTGATCGCACACCACGGCGATGCGCCTTTTCAGGCGTTCATAGTATCGGCAGCCGTTGCTCTCCGGCATGTCCTTGATCTTCTCAGACATCCTCGCGAAGAATCCCTCGTCCCCACAGGGCAGCTTCTTCGGGGTGGCGGGGGCCTCGCCCGCCGACTTCGCCGGCGCGACGGGCCTTGCGGGCGTGGCAGATTTTGCGGGAACGACTGGCCGAACAACAGGCTTGCCTCTGCCCAGGCGCGCCTTCAGCGCGTCCTTGTGCCGCCAATACCAAAGCGTCAGGCGTCCAAATTTGGAAAGGGCCAGCTGCTGGTAACGCGCATCCGCATTCTTCAGGCTGCGCTCAAGGAAATCAATCCTTTTCGCCAGCGCCTCGCGCGCCTTGGCAGCGGCGGCGAGCTTGGCCTTGGCCTCGGCTTCGCTCTTCGCAAGCGCCGACGAAGTCTCTGTCTGCTTCGCCTCGCTCTTCGCAAGCGCCGACGAAGTCTCGGTCAGCTTCGCCTCGCTCTTCGCAAGTGCCGACAACGTCTCGGACAATCTCTCCTGGCATTTCGCCAATGAGGATTTGCTTGAGGCCAACTCCGCAAGCGCGCATTTGGCGGATTCCTGCGCCGATTTTAGGTCTGCCTCCAAGCTTGCAATCTTCGCTTTCAGGACGGAACATTCCTGAATGAGCTGCTTGTCCTGTTCGTAACGCACCTGTCGCAGAGCATCGACCGTCTTGATCTTCTCCGTCAAGACACTATTCTCGCTGGCGAGTTTCGCGGCTTCTGCGCACTTGGCCGCCAATTCACTCCGGGCGACCGACAGTTTTGAATTAAGATCATTGACCTTTGCCGCAGAGCTCTCGGCCTGACTTTTCAATTTCAGCCCCCGCGCCTTGTGCTCATCGACAAGCGGTCTTTCCATGGCGAAGAAAGCCTCTTCCAGCTCTTTCACGTCGATCAATGAAACTTTTTTGTCTATCCCGCCTCTACAGACGCGCCGTACCCCGACCACGCCAATCCATTTGCCGAAGAATTTAACGGCCTTGACATCAAAATACGGTGCGACAATCTCCCTTATCCACGTCCAGTAGAAAGTCTGCTTGTGATCAGGGTCGTCGTTTATCCCAAACGGGACCGTTATGACGCAAGTTCCGCCATCCGAAAGGCACTCCCAAGCCTTTTTGACGAATGCAACAGGATCGAGAAGGTGCTCAAGCACCTCCCCCATGACGACCGTGTCAAATCGTTCTTCGGTCGTCACGTCCAGAAAGTTTGCCGAAACGAATCGCAGACGCTGTCTGGACGACGCATCCATCTCTGGCAATTTGCTCTCGGCGTATGAAATCGCGTCGTCGCTGACATCCACGCCAAGGACAGATTTCCCCGAAGTGGCAAGTAACCTCGCAAGAGTACCTTGCGAACACCCTACATCCAGAACTTTCACACCATCAATCTGTGCGCATATCCAATGCATGCGTGCCTGCGTCTTTCGCATGAACGCCTCCCCCATCAAACCATTATATGCGTCATCGATTCTGTCCATTTTTCACTCTCCTATTCATACCTCAGTCAATTTCGAGGTCGCAGAAATTGAGGATGCGCGCCGCGGGATTGCGGCCGACAAGTCCCCTGAACTTGGAATGCTTGACCAGGACCACGATGACGTCGGCCTTGGCGATCGCCTCCTCGTAGGGCGTGAGCTCGAACAGGGGATGGCTCTGGATGTTCGGCTCGACCACCATCCATTCCGCAAAGCTCTCGCGGGTCAGCTTTGCGGCAATCTTGATCGCAGGGGAGGCGCGGAGATCGTCGATGTCCGGCTTGAATGCAAGGCCGAGGACGGCAACCTTCGGTCGGAACTTGCCGAACGCCCGGTACGTCTCGCGCACCTTGCCCACGACCCAGTCGCTCTTGTAGTCGTTCTCCTCGCGGGCGCAGCGGATGAGCTTCGCGCGCTCCGGCGAACGGCTGACGACGAACCAGGGATCGACCGCGATGCAGTGACCGCCCACCCCGCAGCCCGGCGTGAGGATGTTCACCCGCGGGTGGTGGTTGGCAAGGCGGATGAGCTCCATCGTGTCAATGCCGAGGTCGTCGCAGATCATCGACAGCTCGTTCGCGAAGGCGATGTTCACGTCGCGGAAGGAGTTCTCGGTGAGCTTCGACATCTCGGCCGTGCGCGAATTGGTCTCCAGCAGCTCGCCCTTGACGAACGAGGCGTAGAGGGCCTTGACGGCCTTCGTCGCCTCGGGCGTCACGCCGCCGATGATGCGGTCGTTGCCGACAAGCTCAATGAGCGCCCGCCCGGGGATTACGCGCTCCGGACAGTGCGCGAAGAAGACCTTTGAGACGTCCACGCCGCGCTTGGCGAGAGTACCCGCGATGCGCTCGGTGGTGCCCACGGGCGACGTGGACTCGAGGATGACCATGTTGCCGCCCTTCACGAACGGGGCGATGGACTGCGTCGCGGCGTCCACGTATTCAAGGCCGGGCGTGTGGCCCTCGTCCTCGTGAACGGGCGTGGGGACGGCCAGGACGAACGCATCCGCCTCGCAGGGAACGGTCTGCGCCTTGAGCGCGCCGTTTGCGACGACCTCGCGCACGAGGTCCTCCAGACCGTTCTCGATGATGTGGATGTGGCCCGCGTTGATCGTGTCGACGGCCTTCTGCTTCACGTCGACGCCAATGACCTCATGCCCGGCCTTCGCCATCAACGCGGCCGTCGGGAGGCCAATGTATCCCATTCCTATGACGCAGATTTTCATTATTTACTCCTTTGACAACTCATTGGGGTCGTGGACGCGCGGCCCCTGTGCGGCGGGGTCGTCACCGCATGTTACCGAAAACGAAATAACCCGCATGGCACCTTTTCTCTTAAACGCAAACGGGCAGAACTGCACGTCCATCGTCGTCGCACCCGCAGGCACCTTCACCCTGAACTTGAAATCGGCGTTTCCGCCCGCATCAAGATGAACGTAGACGAATTCGCCGCCATACACAGTGGAAGTCCAAAGCGCAGGCGCGGGGACGTTTGTCCCCTCCTTGTTCGAGAACCGAAGCCGCACCAGCCCCGCCCGCGGCATCGCCGCGCCTGCGGTTTCAGCCCGCGCCTTAACGGAGAACACAAGCGTCTCCGGCCCCTTGACCAGCAACGAATATTGGAAGGGGTGCTCAGGTGCACAAAACGCCAAGGGCTCGGCGAGCTCAGCCGTCCACTCACCCCTCATGAGAAGGGTCGGTTCCAGTTTCTTCGCAAGAAAGGTCTCATAGCAATCGCAGACGCCCTTGACGTCATCGGAAAACACAATCTGCCGTCCGTGATCCAGCCACAGCACCTTGTCGCACAGCGAACGCACTTGCGCGATGGAATGCGAGACGAGAATCGTCGTGGCGCCGCCCTGGATGATTTCGCGCATCTTGGCCTCGCTCTTCTGGCGGAAGGCTCCGTCGCCAACTGAGAGCACTTCGTCCAGGATCAGTATCTCGGGCTTGACGAGAGAGGCGATGGCAAACGCAAGACGCGACTTCATGCCGGACGAAAGCTGCTTGAACGGACGATCCTCAAACTCCTTTAGCTCCGCGAACGCGACGATGTCGGGATAGGTCTCTTCCATGAAGGCGCGCGTGTAACCGAGCATGGCCCCGCGCAGATAGGCATTCTCCTTCACCGTAAGATCGCCGTCGAAGCCGCTTCCCAGCTCCAGCAAGGCCGACACCGCGCCGCGACGGACGATCCGCCCCTCCGTCGGTTCCATGATCCCGGAGACTACCTTCAGGAGCGTCGACTTGCCAGCCCCGTTCGTGCCAATGATACCCAGCATCTCACCTTCGTTGAGCGAGAAGTTGATGTTTTTGTCGGCCCAGAAATCAACGACTTTGTAGCGCCCCGTCAGACGGCGCATCACCCACTCTTTCAGCCCGATGTTCTTGAAGTCCCCCGTCCGATAGCGGATGGAAACGTTCTGACAGGAAAGCATGGGACGCGCATCAGACATAGTACAGGAACTTCGTGTTGTAGTGTTTGTACATGAGCGCACCGGAAAGGAGTGCGGCGACAGCAAACGCCGCAAGCGTCAGATGCGTCTCCAGCGAAGGCGCCGCCGCACCCAGGACGACTTCGCGGAAGTACGCGATGTGCCGGTAAATCGGATTGCATGCAAAGACGAACTTGACTTTCGGCGAGAAACCGTCCGTCATGTAGAAAATCGCCGATCCATACATCAGGAGCTGCAGAAACACCCGCCACAAATAGTCTATGTCGCGAAAGAAAATGAAGAGCGCGGAAAGCACCATCCCGACCCCGATGTTGAATAGGAACAACGTCACTACGGGATAGACCAAAAGCACGAACCGCCACGTGAAATCGACATGGTCCAGCCAGCAGAATATGAAAAACAAGACAAGCGTCAAGGCGAAGTTGATCAATGACCGTACGGTACCGGAAAGAAGGAAAAGGTATTTCGGCACGTTTACTTTCGTAAAAATCCCGGCATTGTAGTACAGGCTCATCATGCCGCCTGACGAAGCCTCTGCGAACCAGGCGAACAGAAGGTTCCCGCAGAAGAGGTACGTCGTATAATGCGCCGTATTCCGCCCAAAGAAGTTCTCGAACACGACCTTCATCACCAGAAGAGTCAAAAGGGGCGAGAGCATACTCCACCCCATTCCAAGAATCGTACGCTTGTACTTTTTCTTGAAGTCGCGCTTGACCAGCTCCTCGAACAGGAACCGACGTCTCTTCAATTCCTCAAACATTCACGCATATTATACCATAAATCACCGCGCACTGGCACAGCAAACTGGCCCGCGCGTGCCCCGGGGCCTCACATCGTCTTTCCATCCGCCAGACGGCGCAGATACAGCCCGTACGATGACTTGCCGTAGGTGTCGGCAAGCGCATGCAGCTGCGCGTCCCCGATCCACCCCTGACGCCACGCGATCTCCTCGATGCAGCTCATCTGGAGCCCCTGCCGATCGACGATGGTGCGAACGAAGTTGGTGGCGTCGGCAAGCGACTGGTGCGTACCCGTGTCCAGCCACGCATAGCCGCGCCCCATCAGGCGCACATGCAGGTTCCCCCTGCGCAGATACGCGAGGTTGACGTCCGTGATCTCGTACTCGCCGCGCGCCGACGGCTTGAGCGCGGCGGCGACGTCGACCACGTCGTTCGGGTAGAAGTAGAGGCCGACCACGGCGAAGTTGGACTTCGGATGCGCCGGCTTCTCCTCCAGCGTCTCCGCATTGCCGTTCGCGTCAAACGACACCACGCCGTACCTCTCGGGATCCGCCACGCGGTAGCCGAACACGGTCGCCTGCCCGTCCGCCGACGCCTCCCGCAGGAGCCGCGGCAGGTCCGCGCCGTAGAAGATGTTGTCGCCCAGCACCAGGCACACGTCGTCGTCCCCGATGAACTCGCGCCCGATGACGAACGCCTGCGCCAGGCCGTTCGGCACCTCCTGCACCTTGTACGAGAACTTCATTCCCAGCGCCGAGCCGTCGCCCAGCAGACGCTCGAAGTTCGGAAGGTCCTGCGGCGTCGAGATCACCAGCACCTCGCGTATGCCCGCCAGCATCAGCGTGGAAAGCGGATAGAACACCATCGGCTTGTCGTAGACCGGCAGCAGCTGCTTCGAAACGACGCGCGTGAGCGGATGAAGGCGCGTTCCCGCGCCGCCCGCCAGGATGATTCCCTTTCTCATGTCATGGACTCCTTTCTCATTTTCCCGTGCCGAGTCGTTCGCCCGCGTAGCGGCCGCGGTGGATGGGGCCCCACCACCATTCATTGTCAAGGTACCACTGGACCGTCTTGCGGATGCCCGTCTCGAAGTTCTCGCGCGGACGCCATCCGAGGTCCGTCATGAGCTTCGCCGGGTCGATCGCGTAGCGCAGGTCATGGCCGGGACGGTCGGCGACGAACGTGATGAGCGAGTCGTACGTCGTCCCGTCCACGCGCGGCCTGAGGTCGTCGAGGATCGCGCACACCGTCTTCACGACGTCGAGGTTCGTGCGCTCGTTGTGCCCGCCCACGTTGTACGTCTCGCCGGGAACGCCCTTCTCGTTCACGAGCAGCAGCGCGCGCGCATGGTCCTCCACGTAGAGCCAGTCCCGCACGTTCGCCCCCTTTCCGTAGACGGGGAGGGGCTTGCCGTCGAGGCAGTTGAGGATGATGAGCGGAATCAGCTTCTCGGGGAAGTGGTAGGGACCGTAGTTGTTCGAGCAGTTCGTGATCAGCGTGGGAAGGCCGTAGGTGTCGTGCCAGGCGCGGACGAGATGGTCGCTCGCGGCCTTTGACGCGGAGTAGGGCGAGTGCGGCGAATAGGGCGTCTTCTCCGTGAAGAACCCCGTGTCGCCCAGCGTTCCGTAGACTTCGTCCGTGCTGATGTGCTGGAAGCGGAATTCGTGGTTCGTCTGGCGCGCCTCGACGGTGATGTCCTCCGGCAGCGGGGAGCCGTCGGCGGTCTCGAAGCGGATGACGGCGTTCCCCTTGCGGTACAGCTCGATCCCGGTCTTCGCGCGCAGCGCGGTCTCGTCTTTCTGATTCAG
>JAFRSR010000159.1 GCA_017427485.1 Kiritimatiellia bacterium
CGCGGAACGCGCGGAGGCGATGCTCGCCGCGATGCCCGGGGCGGAGCGCGCCGCGCTGCCGCCGCAGATCGACGTCACGTGCCACATGTGCGGCCGCACGTGGACCGTCTCAACGCGCCGCACGGAAGAGGGAGCCTGACCATGGCCGAGTATGTGACAATCGGCGAGGCGCTGCCGTCGCAGGTGGACGGTCTTGACGTGCTGGGGGCGGTGTGCAACAACATGGTGGTTTCGCTTGCCGCGCCGCATTTCGCCGATCCCGAGGTGCGTCCGCTCACCCGCGCGGACGACTACGGTTTCGAGATCTACCGGTCCTCGCTCGTGTTCCTGCTCGCGAAGTGCGCCGAGGAGCTGGCCCATGGGTCCGAGTTCCGCGTGCGCCAGTCGATTTCGCAGGCGCTCTACTGCACGTGGGCGCCGCCTGCGCGCGGCCCGGCCAAGGCGACGGGCGACATCGCGCGCCTCTCCGCCACGCTTGAAGAGCTCGTGCGCGCGGACGTGCCGATCACGGCCGAGCCGGTTCCCTACAAGAACGCCGTGGAGGTGCTCGGCAAGCTTGGCCGCGTGGACGAGCTCAACCTCCTCCGCCACCGCAACCCGCCCGCCGTGCTCCTCTCGTGCTGCGGGGATTTCCGCGCGCTGAACCAGACGCCCCTTGCGCCGCGCACGGGCGTGCTCGACCTCTGGGAGCTGATACCGGCGGACGGCGGGTTCATCCTCAACGTGCCACCGCCGGAGACGCCGCGCGCGCTCCGTCCCGTGCCGGCCACCGCGCCGTTCTTCGAGATCTTCCGCCATCAGGCCGAGCATCGCCGCATGACGGGCGTCGAGACGCTCGGCGACCTCAACCAGGCGATCCTCGAGAAGCGCTTCGACGTGTTCGTGCGCACGGTGGAGGCGATGCAGACAAAGGATCTCGCGACAATCGCGGACAACATCGCCGCACGCGGCAAGGTGCGCCTCGTGCTGCTCGCGGGGCCGTCCTCGGCCGGCAAGACCACCACCGCCCACCGCCTCTGCACGCAGCTGCGCGTCGTGGGGCTGCGTCCGCTCCTGCTCTCCACCGACGACTACTTCGTGGGCGACGCGCGCAATCCGCGCGACGCGGACGGCAACCTCGACTACGAGACCGTCAAGGCCGTGGACGACGTGCGCCTTGCGGACGACCTGAACGGGCTGTTTGCGGGGAAGGCCGTGCGGCTGCGCAAGTTTGACTTCCTGAAGCACGACGGCTACGACGCGAAGGAGACCACGCGCCTGCCGTCCGACGGCGTGGTGGTGCTGGAGGGCATCCACGCGCTCAATCCCGTCCTCACGGCGGCGCTGCCGGACGACGTGAAGTTCCGCGTGTACCTCAACGCGCTCACGCAGCTCGTGGTGGACTCCTGCAACCGCATCTCGACCACCGACACGCGCCTCCTCCGCCGCCTCGTGCGCGACTTCCATTTCCGGGGGATGTCGCCGCTCGACACGTTCCGCCTCTGGCCGAACGTCGTGGCGGGCGAGCGGAAGTGGATCTACCCCTACCAGGCGAAGGCGGACGCCGTGTTCAACAGCGCGCTCGACTACGAGCTCGCCGTGCTGAAGCCGTACGCGAGCGAGCTCCTGAACCAGGTCAAGCCGTGGGACGCCGCATTCGCCGAGGCGCGGCGGCTCTCCGGCATCCTCCACAACGTGTCCGCCGCGCCGGCGGACTGCGTGCCGGGCGACTCCATCCTCCGCGAGACGATCGGCGGCAGCCAGCTGACGTACTGAAGTACGTGTTTAAGAGCCATGCTTGAAACGACTGAAACCCTGTTGAAGGGGCTTGCCGAAGGCGACCAGAACCGCTGGACGCGGTTCTACCGCGACTATGCACCTTGGATCGAGGGCGTGCTGTGCAAACGCGGTCTCTCGCACCAGGACGCCGAGGAGATTGTGCATGACACACTCGTCGCCCTTGTCGGAATCATGCCGACCTACCGGTACGACAGAACGCACAAAGGTGCCTTTCACTCGCTCCTCTTCAAGATCGCGCAGAACAAGGCAATCGACCGTCTGCGGAAGAATGCGGCCGAAGCCGAACGCCTCGCGGCATTTGCGAGAGAGCCCCTTGCGCCGACGGAAGCCGACTGGCGCCTTGAAACGCTCAACATGGCTCTTCGTCGCGTATTCGCCGATCCCGCCATCGGCGAGACTGCCAAGATCGCGTTCCGTCGCCATGTCCAGCTCGCAGAGCCGGCGGAAACCGTCGCGAGCGAACTCGGCATCACCGTCAACAACCTCTACCAGATAAAGAGCAGAATCAAGAAGCGCATCGCCGCTGAAATGCGGTCCGTCAGGGAGAATTCCCCCGATGGCGAGTGAAATTGAGTGCTATCTCGTTTCACCGGATGCTGTTCGGCAGACGGAGAGTGCCGAGGGGGCGCTGCTGGAAGTGGGCGGAACCGTGGACGGCCTTCGCGTGATGGCTTATCTCGGACGTGGCTCGGCAAGTGAAGTCTGGCGAGTCCGCGACGCGGCGCTGGGTCGCGATCTCGCACTCAAGCTCTTCGCATCGGCGGGCGATTCCATCGCCCGCGAACGTTTCCTGGCCGAGGCACGGCTTCTGGCGCAGTTCAGCGACGCGCACCTTGTCCGCGTTCACGCATTCGGAGAAAAGGACGGGCGTCCTTATTTCACGATGGACCTGCTGCACCCCTTGCCGGAGAACCCTTCCATGCGGGAGGTCCGCAAGATCCTCGGCGACGTTCTGGACGGACTGGACTTCTTGCATTCCCACGGAGTCATCCACCGCGACGTCAAGCCCTCCAACGTTCTTCTGGACGATGCCGGGCACGCCGTCCTGACCGACCTCGGAATCGCGCACGTCGGCAACGTGGAGCTGTCCGCGAGGGTACAGTCCGCCGCCGCGCACAACCTCACGCTTGCGGACGGGCGCGCCTCTGCGCTCGGAACGCCGGGATTCGGCGCGCCGGAGCAGTTCGCCGGCGGAGAGGTCTCATCGGCAACGGACATACACGCCGTCGGCGCTTTCCTCGTGGCGCTCTTCGGCGGCAGACCGCCGTTGGGCTGGCGCGGACTCATCCGCCGCATGACCAGTTCGTCGGTTGAGCTTCGTCCGAGGACCGTGCGAGAAGTGAGGGCGCACCTTCGGCGGATGGCTTTCCTTCGCGTTCTGTCGGCGGTTGCGGCCGCAGTGTCCGCAAGCCTTGTCCTCTGGTCGGCCGTTGCCGTTTTCCGCACTGAATGGCGCGAGCTTCCACCTGCCTACGTCCAGCGGTTTGCGGACAGGCCCGAAGTTGAGATCAGGCTTCCGGGACCGGGGCATTTCGTGCTGCCGTCGCTGGTGCTGTCGCCGGTGCTGAGTCCGGAAGCGGAGCAAATCGGGCCAGACCTCCGCACAAATCCCGACGGCACGGTTGACATCGGCTATCCGCTCGAAGTTCTGAGGGACGACTCCGCATGGCGGCGGCGAGCCGTGGCAATCCGGGGGCGCGGAACCCTCAAATGCCCCGTCATCGTGGCGGCTGAGGTGCATCTGTCCTCTGGCGTGACGCTTGTCACTTCGGGAATGTACGAGCCGGACGGTGATCTCATCAAATCTGAAACGCCCCCGGCCTGTGCATCGTTCACGAATGCCGTCGGCTATGCCGCATACGTCGTTGAGCCCGGCGCGAAGCTCGTATTTACTGAAAACGCGGACTATCCACGCGCACTGATCAAGATGCGAAAGTAGGCGTGCGCGGAACCGGAATTTCTCGTTCACGCGTAAGGTTTGCGGCGCGAGATACGAGTTGGTGGTGAGTGAGACCGGTTTCGGCTTCTTTCACGGAAGGAAGCGCGGGGCGATGGGATTGCGCTGCGATGTTTTTGTAGATTTCTCCACCGCTGGTGTAGGGAATCTGCTATAATATCGCCAGACAATTCAACCGCTTTGCGTTCGTCGCATTGCAGGCTCGAGTGAAACCTGGAAAACTTTACGGAGAGCCGCGATGGGGTGAATGCGCCCGATAGGGCGCATTTCCTTTCGTGATTTCTCCAGGGCTTTTCCAGGGCCTCACTCGGAATCCAACGAGGGATTGCGCCCTTTCTTTCCCCTGTTGGCTCCGAAACAGAGGGCACAGGAAAAGGTCATATGAAGAAGTTGATGTTCGTCTGCATCGCGCTGTTTTGCGCGACGGTTCTGACGGGTTGCGGAAAATCCCACGAGAAAGTGGTCAAGGAGATGTACTTTGCTGTGGGGTCTGGCGACGACGACGAGATGAGAAAGTTCGCAGAGGCGAATTTTGCGCCAGGGCTCGCCGATGCTCTGAAATATAACAAAGACACGAAGAAGGTGTTTAAAAGGATTTCGGAATCGGAGGGTTTCGCCAAGACGGAAGTCTTAAAGACATTCAAGAAAGACGGCAGTAAGTTTTCCGTAATTTCCGCACGATGCGAAGGCACGACGCTCTTTTTTGTCGTTGGCGGAACGGATGACAAAATAGTGCTGATCACAACGAACAAGGATGAGGCGATGAACGGCCGGGGATTGGAAGCATCCACGCGAAGGAAGCCCGAAAACACTCCCAAAACGCCGAAAGCCGGGGAGGCGAAACACACTGATTCCATATCAACTTCAGTTGAGAAAGCCGCGCGGTTATCGCCAGACCAGAAGGTAAGTCGCCTCATGGCACAGTTAAGAAAACGGCTTGGGAATAGCATTGAAGCCTCCGTCGCGCTTGCTGCAATACAGGAAAAAGCCGATCATCTGCAGGGTGACTACAAGGTGAAATGCGTCCTTATGGAGATGATGGGGAATTCCTACAACAGGAGCGGCATCGTGCCCGACCTCCCAGACCCCAATGGAAACGGTGCGCTTGCGGAGTATCTGAAGGTACGCGGCATAGACGATGCCGGGAACATCATGTGCATGTACCACATGTTGAAAGACAAGGAGCAGGCGGCTGTTGCCGAAGAAGTCCGCAAACTGCTGAGGTAAACAAAGTGCTAAAACGGAGATTATGATATGAACAAGCAACGTAAGGTCCTTATCACCTTTCTATCAGTCATTTTGGTCAATTGCCTTTACGCCGGCTTTTTGGATGGGCTCAAGAAAGTGGGAGAAGGTGTGGCCGACGTGGCAGGTGGTGTGGTGGATACTACCGTCAATGCCACAACATCTGTGGTACAGTCGGTTAAGCAGCAAACAGTGTTCGCCGATCCGCAGACGAACGTGGCAACTACTGTGCAGACGGTACCAGCGGTTACTCCCGCCCCGGGTCCGTCGGTTGCTACCACCCTTATGCCGAAGGCTACCACGATTGAAAACTCTGTCGCAAAGAACGGAAGCACCACTATAATCCAAGATAATGCTTCTTACGCAAAAGACCATGCCGATTTGGAGAAACGGTTGCAGTCATTCAGATTCCGCGAGGATTACCAGTCAATTGAGAGCGTCTCGGAGAAAAATCGCATAGCAAATAGAGTGAATGTCGCAAAAAGCAATCTAATGAGCCTTCCACATAAGGCAGAAGGTAATGCATCACGGCAACTCAGGAAAATACTCGACGAGGAAGCCGAGATTGTTGCCACCGTTAAAGAGGTTTTAAATAAGGAATCGGAAGAACGGATCGCCCGTGAAAAGACCGCCGCAGAGGCTCGTGAACTCGCTGTAAAGCAACGGGCAGAACGGGAGGCGCGTGAAAAGGCGGAACGCAAGGCCAACATTATAACAGTCAATGATGATATTTCTTCAGGAAATGAGTATCGGGCTGAGAAAAAGCATCTGGATCATTCGCAAGTCAAGCGTGATGACCAAAGTGCTGACACCCCTCATGATGACAAAAAATCTGGAAATAATGCCATGTCGGTGTATCAACAGTTCATCAATGATGAGTTCAAGCCGAAAATAAAAGTGATTGAACAGGAACTCGCAAGACGAGAAAGAGCTTTTTGTGAAACATACTGGTTCAATGGCGTGTATTCACACAAAGAACTTGGTGACTACGAAAGTGGGCGAAGCGAACTTGCCCTGAAGCGTTTGCGCGAAATCGCAAATGGAGATGATGCAGAATTTAGAAAACTCCAGTCAGACATATTTGCATTGAGTTATGCCGGCAAATCATTGATGCAACCGTGGAATTATTGTTGGAGCTTAAAGAGGAGAGAACCGTATTTCAGTCAGGGTAACGGGCGATTCTGCATCCATTTGCCTGACAATCCTGACGCGAGCCTACCCTACCTTGATGAGGAAAAATCGATGATCGGCTCGCTTGACAATCTCTCCAATTGGATTGAACGCACCAAGGCTTGGCTGGCACGAGAGAGTGAGATTGTTTACAAGGAATGTTCCATAAGCGAATTGAGTGCCAAAAGGATTGCCGAACTACATGGCAGGTCAGACTATAAACCCTTTACCGTATATAAGGATATCGCTTTTGGAGATTCTGTGATTGACGTGTTTGAGAAATTGAAGAAGGTGGACAATGATGCCCAATGGATAAGAGCAACGCGGAATGACAATGACGCTGGCGAAACAATAGGCATGTATCTACACGGCAAGCGGTTGTACACGGAAGTGTTGTCTCGGCACGGTCTTAATTTTACATTTGGCTCTTTTGCCTCAGATGAGGGAAGCGTGCTCACAGGTATGGAAATGAAGTTTGCCACGTCACCTTCTGCGGATACCCTTGTGGCGAAATACAATGTTGATGGAGCTAAGGTAGAAAAAGTACGCGATATTATTGACCGAAAATGGCCAGAGACCGAAATGGGACAATTCGGGCTTATGTTGTTCAATGCGTTGGAGCGTAAGGCAAAAGCCGTTGAAGGGAAGAATGGCACCTCATCCATTTACAGAAAGGACATGTTGGCCATTAGCGAGAATCATTGTAAAGGAAAGGCCGTTGAGAAGACGGTTGTCACGATTGATGGCGTAACAGTTTCGATCTGCGAGAATGTGGAAACGCATAAGGTCGTCAAAGTCACATTCGAGGATACTTTACTTGCTGCCAAATTAAAGGAACTTTGCATCAAGCAGAAAGAAGCAGATGATAAGTCCGAGGCAGAAGCCAAGACCGCTGCCGAAAAGAAGGCAAAATCGGATTCTCTTAACTTTTGATGTCTTAACTCGTTTCGCATAGTGAGCGTAACGGCACAGAACGAGGGCGCCCCGACCCTTGTTCAGTGAAACACCAATCGGGCATAAAGGAAACTGAAATGAGTAGAGTATTCGAGTTCAGCAAAGGGAAGCTGGAAGTCAGTGAAAAGAACGTTACTGGATCGGTCATCGCATCGACCAGCATGCAACAGATGCCAGGGGAATTGGCCATTGACACACCAATAGACAAATTTGGCCCTATCAGCATCAACGACCTGCCGCAATTCCGCATTGCGGCCATGTCGATTGGTTTCACCGCTGGAATGTTCCTGCCATGGATCATCTGGCTCGTTGTTTTTCTTGTTAGGGTGATGTCATCTTCTAGTTTCGGCGACTTAGGTCGTGCTTCAAACATGCCGAGTGTGTGGTGGCCTATTGTGATTGGCCTTAGCCTCGGAGGGGTTGTCTGCTTCTATGCCAAGAAAAAGGTAAAGGTACTGATGGCGCAGTTTTCAAATGGTGGGCAGACGGTGTACATTCCTCGTTTGAAAGGGGATGACGAATCAATCATTCGCGCACTTGATGCTTATGTTCGCGAAATGAAAAGCAAGGCGTAGCGAATGAGGTAGTTGCGAAACCTTGGCATCCCGGCAGGACTGGCGACTCTCCATGCGCGATGCCGCTTTCGGCAATTGACGTGGGGGCGGCGATAGGGTATACTGTGCGCCATGAAACCTATCGCCAAGAACAACTGCGACTTCCCAAGCCTGCGCCGGTCGGGGTGCCTCTATGTCGACAAGACGGCGTGGCTTGCCCGGATGGCGACGGACCCGGAAGCGTATTTCTTCTTCCTCGCGCGCCCACGCCGGTTCGGCAAGTCGCTGATGATCTCTACGCTGAAGGCGATGTTCGAGGGGCGGAAGGAACTGTTCACGGGCCTCGACATCATGAAGACGGGTTGGGACTGGAAGAAGAAACATCCCGTCATCCACCTCAACATGGGGATGTGCGCGGCGGAGGAGTACGATACTTTCGCGCTGAATCTGCCCGTATGCATGAAAGCATCCATCGCTGGCGCAGGCGTTAAGTACGATGATAAGTTGACGCCTTCCGCCAACTTTGGCCTTGCGATTGACAAACTCGCCGCGAAGGGCAAGCCGCCCGTCATCCTGATTGACGAGTACGACGATCCCGTGGCGAAGGCGCTGAAGAACGTGGAGGTTGCGGAACGCGTGCGTTCCTCACTCGCGCCGATTTACGGACAGATGAAGGACCGTTCCGGGAAGATTCGCTTCCTGATGATCACGGGCGTCTCGAAGTTCACGAAGCTCTCGATCTTTTCCACGCTTTCGTCTCTCGTCGACATCTCCTTTGAAGACGCCTACGCCGCGATGCTCGGCTACACGGAGGACGAACTTGACAGGTACTTCTCTGAGCACATGGAGGCGCACCGCAAGGTGATGGGACTTTCGGCGGAAGCGTATCGAGCCGAGATCAAGCGGCTCTACAACGGTTACCGGTTCTGGCTGGACGAGGGGGAGAACGTGTACAACCCTGTCTCGATCAACCTCACGATGGCGAACCGGAAAAAGCGCTTCGAGCTCTATTGGGCGGAGACGGGGAAGGCGTCGTTCCTCATGAACTTCCTGAAGCGCGGCGACGTGCTGGCGGTTGACATCGACGAGCCGGGCAGCGTGGTGAAGGCCGAATTGGACGTGTCCGACCTGAGTTCCTTCCCCGTGCGGGGGATGCTCTACCAAACGGGCTACCTCACGATCGACAGGTACGAGAACGATCTTTTCACCTTGCGCGTCCCCGACGAGGAGGTGCGACAGGACCTTGCCGCGTTGATGTCCGGACTCGTGGCGGACAAGGACGTGCGCTGGGCGGCGTCCATCGGCGTGACGCTCCGTCTTGCGCAGTGGGGCAAGTTCTTCGACGGTCTTGCCGCGCTTTACGCGGGCGCGGTGTACGGATCCACGGAAGGCAGGCCGCACGAGCTCTCCTACGCGCGCTGCCTGAAGTTCCTCCTGCAGGGGCAGGGCTTCCGCGTGATGCAGGAGGTCGCCCACGCGGGCGGGCGCACAGACATCGTGGCGGACCATCCCTGCGGCACGTACATCTTCGAGCTGAAGGTGAACAAGCCGCCGAAGGTCGCGATGTCGCAGGTGCAGCGCAGGAAGTACGCCGCGCCCTACCGCGCGGGAGGCAAGCCCGTGTGGGCGATCGGCCTCTCCTTCAACGGCAGGACGCGCCAGTTCAAGGGCGGCCGCGCCGAAGCGGTGTACAACGAGAAAAGGAGCGTAGAATGAGACGGGTTGCGAAGTTGGGAATGCTCGGCGCGGCGGTGCTGCTGACGGGGACGGCTTTCGGCGGGATCGACAGGGAGTTCTTCGACGGGCTCTTGAGGATCCCCAGCCGGTGCGGCGACGAGCCGCAGCTCGTGCGGGTCGTCGACTACACGCGCGCCTGGCTCACGGCGCATGGCGTGTGGTGCGTCGTCGAGACGAACGAGGTCGGACGCGTGGCGCTCTACGCGGGGACGGTCCCCGGCAAGGTGCATGACTACCAGTTCGTCTCGCACCTCGACGTGGTGGCCGGGCCGGACAGCCTCTTCACGCCCCGCTACGTGGGCGACAAGGTGTTCGCGCGCGGCGCATGCGACACGAAGGGGAACGCCGTGGTGATGTGCCAGGTGCTGGCCGAGCTCGTCGGGAAGGCGTCGGTCGGGATGTTCCTTGCGACGGACGAGGACGGCGGGGGGCGCGGCACGCGCAACCCGCCGATGATGATCGAACGCGGCTACCTGCCGCGGCGGATGCTGATCGTGGGCGATTCGGCGGGTGAGGCGCCCGGGCAGCTCTTCACGGCCGAGAAGGGGCATGCGCACATTGACCTCGTCGCGCGCGGGAAGGGCGGCCACGCTTCGCGTCCGTGGGCGCTCGACAACCCCGTGCCGAAGCTCTGCGCGGCGTACCTCAAGTTCGCCGAGGCGTGGGACCCGGGCGGCGACGCGTCCGGCACGTGGCGCACGTACGTCTCGCCGACGATGCTCAAGGCGAGCGACGCGCCGAACGCGATCGCGGACGAGGCCGTGATGCACTTCTCCTGCCGCTACACGCTGCCGTCGGAGTACGAACGCGTGATCCGCACGATGAAGGAGACGACCGGGTTGGAGGTCCGTTCGACGCCCGGGCGTCCGCCCGTGGTGAACCGTCCGGGCGACCCCGAGATCGCCGCGCTCCTCGCCGCGATGCGGGAAAAACTGCCGGGCGGCATCCGCGAAGGCCGGATGAGCGCGGCCACGGACGCCTCGTACTATGCCGAGTTGGGCCTGCCGATCGTCATCTTCGCGGCGACGGGCGGCGAGCCGCACTGCGACCGCGAATGGGGGTCGCTCCAGAGCCTCGACGAGTATGCCGATTTCTTCGCCAGCTACCTGAACGGGCGGTGACGGACGCTTAGGTTAAAGGCTTAGGAAGTGCCGGAGGGCGGCGGCCACGCCGTCGTCGTCGTTCGAGAGCGTCACGTAGTCCGCAGCGGCGAGCACCTCGGGCGCGGCGTTCGCCATCGCGACTCCCGTGCCCGCCATCTTCACCATCGAGAGGTCGTTGAGCCCGTCGCCGAACGCCATGCAGTTCGCGAGCGTCCAGCCGAAGTGCGCGGCGAAGCGTTCGATGGCGCGTCCCTTGTGCGCGGTGGCCGTGTTGATCTCGAGGTTGTTGAAGGTGGAGGTCGAGACGGCGAGATTGTCGAAATGCGTCTGGATGTCGGCCAGGATGCGGTCGCGCACCGCAGGGTCGCGCGCGAAGAGCATGATCTTCTGTACGTCGCGCCCCTGTTCGACCAGGTATTCCTTCAGGTCGGGGTAGGGTTTGCGGAACTCGCGGATCATCTTCACGTAGTGGGGACACTGGGCGTATTCCTCGGCCTTTTCCTGCATCGCCCGCGTCATGCGGCCCCAGTTGTCCTGATAGCAGTCGTAGATCACGTCGAAGCCGTCGAGGTAGCGCATGATGGCGAGCGCCTGCTCAAGCGGCAGCTCCTCGCGCACGATGGCCGTGTCCGTCTCGCGGTCGTACACCTGCGCGCCGTTGACGGTGATCGCGTAGCGCACGAAGGGGAGGTCGCGCACGGCCGGCGGCATCATGCCGAAGAAGCGCCCCGTGGTGGGCACCACGAGGATGCCCTTCGCCGCGGCGGCCGCGAGGGCGGCGCGGTTCGCCTCGGAGAGGTTCTTGTCGGAGTCGAGGAGCGTGCCGTCGAGATCCAGCGCGATGATGCGTATGTCGTCCATGGCGCACAGTATACCACAATTCGCGGTTGCTGATGCGGCCGTCCGTATGCTATACTTCCCTCCATGCTTGCCCAAAACATGAAACGACGTTCCCGGCTGGCCCTGGCGCTGGCCGCATCACTCCTAGCTGCGACGACCGCCCACGCCGCCAAGTCGCGCGTGGTGGTGCTCCACACGAACGACACCCACACCCACATCGACGACGGGCGCGTGGCGTTCTCCGAGATCGCCGCCGAGAAGGCCCGCCTCGAGGCGGCCGGCGAGAACGTGATCCTCGTGGACGCGGGCGACTACGTGCAGGGCACGGCGCTCGGCGGCTTCGACTCGGGGCGCAGCGCGATCGACATCATGAACGCCGCCGGCTACAGGGTGGCCACACTCGGCAACCACGAGTTCGACTACGGCATCAAGACCATGTTCGCCAACGCCGCGCGCGCCACGTTCCAGACCGTGAGCTGCAACTTCATCGGCCGCAGCTCCGCCGACGCCCCGGGGCGCCTCGTGTTCCCCGCCTACACGGTCGTCACGTGCGGCACGGCGCGCGTCGCCTTCGTGGGCGTGACCACGCCCACCACGCTCGTCTCCGCGAAGCCCTCCACCTTCCTCGACCCCACCGGCAAATACCGCGCCTACGACTTCATCGCCGGTGCGCGCGGCGCGGACCTGTACAGGGCCGTGCAGGACGCCGTGAACGAGGCGGCCGCGCACGCGGACTACACGATCGTGCTGGGCCATCTCGGCATCTCGCCCGACTGCGCCGACTACATGTCCACCGACGTCATCGCCCACACCACCAACTTCGTCGCGCTCGTCGACGGGCACTCCCATTCGGAATACACCGGCTCGCGCGTGCGCAACGCCGCCGGGAAAGAGGTGATCCTCACCCAGAGCGGCAGCTACCTCGGCCTCCTCGGCTGCCTCGTGTTCGAGGACGGCCAGTGCGTGATGGCCGGCACGATCTACACGCGC
>JAFRSR010000160.1 GCA_017427485.1 Kiritimatiellia bacterium
TACTTCACGAGGATCTCGTTCAGGAACTTCTCGCTGTCGCCGCCGTGGTAGACGTAGCCCGTGTCGAAGAAGTTCACGCCGTGGCGGTAGCTGTAGTCGAAGATCTCCGTGGCGAGCTCGCGGTCGATCTTGTTCTGGTTGTTGTGCTCCACGCACAGGCGCACCCCGCCGCAACCGAGGAGGGAGATTTCCCGCGACGGGTCCGAACCGAACGGACGGTGCAGGACGTGGAAGTTCTCGGGCTCCTCCCTGTCGCGGCGGAAGAACTTCAGCCAGTCCGCCCGCGTGCGCAGCGTGGCGAGCGCCGCCGCGCCCGCCACGAATCCGCGCCGGCTTACGGAACCAAAAGCCCCGCTGCCCTTTCTTTCGTTTGCTGTTTCATTGCCGAACATGACGGCTCATATTATCGCATATTTTCCCGCCGCGCGCATCACTTCTTTTCCGAAGTTCCCGCGGAGTCCTCCGTCCGGAAGCCGGGACCGGTCCCCTCCATGATCACCTCGGGACGGCGCGAGAACGCCAACTCGTCCTGCGCGGAGGCGGGGGTGTCCGGAATCGTGCCATAGCAGCCACCCCATGTGTCCACGAACGCGCACTTCACGCCCTCCGCGGACAGGACGCGGTGCAGGTACACCCAGAAGTCGTCGCGCTTGTTGCGTCCGCCCGTCTCGGTGAGCGCGGCCACCTTTCCGCGCTCCTGCGCGAACGCGGTCATGAGCCGCAGTTTGCGCACCGTCTCGGCGAGGGCGGCCTCGGCCTTCTTGTCGTCGCCATGGCCGATCGAGTAGTCGTCGAGGCCGATGATGTCCACGTACTTGTCGCCGGGGTAGTACGCGAGGAACGTGTTGTCGGAATCTCCCTCCTTGCCGAATTCGCGCCACGTGCGGTCGGGCGTGTAGGCGAAGAGGATCTGGTCTTCGCCGCACGCCGCGCGCAGGTAGTCCGCCGTCATCCGGCTGAACGCGCGGAACTCCTCGGCCGAGCACCAGCCGCGCCCCCACCAGAACCACCCGCCGTCCATCTCGTGCCCGTAGCGCATCACGACGGGGATCTTCCGCCCCGTCTCCTCGTCCACGAGACCGTTGAAGAAATCCGCGATGTCCTTGAGCGCGGCCATATACCACGCGCGCGGATTGGCGAATGGCTGCCGGTACGGCTTGCCGTCGATGCAGCCCGTGCCGCAAGGTCGGCCCGTCCCGTCGAGGATTTGACGGATCACGTTCCGGTCGGCCCCCGTCGACTTGAAACGGTACGCCGCCTGACGGAACCCGTTCGTGCAGTACGGCTGGTCCATGTGCCAGCTGAACACCACAAGGCCGCCGAACTCCTTCCACTGGCGCTTGATCGCCGCGGTGAGCGACGCGCGGTTGATCGCATAGCACTTCGGCGGGTGCCACGTACCCGCGACCGCCGCGAGATCGGAATAGTTGATCAGCGTGCGCTTGCCGTCGGCGTACTTCGAGTAGCCGAACGCGAGTTGCACGTCCGCCGTGGGCTTCGGCGCATATCCGCCGTCCTTCACCACCGCGAAACGCGCGTCGCCGTCCTTTTTCCACGGGTCGAGGAGCGTATGCGTCCAAGCCCAGTAGTAGCGCGGCGACTCCGCCACGGACTTGAGCTGTTCCAGCGCGCGGGCTGCGTCGGTTCCCGGAGCCGGCGCGGCAAACAAGCGTCCCGTCATGCAGAAGAATAATGCCAACAATAATGAACTACGTAATTTCATTGCACGCTCCTCATCTGTTCATTTTTTTCTGGGAGGACGACCGTCAAAGTACGGCACGACAAGATCGTTCGTGCCCGCACAGAAGCAGTCGACCGACAGCACCGCGTCCGCAGCGGCCTCGGGAACGGCGCAGTCCTTCTTCGCCGACCTCTTCCCGCTGCCGTCCACCCGGTCCAGCAACGCGCCGCTCTCGTCGGAAAGGACAAGATGCGTGGAGAACTGGAAATTGGTCACCGCGCCGCCGCGGCGACCGTCCGCCAGCTCAACCTTCCAGTAGAGCCGGTCGGGGCGCGGACGCAGGTTCAGGTGCTTCGTGAACCTGACGGTATGCGGCGCGGCGTGCTCGATGCGGAACACCTGCGCGTTCCGCTTGCCGTTGTACTCGACCACGACATTCTGTTCGTCGGGCACTTCATACGCGACCGTCCAGCCCTCTGCGAGATTCTGCTCCGGACCGAACGCGTTCTCCGCCAAAGGTTGTGCGGGCGGCGGAGGTGGCGGCACCTCCTGCACGGGCGTATCGGCGGCGGCGGACGGCACATCCTGTGAAATCGAGCGAGCGACGTAGAGCGTATAGGAGAGGATGCCGACGATGGCGAGGACGCCCAAAGTAATAAGCACGACCGCCCACTGGGGGAAGCGGCGTCTCGCCGCTTCATCAAGAGAGGGCTTCTGAAGCGGCGAAACGACGCTTCTCCCAGTGGGAGGGGCGAGCTTCTGCTCGACCGCCACCCCGAACTTGGCGGTGCCGCGCACGAAGGGCCGGCGGCGCTCCGCCGCACGGGCAAGCATCCACGGTGCCTCGTTGAGACCCTGACCGTGCATTTTCGTGGCGTAGGAATCGAGGTCGAACGGCAGCGTGCGGAAAAACACGGTGCGGGACTGGTCGTCGTAAATGCAGTAGCTGCTCCTGCACGCGCCGCTGCGCGGATAGCCGACGCTGCCTGGATTGACGATGTAGCGCTTGCCGTCCTCCAGCGTGAAGTCCACGCCCGCCAGCAGATGCGGGATGCCGCTTGCGCCGATGACGAAGAGTCCGGGCTGGTGGGTGTGCCCGACGAACAGCAGTTGTTCGGAGCGCTCGTTCCAGGAGGGCAGGGCGTCCTGCGGCTCAAGGATGTAGTTGAAGTGCTTGGGGTCGGAGAAGTCTCCGTGCACGCAGGCGAAGCCTTCGAACTCGCAGGTGTAGGGCAGGCGCCTGAGCCAGTCGATCGCCTCCTGCGACAGCGCCGCGCGGTGGCGCGCGACGGCCTGCGCGGCAAAATCGGTGAAGTCCTCGACGGGAAACCGGCGCGAAACGGCGTCGTCGTGGTTGCCGGCGAGGCACACGTGCGCGCGGCGGTAGACGAGCTCGAGCGCGGCAACGGGGTCGGGACCGTACCCCAACACGTCGCCGAGGCAGATGATTTTGTCGGCCCGCGCGTCCACCGCGTCCATCAGCACCGCACGCAACGCGGCTTCGTTCGCGTGGACGTCGCTGATGATGGCGTAGCGCATGGACGCCCCCGTCAGAGGGCGCTGCCGGGCACGAAGGTGCCCACGTCGCGCCCGGAGAAGATCGCCTGCAGGATGTGCGGCATCGCGGCGTTCGCGATCACCACGTGCGCGCCCGACTGGGCGGCGTTCCTGACGGCGCGGAGCTTCGAGTCCATGCCGCCCTTGGAGAGGGTGCCCTTCTGGCCGGCGCGCACGAGCTTCATCGCGTCGCGGATCGAGCCGATGGACGGCACGCGCCGCCCGGCGGCGTCGAGGAGTCCGTCCACGGTCGTGAGCAGCACGAGCGCGTCCGCGCGCACGAGCTTCACGATGAGCGACGAGAGCCAGTCGTTGTCGCCGAAGGTGAGTCCCTTGAGCTCCTCGTCCGCCACGACGTCGTTCTCGTTCACGACGGGCACGATGCCCGCGCGCACGAGATGGTCGAGCGAACGGCGCACGTTTGCGGCGCGGCGGCGGTCGTCGAAGTCGGCGTGCGTGAGCAGCACCTGGCCGATCTTCACCCCGTTCGCGCCGAAGAGGTTCTCGTATTCGGAGATGAAGCGCGCCTGGCCCACGGCCGCGCACATCTGCACGTCGTTGACCTGCGTGGGACGCGACTTCAGCCCCAGCGCCTCAACCCCGGCCGCGACGGCGCCGGAGGAGACGAAGATGACCTCGAGGCCGGCCTTGCGGAGTTCGCAGAGCTGGCCGACGAGGCGACGGAGCGCCCGGTAGTCCGGACGCCCCGTCTTCGTGGCGATCGAGTGCGTGCCGACCTTGACGACCACACGGCGCACGTCCTGGAGGGACGCGCGCTCGCGGGCGACCGTGGAGCGGGACGCGGTCATCGCCTTCACGCCCCGAGCTGGAGACGGACGAAACGCTTCACCGTGATCGGCGCGCCGAGCGTCTTGGAGACGCCGTCGAGGTACTTCTCGACCGTCACTTCGCCGTCCGCCACGTAGTCCTGCTTCATCAGGCAGATCTGCGTGCAGAACTTGCCGGCCATGCCCTTCTTGATGCCCACGAGCGCCTGCTCGGGCGGCAGCTTGCCCTTCTGCTCCTTGAGGGCGTTGAGCTTGATCTCGATCTCCGCGTCGATCTCGGCCTGCGGGACGTCCGCGGGCTGGATGTACTTCGGGGAGTTTGCGGCGATCTGGAGGCAGAGCATGTGGGCCGCCTCGGCGAGCTCCGGGGCATCCGCCTTCTCGCAGCCGACTTCCACGAGGACGCCGATCTTGCCGCCCATGTGGATGTAGCCGGAGAGCACGCCCGCGCCCTCGAGCGCATAGCGCTCCTGGCGGCGGATCTTCACGTTCTCGCCCGTCTTCGTGAGGAGCATCTTGTAGTCGTCGTTCAGCGTCTGCTCGATGTCCTTGCCCTCGAGCGCGACCTTCGCCGCGTCCTCGACGAACTTCTTGAAGGCGTCCGTCTTCGCGACGAAGTCCGTCTCGCAGTTCACCTCGGCGAGGGCGAGCGCCTTGCCGTCCGCGGCGGACGCGAGGGCGATGATGCCCTCCTTCGACTCCTTGTCCACGCGCTTGGCGGCGACGGCGAGACCCTTCTCGCGGAGATACTTGATCGCCTCCTGCATGTCGCCGTTCGTGGCGATGAGCGCCTCCTTGCAGGCGCCCATGCCGGCGGCGGTGGCTTCGCGGAGTTCCTTGATCTGTGCAATCGTGACTGTCATTTCAAACCTCTCTCAAACTTTCTAACTTTCTAACTACCTAACTACCAAACCACCTAACTACCTAACTCATTCCGCCTTCGGCGCCTCGGCGGCGGCCACGGCGGCCTCGGCGGCGGCGACCTGCTCCTGGCGCTTGGCGGCGAGGGCCTCCTTCGCCTTGGCCTCGGCGGCCTCCTTGGCGGCGCGCACGGCCTTGCGGGCCTCGGTGGAGAGCCCGCCCTTCGAACCCTTGGCGCGGACGCTCTTCAACGCGGCCTCGCCCTTCTCCTCGGCCTCGGCCTTGCGGGACGCGGCGCTCGCCGCCTTGCGGGCGGCGCGCTCGGCCTTCTGCTGCTCCTCGCGCTCCTTCGCCTCGGCGTCGCGCTTGGCCTTGCGCTCGGCGGCCACGCGGGAATACTCGTCGTTGGCGGCCTTGATCACCTTCGTGATGCCCTCGACGATGAGCTCGATGCCGCGCACGGAGTCGTCGTTGCCCGGGATGACGTAGTCGATCGGATCCGGGTTCGCGTTCGTATCCGTGATCGCGACGAGCGGGATGCCGAGGCGCGCGGCCTCGTTGACGGCGTTCTGCTCGCGGCAGACGTCGATGACGAACACGGCGCCGGGACGGTCCGCCATATCCTTGATGCCCGTGAGGTTCTTCTCGAGCTTCGCAAGCTCGCGGCGGAGCATCGAGGCCTCCTGCTTGTGCACGGAGAGCTGGCCGCCATTCGCCTTGGCGACGGCCTGCAGCTGGCACATGCGCTTCACGCTGCCGCGAATCGTCTGGCTGTTCGTGAGCGTGCCGCCGAGCCAGCGCTCGGTCATGTAGTACTGGCCGCATTCCTCAGCCGCCTGCTTCACGATCTCCTGCGCCTGCTTCTTCGTGGCGACGAACA
>JAFRSR010000161.1 GCA_017427485.1 Kiritimatiellia bacterium
CATCCGCTTCGGCGACGACAAGGACTGCGCGCTCCGCACCCTCGTGGCGCTGCCCGGCTGGCAGGGGCTTTCGGCGAAGGGCGGCTGGGAGATCAAGAAACCGGGCGTCGCGCCGTTCACGCTCGTGAAGGGCGCCACGAACGTGCTCCTCAAGGCCGTCGCCACGCTCGACCAGCTGCCCGAGGGCAAGGTGAGGATATCCTACTCGTTCACGCCCGTGGAGGACGTCGACCTCGTCGTGCTGGGCTGCACGCTCACCCAGCCGGCCGGTCCCGTCACGGGCAAGCCGTGGACGATGGCGAAGCGGAAGGGCACGTTCAACCATCCCGCGAAGGGCGGCATCCACGTGATGGGTGGGAAGGGCACGGAAATCTCCGTAGCGCTCGGCGGGGCCGGGCGCACGCTGACGTTCGTTGCCGACCGCGAGCAGGGCATTGCGATCCAGGACAACTGGTGCTGGAGCGACACCTACTCGCTCCGCCTCGGCACGCTCGGGTCGAAGAAGTGGAAGAAGGGCGAGACGCAGACGTACGCGTTCACCGTCTCCGCCGACGAGCCGCTCGTGGCGAAGTCCATCGAGCCGACGGTCATCGCGCGCGGACCCGACTGGATCCCGCTCACCTACCACAAGGCGATCGAGGCCGGGAGCGCGCTCGACTTCTCGTGCATGGGCTTCACCGACGCGCCGTCCGGCAAGTACGGCTGGATGAAGAACGTGGGCAGTCACTTCGAGTTCGAGGGACGTCCCGGCAAGCCCGTGCGCCTCTACGGCGTGAACCTCTGCGGTACGGCGAACTTCCCCACGCATGAGGAGGCCGAGATGATGGTCACGCGCTTCAAGCGCCTCGGCTACAACGCGATCCGCTTCCACCACCATGACAGCGGCACGGTGAAGGGCAGCGCCGACGGCCTCACGCTCAGCAAGGAGAACATGGACAAGTTCGACTACCTGCTCGCGACGGCGATTCGCGAGGGCTTCTACCTCACGACGGACCTCTTCGTCTCGCGCAACCACGTGATCAAGTGGCGGCACATCGGCGTGGACCGCGACGGCCTCGTGGACATGCAGCTCTTCAAGGCGCTTTGCGCGCTCTACGACCCCGCGTTCGAGAACTGGTGCGCGTACTCGCGGAACTTCCTCAACCACGTGAACCCGTACACGGGCCGCGCGTACAAGGACGAACCGGCGCTCTCGCTCATCTCCCTCATCAACGAGGGCGGGCTGTTCATGGGCTGGGGACGCGAGACCGCGACGGACGAGCGCGTGCGCGAAGCCTGGCGGAAGTGGGTGCTGGAGAAACGCGCCGCCGATCCGTCGTTCTATCCGGACGCCGATCCCGACAACGTCCCGAAAGGCACGTACAACGCCGCGTTCGCGCTCTTCATGGGCGAGATGGAGGCGAAGATGGTCGCCCGCATGAAGGCGTTCCTCCGTGGCATCGGCTGCAAGGCGCACCTCACGAACGACAACTGCGGTCCGCACTTCGCGCCGCTGCAGCGGGCGTCCGCCGAGTACGACTACGTCGACGACCACTTCTACGTGGACCACCCGCAGTTCCTCGAGCAGCGCTGGCGCCTGCCGAGCCGCTGCGGCAACCGCAACCCGATCCTCACGCCCGTCCTGCCGCCGTGCCGCCTCGGCTTCACGCGCATGGCGGACAAGCCGTTCACCGTCACGGAGTGGAACTTCTCCGGTCCCGGCATGTTCCGCGGCGTGGGCGGCATCCTCACGGGCGCGGTCGCGGCGCTCCAGGACTGGGACGGCATGTGGCGCTTCGCCTACGGGCACAGCCGCGAGGACTGCCTCGAGAACCCCAAGCACGCGCCCGGCTACTTCAACCTCGGCACCGACCCGCTCGGGCAGGCGAGCGACCGCGCGAGCATCTGCCTCTTCCTGCGCGGCGACATCGCGCCGCTCGCGCCGGGCGGCGCCTCGCTGCTCATCACGCCCGCGAGCGAGAAGCCGGAGGGCACGAAGCCGTTCTCCGGCTCGCCGTCGTGGAGCGACGCGGCGTGGAACATGCGCGTGAGCTCCTGCCTCTCGCCGGCGGCGGCCGGCGCGGCGCGCGTGATCCCGCGCGAGCAGGCCGAGGACCCGGCCGTCACGAACTGGGCGCGTTCCGTCACGTCCAATCCCTCGCTGGGCTTCGACCGCGTGCGCGGTTCCTTCACAATTGACACGCCGCGCACGTGCGGCGGGTTCGCGCCGGACGGCGCGTTCAGCGCCGGGGCGATCTCCGTGACGCTCGGGGGCGCGGCCGCCACCGTCTGGGCCAGCTCGCTCGACGGCGCGCCCGTCGCCGCCTCGCGGCGCATCCTCGTGACGCACCTCACGGACGTCCAGGGCGAGGGCACGAAGTTCGCCGACCCGGAGAAGACTATCCTCCTCAAATTCGGCCGTGGATCGCTCGTGCGCAACGGCACGGCGCAGGTCGCGCTCGCGCTCGCGGAGCCCGCCGCCTACACGGTGTACGAGCTGGAGACGAGCGGCAAGCGGCTTGGAACCGTGCCCGCCGAGGTGAAGGACGGCAAACTCTGCTTCACCGCGGCCGTGGACGGCCCCCACGGCGCGCGGATGCTCTACGAGGTCGTGAAGCAGTAAGACGATGAAAAAATTGTCGTCATTCCTCTTCTGCGCAGTGACGATCGCCGCAAGCGCCGCCGACAGGGGAAACTTCTGCGACATGTCGCTGGACGATTTTCCGGCGTTGCCGGGCGAGAGCGATTCCGCCCGCATCCAGCGGGCCGTCAATGCACTTCCCGAAGGGTCGCTCTACATACCGAAGGGCACGTACCGCATGTCGGCGACGCTGATGGTGACCAACCGCTGCTCCCTCCAGCTGAACCGGGGCGCGACGCTGAGGGCGGAGAAGGAACTCGCCTACGTGGTGAAGATCGACGCGCGCCCCTACTGGCGCACGTGGAACCTGTTCTTCAACGGAGGGATCATCGACGGGAACGGCCTGGCCTCCTGCATGGCGCTGGACGGCTTTAGTCCATTCTACATGCGGAACGTGACGTTCCTGAACGGAAAGAAGTTCGGCCTTCGCGTGAACGGCGAGGCGGGCGGCGGCGGGATCTTCGCGAACGACCTGTATTTCCGCTGCACCAAGCGCGGCCTCGCCGGGAACACAGCGCTCTACTCGTCGGGCTGCGACGGCACGTACACGGACTGCCTGGTGGTCGACTGGACGGTCGGCTTTCGGATGGACGGCGGCGGCAACCGCCTCACCGGATGCCACGCCTGGGGCGGGACCGTGCCGCCGCGCGAGGGCGGGCGGTTGCCGGAGATGCTGGAGAACTCAGTCTGCTTCCATATCGCGGGCTGGGACAACCTTGTGCGCGACTGCTATGCCGACACGGCGACGATCGGCTATCTGGTCGAGGGTGGCGGCGTGCAGATACTCGGTTCCTGGTTCCTCAACAATACACGGTTCAAGCTGGATGGCACCGTGATCGTGGATCAGCGCGGCGGCGACCTCGTGGTCGCCGACTGCCGTTTCGCCAACAGCCCCGGCACGCAGATCTACAAAGGTCGTCCCGGCACGCGGATAAGCTGGAGCAACAACGTCTATCGCGGGTTTCCCAATCGCGACAATCTCCCGGGGGCGGCAAAATACGTCTGCAACGACAGAAACCTCGCCGCACCGGTCTGCGAGAGCGCCGACCTCTGGGAGTTCGTGCAGGATGCGGACGGAA
This sequence comes from Kiritimatiellia bacterium, assembly GCA_017427485.1. GTDB lineage: Bacteria > Verrucomicrobiota > Kiritimatiellia > RFP12 > UBA1067 > RUG572. Next base: position 3,700 of record JAFRSR010000161.1, read on the forward strand.
TCGTTTACGAATCCCCCGCCAGCGAATACCTGGGGGCGCGCAAGAGCCGTCCCGTGACCATTTCCGTGGCAACGGAGGAGATGAACCGAATGTTCCCAGGCGCCGGACCGGGCAAGGAGGTCGTCATACGCGCGCGGGCCACGACGCCGGACACCAAGACGGTAGAGGTGTCCTTCACCCAGAATGACGGCTTCACCTGGGGCACGAATCTGCCCCTGCGCGCAGAGTGGACCGAGACGCGCATCCCGCTCTCGGAACTGAAGTTCTTCTCCCACTGGAGGAAAGACGGCACACAACCTCCGGCCGGCGGCCTTGACGTCCGCAAGCTCCAACGCATCACGCTGTTCTACGGCATCTGGCTCTGCCGGGATTCGGCAGACCGTCCCCACGGCTTCGAGGTCTCGTCCATCCGCATCGTCGGCCGGGGAAAGTAATTTCCTTTTTGCAGAGTTGCGAAAAAAGCTGGCGTATGATATGATAACGCCACATAGCACTTTAATCTTTACAGTTCTGCGTGCGACGTAAGCGGTGCGCGCCGAAGTGAAAGCGAGCAGAGAATGCATATTGGATCATCAGTCATGCGTGCGGCAGCGATGGGAATCGCCTGCTTTTGGGCCCTGTCGGCTACGGCCGAAATCTGGACGATCACCGTCCCGGCCGGCGAGACGAAGGACTTGAAGACATGCGCGGACGCGCTCTTCGCCGAGAAGGGTCACGAATTCGCGCATGACGACATCATCGAGAAGTACGGCGAGGGACGTCTGGTGTCGACCAACCTGTGGACAAGTACACGCCTCGGCCTGCGCGTGAAGGAAGGCGTCTGGGAGGCGCGCGTCCTCGGCGACCTGCTCGGAGGGAACTTCGTCACCGTCTCCAGCGGCGCATCGGTGCTCGTCAACAACAAGGCCGCCAACGGCTCGGCGATGTGCAACTACAAGACTTTCTACCTCAATGGACACGGGCATGCCGACGCCGTTGTCAACGGAGTCACCGGCGCATTGGTCTTCGGAGGAAACGAGAACTACGAGGTGATGAATCGCTGCACGTTCGAGCTCCAGAGCGACGCGACGATCGCACTGGGCCTCGCGAGGCAATTTGGCATGTTCACTTACGGCATCATCAACCAGAACGGACACAAACTCACCCTGCTCGGCGGCGGACATACGCTTGGAAGCAACGGCAACACTACCGGACTCTATCAGCTCCGCTTCCGCTATGGCTACGGCTTTACGAACACAGCCGAGATCGTCGTGGACGGCGGCGCGCTCGTGGCGCACAACACCACGTACTGGGCTCGACCGAACAAGGTGCCGCTCTGCACGGTCAAGAATCGCGGCGCGTTCGGACCGGACGGGCAGTCGTTCGCTGACTGCTTCGCCCTCGTCTCCTTCGAGCCGGGTACGTTCATCGCTTCTGCGGGAGCGTCGACGATCACACTGCCTCCCTTGGAGGGGAGCCCGTTCATCTGTGCGAACGTTACCCCCACAATCAACAAGACCTGGACGGTGCGGGCAAACGAGATCTCCGCGGGCATTTCGCTCGGCGCGCGGAAAACGCTCACGTTCGGCAGTAGCGCGACGCTCGCCGTCAAGAATCTTGACCAGCTCGATGCAGGTACGTCCTACGTGGTTGCCACCTCGTTCGTCTCGGTCGCGGGGATGCCGACGTTCACGTCAAACGTCGACGAGGCGAAACTGTGGAAGACCGTGGCGACGGACTCCAAGACGATCTCCCTCGCCTATGACATCCCGGCTGGCGTGGTGAACGTGCGCGACTGGGGCGTGTTGCCGGGCGCGGCGAACGCGGTCGCGAACGATGCGGCGTTCGCGGCTGGCCTCGCGCCCCTCTCCGGTACAGGCAGCGTCGTGTTCTTTCCGGCTGGGAAATACTTTTTCGAGGCGCCGGTGGCGGTCTCGGGAGCGAGCGGGTTGACCCTCCTCGGCGACAACGGCTGCTCCGTGCTTACGGTGACGGACGGCACGGCGACGAGCATCCTTTCGGTCACGGGCGGTTCGGACGTGACGGTGACCGGTCTCGGCTTTGCCGACTGCGCGGGCGTGGCCGTGGCGGCAAGCGGCACGGCCAACCTCACCGTCACGAACAACGTGTTCACGAACGTCGTCGGCGCGGTGAGCGGCGTGGACGGCACGTATCCCGTCTCGGCGGCGGACTGCACGGACCTCTACGTGAAGGACAACCGTGTGCGCGGCGGCGCCGCGTACACGAAGCTCGCCTACGTCTCGGGCACGACCACGAAGAAGGAGGGCTCCGAGCCGGATTCCGGCGAGCTGGAGTTCTTCGTGTATGCCAAGGCGGGCGAGTCGAGAACCGAAAACTTCTCCCAGGTGTTCGCGCGCTTCGGGCTGGCGGAGTACCCGGCGGACACGACGCTCGTCAAGACGGGCCTCGGCCGCTTCTATGGTACGAACGACATCGCCATCCGCGACCGCATCAAGCAGATCGTCGTGCGCGAGGGCACATACGTCGGCACCCACGCGGACGCATGGGGGAGAAAAGATACCTCCACCGGCAACTCGTACGTGAAGGTGGAGGACGGCGCGACGGCACTTGTCGAGGGTTCTGGGGACGCACTCAGCGCGCAGCATGTCACCTTCGAGGTCGGCCGCGGTGGCGCGGCGACGTCCGGCGGCGGCTATTCTCTCGCCTTCCGCAGCCCGAGCTGGCGGATCACCTACTATTGCCGCTTTGTCCTGCGCAGCGACACGGTCTTCGGCAAGGTGGACGAAACGCAGGCGGGCGTCTTCAGCCAATCCACCACGGAGCAGAACGGGCACACGCTCGTCCTGAAAGGCATAAACATCAACTCCGACTATCGTTTCCGCGAAAACCACACGTTCCGTTCGCCGGGGCCGATCTACGTCACGAACGCCACCGTCTCGGCCAGCTATGCGGACAACTACATCGGCTGGAAATGCCCTGACGGCAAGCCGCCGCTCCTCTCGTTCGGCACGGGGTCGCGCTTCTATCCTGACACGCAGGCTTTCTGCGACGTGTTCGACCTTTACGAGTTCGCCCCCGGGACGACCTTCACCTGCAGGTCCAACAACACGTTTCGGGTGTCGCGTCTCAAGGGCCCGCCCACCGTGAACGCCAACGTGACGCTCACGATCGGGAGCAACTACATCGCGCGAGCGAGCGACTTGCTGGCGGACAAGCACCTCACCGCGAAGAAGACGCTGACATTCGCCCCGACCTGCACGGCGGACGTGGAGGAGGCGGAGTCACTTCCCTTTACGGACACCGGTTACGTGCTTGCCACGTCCGATGTCGCAATCGACGGCCGTCCGAAAAAGAGCCTCGCGCTCATGGCG
>JAFRSR010000162.1 GCA_017427485.1 Kiritimatiellia bacterium
CGCCACATCCACAAGGCGGCGGCAAGGACGCGCGACTTCAACTTCTCGCTGGCTGGTCTCACCGGCTTCGACCTCCACGGAAAGACGGTAGGCGTAATAGGCACAGGCAAGATCGGTCGCATCTTCGCAGACATCTGCAAGGGTTTCGGTATGCGCGTGCTCGCCTACGACGCATTTCCGAATCCGACGAGCGGACTCGAATACGTGACGCTCGACAAGCTCCTCGCGGAATCGGATGTCGTTTCGCTGCATTGTCCGCTTTTGCCCGATACGAAACACCTCATCAACGCCGATACGCTCGCCAAGGCGAAGCGCGGCTTCACGCTCATCAACACGTCGCGCGGCGGACTTGTCGATTCGGAGGCGTTGTTGGCGGCGTTGCGCGGCGGAACGGTCGGAGGCGCGGGGCTTGACGTCTATGAAGAGGAAAGCGAATGGTTCTACGAGGATCGTTCTGATGTGGCGCGCCAGAACAAGACGCTCTCGCTGCTTGTCTCGATGCCGAACGTGATCGTCACCTCGCACCAGGCGTTTCTCACGCATGAGGCGCTTGCCAACATTGCCGAGACGACGCTCAAGAACCTTGACGACTACTTCTCCGGCGCACCGCTCGCCAATGAGATTTGCTACCGATGCCTCGGCACGGGCGGGGCGGCCAAGTCGAACTGTCCGCGCCGCGCAAACGGACGCTGCCACTGACCAGACGCGAAAAGCCCGTCACGGGGCGACGTGGCGGGTTTTTCGCGCGAGGTGCGGGCGTGGGCGGTCAGGCGGCGCGGCGGAGGGTGAATCCCCGCGTCAAGCTCATGGTAATCAAATGCGTGGATCATGCCGACGTGGATCGGGCGTACGCCCTACTTGTGCCAGGGGGCCTTGTCGGGGCAGAGGGCGCCGTCGTTCGCCGTGAAGGCCTCGAGCGAGCCGCGCTTCGTCTGGATGCAGAGGTACTTGATGCCGCAGTCCGCCGCCGCGCGGATGGCGCGGTGGCCGGCGGGGTCGATGCGGAACCAGTCGCCCGCCACGAGCGGCACGACTTCGCCGTCGATGTAGAGTTCGCCATTGCCGTCGAGGATGCCGTACAGCTCCTCGTTGGCCTTGTGCTCGTGGACGAAGGGAACAGCTCCGCCCGCCAGAAGCTCGTTGATCGAGACTTCGCAACCGGTCAGTTCCAGGGCGTCGTGCAGCTCCGTGCGCGGCGCATCGACAATGTTGATCTTCTTGTAGGTGCACATGGCATCATCCTTCCTTATTTCATGCTGAACCCGAGATCGTGGGCGCGCTGGACGAGGTCGGTGTCCTCGAGGGCGGCGGCGGTCGGACATTCGCCGGCTATGATGCGGCCCGCATCCTGCCAATGCATCCAGTTGAGGATGCGTTCGTAGGTCGCCTCAATGCCGACCATGACGTCCTTTGCGGGACCTTCACAGGCGGCAATCAGCAGGCTGCGCTTGCCGCCGGTCATCTGCGGGTTGACGCTGTACCAGCGGCTCACAACCGTCGCGAGCTGCGGCGAGAGCGCGAAGTAGTAGGTCGGGGCGCAGAGGACGACGACATCCGCCTCCAGCAGCCTCGGCACGAGGGCGGAGACGAAATCGTCCTTGAATACGCATTCGCGCTGACCGCAGCCGCACTGGTTGCAGCCGATGCAGGGGCGGACTTTCGCGGTCGCGCAGTTGAAGCGGAACACCTCGTGTCCCGCGGTCTGGGCACCTTCGGCGAAGGCCGTGGCGAGGGTGTTCGTCGTGCCTTTGGGGTGGGCACTTCCGGTGAGGATCGTGATTTTCATTTGCTGGTTTCCTTTGTTGGCTGTGAAATGACCTTGACGAGGAGGCGGTCGAGTTCTTTCGTCTCGTCCGCCATGAGGTTCTTCGTGATCTCCGCCGCCTCCGCCCAACGTTGTTCCTCTTCCACCCGACGACGTTGTTGTTCTTCCGCCCGACGACGTTGTTCTGCCGCCTCCGCCCGAAGTTGTTCCTCTTCCACCCGACGACGTTGTTGTTCTTCCACCCAAAGACGTTGTTCATTCGCGCGCATACGGTCTTCAAGAACGTGAGCATCTCGCTCTGCCTCCATAGCATTCTGTTGATGCCGTTGCGCGTCAAGAGAAGTGGCGTCTCCTACGTTAAATGCCTCTCGCCGTTCTTCATCTGCAAATCTGCGTGCTTTGAATACATCTACTTCGGAAGGATTTGGGTTGTTAGGGTCGTATGGCTTAAATTGCGCAAAGGATCTGCACGAGACTATTACAACACAGAGTAGAACAATCGTTTTCATAACGGATTTCCTATTCCTTACTCGTCACCGCAATCTGCCGCTCCGCGTCGGCCACGCACTTTGCCAACTGCGCCTTGGAGGGAAGAACCTTCTTGAGTTCGTAATCCGTGATGCCCATTGGCAGGCCAAGTTCCTCAAGATGGTACTTGGCAAGGATGCGGTTGTGTTCCTTGCAGATGAGAAGTCCGACGGGCTGATTGTCGACTGACGTGTTCAAGACGTGTTTCGCCATCGCCATGTAGCCGCTCAATTGGCCGAGGTCGGCGGGTTCGTACTTCCCTGTCTTGACTTCGACAACAAGGTAGCGGTGAAGAGGTACGATGTAGAAGAGCAGATCGATGTTCTTTGTCTCGCCGCCTATTTCAACTGGGTATTCTCTCCCAAGAAACGCGACGCCCTTGCCAAACGACAGCAACGTGGATTCGATGTTGGCGACGATGGCGGCTTTCAATTCGGTCTCGGAATACTTCTCTTTCAATCCGAACACCTCGAAGTTCTGCGGATCCTTCACAATCTGCCGCGCCAGGTCGCAGTCGTCGGACGGCATCGTCAGTTCAAAGTTCGTCTGCGCCTTGCCCTCGCGCTCGTAGAGGTCGGTCGAAAGCCAGTTCAAAAGCGAATTGCGGCTCCACCCGTTCTTAAGCGTTCTCAACACGTAAAACAGGGCCTTTTCTGGGTCATTCTTACATTTGTCGATGATGGTGCAATGATGCCCCCAAGGAACGTTCACCAATTTTCCAACAAGTTGTTGGAAATTTGGTTGCATACTGTAGAGTTCATAGAAATGCAGACAATAGCGGAGGTTTTGCGTGGAGAACCCTTCGGCGTCTGGAATGGATCCCTTGAGGTCGATGCTCAACCGTGGGAAGAAGCCCGTACCATAGATTTTGGTACCGACATACTTTTCGCGCACATCCTTTCCGAGATTCCAATAGAACTCAATCAGCGCGGAATTGACGGCGACCGCCGCCTTGATCTGGGTTGCGCGGTAGCGGCGCTTAAGGGCAGCAATCCACGCGGCGTAGGATTTCTCCACGCCGTTCCCGTCGATCTTCACAGGAGCCGTGCTTTTCTTTCGCGCTTCGTTCTTCTTCATACATGCTCCTTGTTCATCGTCCTACCAACATGAAAAAAGCGTACCCCAGACTGTATCTCAAACGAGGCACGACCAAGTACCATTTGGCGAAATACAGAATAGGGTACGCAAAGTGCCTGTATACACTCTGCGATACCACATATTCTGCCTCGCCGTTTGATTGGTCGTCTTTCGTTCGAAGCACAACACGCAGTTACGCGATTTCCATGAATGGTAAAGAACGACGCCTTCCGCCTCAGTGCACCACGCCGTTTCATGGCATAATAAACCTAAGCAAAAGACGGCAGTATTATCGCATTTTCGGGTTCAAAAGTCAATGCTGGTGCGACAAGAATAAAATTGCCTGAATGTTGGCGCGCCAACATATTTCCGCGAACGGAAATGGTATAATATGCGCCATCATGAACGATGTAAAAGGTCAAGTCTTCTCGATAGCGGCGGAAAATGCACCGGTCGACGGCTGCACGGCCTCGAGGGCAGGGAACACACCATCAAGGCGGGGGAGAACTTCGCGTTCGCCAAGAACGGCGCACATTGGGTCCGCGCCGAAAAGCCGTTCAAGATGGCTTTGCTGCTAACATTGGATTGACAAACAAAAGGAGAATCAAGATGAGAGCGTATGTTGACCAGGAACTATGCATAGGCTGCGGCC
>JAFRSR010000163.1 GCA_017427485.1 Kiritimatiellia bacterium
CCGACGTGGAGGCGAACGACGTGACGGTCTCCGCCGACGCGAACGTGACTCTGAACGGCGCGGGCAAGCTCGGCGGCCCGGGCACGATCGTCAAGACCGGCGCGGGCACGTTCACGTTCAACGCGACGGGCGGGCTTGACGCGCAGACAGTCATCGTCTCGAACGGCGTGTTCAAGATGGGCGAAGACCTCACGGGTCCGCTCGGCAGCACGGCGGACTCCTCCCCGATCGTGGTGGCGAAGGGCGGCACGCTCGACGTCAACTTCAACGCTGCGACGGACAACGCCCCGCGTAGCATGGTGACGCGCGAGAAGCTCGTCACCGTCGCCGGCGACGGCTGCGACGGGAAGGGTGCCATCGTGAACCACAACACGACCGCCTACTATGCCTTCAGCGACATGGTGCTGGACGATGACGCGACGATGGGCGGGACGAAACGTTTCGACGTGCGCGGCAACCAGACGGCGTACGTACGGAACTCGGCCTCGGTCATCGGGCCGGGCAAGACGCTGACCTTGCTGACCACGCCGTACTTCGGCATCGTGAACGCGGCGGTCAACCTCAAGTCGATCGTCATCACGAACGGTGGCGCCCTGAGAGCGGAAGGCTCGACCGCCAACTGGACCCTTGCCGAGGGCATCCGGCTCCGCGGCGGCAGGCTGTCCGTCTACGGCAACACATGGGGCGCGAACGTGCCCGTCTTCGTGGATTCCGGCGTGAACACGATCGACAACGGCACGGGCACGGCGACGATCAGCTTCCCGATCACCGTCGCCGAAGGCGCCACGTTCCTGCAGACGGCCGGCAACATCGTCTACGACGTACCCGTCAACGGCACGTTCGACATCACCAACGGTTACGCGTATCTCAACAACGCCCTCCAGGATGGATTCACCGCGAGCTGCGCCAGGACGGGCAGCGGGGCCTTGCGCATACGCAAGAGCGGCACGTTCTCGAACGTGGACATCTCCTGCCGGCAGGTGGGCATCGCGGACGCCTCGAACTCGACCGTCAACGTCACGTTCCTCGATTCGACGTTTGACCTCGTCAACCTCTATCTCGGATGGGGGTCGGTCTGGTCGTCCGCGTACATGACCCTCGGCGCGGGCACGAAGTTGACGACCGGTCTGCTCACCCTCGGTTACACCGGCGTTTCCACGAACACGCATGAGTCTGTCTTCACCGTGGATGGCGGCATGCTCAATCACACCGGCACGACGTTCATTGTCGGCCGAGACGGGCCGCACTCGAAATTCTGTCTGAACGATGGCACGGTGACGGTGGATCGGGCGACGATCTGGATACGCAACGGCAACGTAATCACCGGCGCGTACTACTCCGCGCAGTTCGTCCAGAACGGCGGTACGCTCAACTACAGCGGCGCCGGGTTCGACTCGAAGTGGGAGGACAACACGGACGGCGGCGCGCTCGTGCTGAAGGGCGGCGCGTTCAACGCCGCCACCAGCTGGGCGATCCCGCGTTACCTTCCGCTCTTCTTCGGGTATGACAAGACGGACGGCTGGACGCTCAACCAGACGGACGGCACGACGGCCACGTGGACGACCGCGCTTCTCGGCAACGGCGACGTGACGCTCAACGGCGCGGCGACGCTCAAGGGCACCAACGAGGTGCAGGGCGCGGTCGGCGGCAAGTGGACGGTCGGCGACGGCTTCACGGCGGGCCTCGAGGGCGCGGCGTCGCTCCTCGGCGGACTCGCCCTCGGCGAGGGAGCGACGGCGACGGTGGACATCGCGACGAACCGCAGCGCGGTGTTCACGTCGCGCGACTTCAGCGCCCTCCCGGGCGTGGACGGCTGCATCACCAGCCGCTTCAACAAGGCGATCGGCGGCACCACGCGCGGCACGATCACGCACGACGAGACCTTCCTCTTCACGAAGTACGCGTCGGGAGATCGTCCGTTCGGCAACTTGAACCGCCAGGCGGCGTACGCCGTGGGCGAGTTCTACGTGGAGGATGCCGCGGCAGGGCAGTGGTCGTTCAGCTTCGTCTGCGACGACCGGATCCAGTTCTGGATCGATGGCGAGCTCGTTCATGCCGGCGGCAACTCGACCGTCACGACGAACAAGACGCTGACGGCCGGCTGGCACACGTTCCGCCACGTGACGATCGACAACTCCGGCGCGTTCGGCAACGCGCGGACGGTCGGCTACAAGTGCGGTTCGATGTCCGGCTACGCGAACTTCAGCGTGAAGAACCTGAAGATGCGCCCGGCGGCGGACTTCGGCGACCCGAACAACGCCAACACCGTCCGCTGGAGCCACTACAAGGGCACGGCGGCCAAGGTCGGGTCCAAGGTGAACCTGCTGTGGAAGGACGCCGACTTCGACTGGGACTTCTGCTGCATCACGAACAACCTGCAGATGCTCACGATCTACAGCGGCTCGACCTCCGCGAACGCCCCCTGGTTCAATGGCTACACCGTGAACCGCTACGACGGCTGGTTCCTCGTGACGGAGGAGAACGCCGACAAGGACTGGACGTTCCGCACGCAGTACGATGACTGCTGCGCGCTCTGGATCGACGGCGTGGACACGGGGCTGATCGGTACGAACAACAACGCCACGACAGAAACGTACACCACCATGCTGGGGCGCGGCTGGCACAGCTTCCGCATCCAGACCGTGGACTTCACCGGCAGCGCCGGCCCGTGGAGCGGAAAGGGGATCCCGGTGTCTTACAAGGTCGGGGACGGTGCGCAGACCTTCTTCTCGGAGGAGACGCTCCAACTTACGGTGTGCCCGGACGGGTACGTGCAGGGCGGCGTGACGCTCGCCTCGGGCGCGCGGCTCGCGAACGGCGCGGCGGAGAACGCGGCGGTGATCTACGGCGACGTGGCGGCCACCGGCACGGGCGCGACGCTCGCCGGCAAGTTCAAGTTCGCAGGCGGCACGCTCGCGTTCCGGAACGTGGCGCCGAATACGGCGGACCTCGCGTCGGTGCTGGCGTTCGAGAACCCGGCGGCGGACATGCTCGCGGACGTCGGCGCGATCTCGGTGGACTACGCGGCCGCCCCCACGCGCAGCCGGATTCCCGTGTGCCCGCTCTACGGCCTCGCGGAGGAGGATGCAAAGGCGAAGCTCTCCGTGACCGTTTCGGGCGAGCCGGCGGACCACGTCGTCGTCAAGGTCGAGAACGGCGTCCTGACCATCCGCAACACGAAGGGCACGATGCTCCTCTTCCGGTGATACGTATCCGTTTTCCGCGTGCACGTCTTGCGGAAAAGGCGAGACTGCGATATGTTGTTGCCATGTACGAGTACGGTCAGATGAAATCGGCGCGCCGCGCAAGCGGTACGCGCCGGAGAGAAGGATCGCAGAAGATGAGAAAAAGGGCCTTGATGGCGGTTTGGGCGGCGGTCGCGGTCGACCTCGGCGAGCTCCGTCATTGAAGAAGGAGGTCAAATTTGATACACTCGTGGTGCAGGTCGAAGACGACATCCCGCACGCCGCCGTGGGGCTGAATCGTGGTTCGTACGCGTTCGATAAATGAAAGGGAACAGGATATGAAGCGAATGACTGTCTGGTCGGCGCTTGCCGGCATGTTGGCGACGGCTGTACATGGCGCGGTCGTGCTGCAGAACGCCGACTGGGCGACGGCGAATTTCCGCACGAACGGCATGGGCGCGGCGCACCGTGTTCAAGGACGACGCGAACTACCTGCGCCTCCGCAAGGTCTCGTTCGTGCCGGCGGAGGCGGACGCGATGCGCCTCGTCGTCACGGAGACG
>JAFRSR010000164.1 GCA_017427485.1 Kiritimatiellia bacterium
ATGCGGTCACAGTTGGTTTCAGCCCGACCGTACTGGCTCCGCCGGTGACCTCCGCGTAGGAAGCCACCAGGGCCAGCAGCCCAGCAGGCCCTTCGAAGGAAGCTATGAATCCTGCCGGGTCTTAGAAGTGTGCGTTGGCGGTTTTGAAGAAAGGGCCGTGGCCGAAGTTCTACTTCACGAAGAACGGCAAGGGCGGCATCCGTCGGAAGACATATCTTTCCGCCGTTGGCGATGTGCCGCCAACGAATCTGTTTGAATACAAGGATGTCGGGCATACGGACGAGGCGAAGAAGGAAGTTCTGAAGGTGTTTGACGGTCAGTCGCCGTTTGCGACGCCGAAGCCGGAGAGGTTGATCAAGCGCGTGTTGGAGATTGCGACGGACGAGGGCGACTTGGTGTTGGATTCGTTTCTTGGCTCTGGCACGACGGCGGCGGTTGCGCACAAGATGGGGCGGCGTTGGATCGGCATCGAGATGGGCGACCACGCGAAGACGCATTGTGCGGTGCGGATGAAGAAGGTCGTGGACGGCGAGCAGGGCGGAATCTCCAAGGCGGTGAAGTGGCAGGGGGGCGGCGGATTCCGTTACTACGAGCTGGGCGAGGCAATCTTGAACGAGGACGGTTCGCTGACGGGTGACATCCCGTTTGACGTGATGGCGGCGCATGTGTGGTTCTCCGAGACGAAGACGCCGTGGAGCGAATGTAAAATTGAAAATGTAAAATGTAAAATTGAAGGGACAAAGTCAACCGTTCTTGGCATACATGAGGGAACGGCGTATGTGCTTCTGTACAATGGCATCCTCAAGGACAGGAGCGTGAACGGCGGCAATGTGCTGACGCGCAAGACGCTGGAGGTGATACAGGCGGATCTATCGGCTCGCGGGGACGGCTCACGGGGACGTTCGCCCTCCCAAGACGCTCGCCCTCCCGAATATGAGAAGATCGTCGTCTATGGCGAGGCGTGCCGTTTGATGGCGCCGACATTGGAGGCTCTGAAGATCGAGTTCCGTCAGACGCCCTACGACTTGGTGACGAGGAGGTAGGAGGCAAATGGAAAATGAAAAGTGTAAAATGTACAATTGAGGGTGCGCTATTGTTTGGCGCAGTTCTTGCGCTGGTGATCCCGGCGGTCGGGTTCTACAACCCGAGCGTGGGGCGATGGACGACGCGCGATCCGATCGAGGAGAAGGATTCTCCGAATCTGTATCAGTTCGTCGGGAACAATCCCGTCAAGAACGTCGATCCGCACGGCATGTACACGCTTGGCGACGCAGAGGATAGCCTACGTGAGAAGGGAGTGCCCATGCACGGCCTTACATGGCATGGGAATGATTATTATACTGATACCCAAGTACTCAATGAATGGCTAGAACTGGAACGTTCGCGAGGTGCCTGGTGGATAGTTCTGCCCAAGTGCCCAAGCAAACTTTGCATTCGTAAAAACGGAAAGCCAGTGAACCCAGATGTGTCGAAGTGGAAAGATCCGGTGAAGGAGCCTTTATTCTTAAATGATTATCATCCGGGAGGTGTATATGAAATGCGGTCTCTTCCGGTAGATGGGCATGGAAATCAATGTGTATATGATGGAAGCGGTAATATCTTTATCGGACCGCCTACGGGAGGGACGGTAGATTGGTCGGCACCCAGTTTTTGGGGCTATTTGTTTGGACACGGACCGCATGATGTGGACACATACAGCCTTAGCAAGAAGTTGAGAAGGGTTCCTGACTATTATTCGGTGCGTCCGTCATGGTAAGGAGGGAGTCGTGAATTATATCCGATACAGGAAATCGATAGTTCAGTTCATCGCGATATGGTGCTTTGTTGCCGTCTGGCAAATATGTGTCGTCTCGCTGCCGATTGGTGGTTTTAAGATTGCGGAGTGTCCGTTGGGTTATGTGTCCGAAATCTTCTGCTTTGGCCATGTCATTTGCTTGCTTACTGGCGATCTGGGATATGGCGGCGGGATGCCATTTTCCGATTGGCGTTGGATAACGGGTGCGGTTCTCATGTTGTTGGCAAGCATCCTGGCCACATTCCCCCAAAATCGGATTTTGCGGATTAGTGTAAGTCTGTCGTTTGCGGTGTTTTTTCTCTTCGGCTCATTAGGCACTCTTGCGAACATTACTCAACACTGTTAAATTATGGGAATAAGAATGGATTGCACGACGAATGCCAGACTGGGGAGACGCACATGAGGAAAATTGTTTATATCTTGCTTTGCATGATTTCTTTTGGACTTGGAGTCGTTTTCGACGGCTTGATAACCCGTGTTCCTGATGAGGCCTCCACTCTTTCAAAGATGCAAATTTTGGAACGCGAGTTAAAGAAGTATTGCGCTCTAAACGGCCAACTGCCGAAAACCATTGATGAACTTTGCAAATTCTCGCCTTGCGTCGAAAACTGCCGAACGAACTCCTGGGGAAAGCCTATACGCTACGTTGTTACGAGTGACTCACAAGTGGTACTGGTCACAAGTGCTGATGGAGAAGTTGAGTTCGTGAGGCGGTTCGTCGCCGGGGATGACGGGAAGACCGAATTTAAGCCCCTTACGCCACGTCAACTGTTCGAGATGCCAGTTGAGAATCTTGATCGCGTGGACATCGGTCGCATGAACATCATCTGCGCTCGGAATGTCACACGAACCGAATTGGTGGACACTGCAAAGTATGTGGCGAAACTTGACGAATGGGCGGCAATTGCCAAGCGACTGGAACAGAAGTATCTGCCGGCGTATGAAAAAAACGCGGCACGGTACGATCATTCGCTTGCAAAGTTCAAGGCCGTCACCCTCGCGCTGACCATACAGCAAGACTTGAAATGCGACTACAACATGGATCTGATCAAATCGGGTGCGATGAACGATATGCTTTCGCCGAGATTTTTCAAGAACGTCGAAGACGTCTTTATCACGGGGCTTCTCAAACGCGGGAAGGGAACTTGTTCGTCCATCCCCGTACTATTCGTGGCCCTTGGGCGCAGGCTGCATTATCCGGTTTACCTTGCGCATACCAAAGGGCATCTGTATTGCCGGTGGGATGATGGGCAGGAGAATTTCAACATTGAAGTGACGGGGCGCGGTGTGGATACGCCACCGGATTCACATTACAAAGGGCCTCCCTTCAACCCGTCCGAAGACGACATTAAAAACGAGGGAATGTTGCGCAACTTGACCAATCGCGAGTCTCTTGCCGTCTTTCTTTCAACATCCGCAGTGAACCAAGATGCTAACGGCGAATATGATCTTGCGGCGGTTCTATACAATCTAGCGCTGCGCTTGCATCCTACTCCCGTTCACCTTGCCCAGCGCGATCGCGCAACCCGAATCGCCATGTCACGAAAGCCCCTTAAGTGAAGGACGCGAACACATGAACCTAAAGCATTACCAAGACAACACGCTGGCCACAGTCAAGGCGTATTTCGAGAGGTGCGCGTTCGAGTCGCCGGAGGCCGCCTACAAGACAGTGACGGCGGAGGGCGACACGCGGCTGCGCCTTGGCGCGGACTACGGCTACAAGTCGCCGAATGGGATGGAGGACGTGCCAACTGTCTGCATCAAGGTTCCGACAGGCGGCGGCAAGACGATACTTGCGGCACATTCGCTGAAGATCATCGCCGAGGCTCAGTCAAGGGAGTATCCGTTTGTTCTGTGGTTTGCGCCGAGCGACACGATACGGAAGCAGACGGCGGATGCATTCAAAAACGTGCTGCATCCCTACCGGCAGGAGCTTGACCGTCAGTTCGAAGGGCGCGTCAAGGTGTTCGACCTTGACGAGAAGTTCCAGATATTGCCGGAGGACATCGCGGACAACCTCTGCATCGTCGTCAGTACCGTCCAGGCGTTCGTCCATGAGGAAACCGGCAAGTACAACGTCTACCGGCACAACGAAAATCTCGAGCTTCACTTTGCGGGGATACCATTCGAGGATGGCATGGAGGCGTTGGAGGATGCGGCTCGCGAGGACGCTCGCCCTCCCGTGGTGGCGGCTCGCGAGGA